>CAYRXH010000001.1:0-87655 GCA_964428185.1 uncultured Bacteroidales bacterium
ATATAAACTATTTGTGTAAAAAAAGCAAGTGTTTGGGAAATTATTTTTTTGCAGAATAAAAAAAAAGCAGAAGAAGGAGGGGTGATGATTATATATCAGAAGTAAATTTTACATTCTAAATAAGCTGTCATTGATGTAAAACACCAACTTCAAATTTCAATAATTCTGGTACTGATATACAATGTAACAGTTTCATCCCACTGGGATCGATACTGAATGAGAGTTTCCTGTGAATACATATCAATTTCGAGGAATATGTTGTCAGCTTCAAAATTGATTGATCTGATATTCCAAGGTTTGTTTTTTGTTTCCAAGCCGGAGCAAACAAAAGAAAGTTATCCCATTTCAAAATGGCTTTTGAGAAAACTTCAGTTTCAGAAGCAAGTATTCTGCAGAGAGCATAAGTTGCTGAGAAGAGAACCTTAGAGCTCGTATGAAATGAGCTGCTCTTTATTTCAGTGTGTTCAGGTCTGTGTCCGATGATTTAAAGGATATCATAGAAACAAGTTTCAGAAAAACTTAAGATTTTAAACAAGTTCGGTTCATTATGGTTTTTTCTGGCAGGAAAAAATCAAGGGCTTACAGCTCAGGAAAAACGGTAAGAATTTCATTATTTTGATGTTTTTACAAATTTATCTAAATAATTTTAAAAATAATATTGTATATTTGCCATGTTAAAAAAATATCATTTATGGAAACTACTATGTTATCAGTATTACTGAATTCAGGTGCCACAGTAGGAATTTATTTCGGACTGGCACTTGCGGCTTTGTTCGGACTGTGGGTAATTTTTTATTTTATACCAGTAGGATTATGGTTTACAGCTATGCTTTCAGGGGTAAGGATTTCGCTGGTGCAATTGATTTTTATGAGATGGAGAAAAGTACCGCCCAAAGTCATTGTTAATGCCATGATCACTTCTTCAAAAGCGGGCTTGAAACTGAGCAGGAATGAGCTTGAAGCCCATTTTCTGGCAGGAGGACGTGTGCAGCGTGTGGTCACTGCCCTGATTTCAGCTGATAAGGCAAATATTTCTCTTGATTTTAAAGCTGCTACAGCTATAGATCTCGCAGGTCGTGATGTTCTTGAGGCTGTTCAGATGAGTGTCAACCCAAAAGTTATTGATACTCCTCCTGTTGCTGCTGTTGCAAAAGATGGTATTCAGCTTATAGGTAAAGCTAGAGTTACTGTCCGTGCCAATATCAAACAACTTGTTGGTGGTGCGGGCGAAGAAACCATTCTTGCCCGTGTTGGTGAAGGGATCGTTTCTGCTATCGGTTCAGCTGCATCTCATAAAGAAGTTTTGGAAAATCCTGACAAAATCTCAAAACTTGTTCTTTCCAGAGGCTTAGACTCTGGTACTGCTTTTGAGATCCTTTCAATTGACATTGCCGATGTGGATGTTGGAAAGAATATCGGAGCTGAACTTCAGATGGATCAGGCCGAAGCGGATAAGAAAATTGCACAGGCAAAAGCTGAAGAACGTCGCGCAATGGCTGTTGCTCTTGAACAGGAAATGAAGGCTAAAGCTCAGGAAGCCCGCGCCAAGGTTATAGAAGCTGAAGCTGAAGTACCCAAAGCCATGGCCGAAGCTTTCAGATCAGGAAATCTGGGAATTATGGATTATTACAAAATGCAGAACATTCAAGCTGATACTCAAATGAGAGATTCTATAGCCAAACCACCCCAGAAACCGGATTCAGGCAGTATAAAAGAATAAAAATTACTGGTTTTTTTCAGCAGGAGGCTGTCTGTTTCAGGCAGCCTCTTTCTATTTGGGAAAAAAATGTAATTTTGGAAAAAAAACAAGAACTATGAAACGACTTATCACGACCTTAACTGTTTTTTCATTGTTTGTACTCATTTGTGCAGCGCAGACAAAACAACTCAGCCTGATGGATGTTTGGGGAACAGGTGCATTTTTCCCTGAAAGTATTGATGAAATCAGGAGTATGAATGACGGGGAATCATATACTGTTCTCAAAGATAATTCCATTGTTCAGTATAGTTATAAAACAGGTAAGGAGGTGAAAACAATTCTGAAGGGGAGTGGTCTGCAACTTGAAGGAAAAACCTTTTCTGTTGAGATTGAAGATTATGCGTTTTCAGAAGACGAAAGTATGATTTTGCTGACAACTGAAATGGAAAAGAAATACAGGCATTCATTCATTGCAGAATATTACATCTATTATGCCGGTTCTGAAGAACTTAGAAAACTTTCAAAAGAGGGGAAACAAAGCCTTGCTGAATTCTCACCTGACGGAAAACATATTGCATTTGTTAGAAAGAATAATTTATTTCTGGTTGATCTGGAAAAGATGTCCGAAAAACAACTCACAACAGACGGTGAATTTAACCGCATTATTTATGGTGCTCCTGATTGGGTGTATGAAGAGGAGTTTGGATTTTCAAAAGGGTTTTACTGGTCTCCTGACGGGCAGAAAATTGCCTATTACAGATTTGACGAATCGCATGTGAAGCAATATACACTTACCAAATATACCGGAGCTGAATATCCTGAGCTTTATACTTTCAAGTATCCCAAAGCAGGGGAGGCAAATTCTCTGGTAGATGTTTATGTGTATCATTTGTCCGATGCACAACACCAGAAGATCGATATCGGACCTGAAACTGATCAGTATATTCCAAGAATCGGATGGACAAAGAATAAGGATGTGATGTGGATTCAGAGATTAAACCGACTGCAGAATTTTCTTGAAATCATGCTCGTTGACGTGAGAACAGGAGATGTAAAAACCATTTACAGTGAAAAAAATAAATACTATATTGATATCACTGATAATCTGATCTTTCTAAAAGATGGCTTGCATTTCATTTTTACTTCAGAGAAGAGCGGATATAACCATATTTATCTCTTCGATATGAACGGGAAAGAGGTCAATAGTATTACTTCAGGAGATTGGGATGTGATGTCATTGGTCAATGTGGATGAAGCGAACAAAATTGTGTATTACACTTCCACAGAGGCTGGACCTCAGAATAAGATGCTCTATTCTGTTTCTTTTGACGGTACAAATAAAAAACTTCTGTTTGAGAGACCGGGAACTTATGAAGCAGAATTCAGCGAAGGTTCCGCATATTTTATTCTCACATTTTCCGATGCAGCAACGCCATTTCAGTATTCAATTTATGAAAACAAGCTCAAAAAGAAGGTAGATCTGGAAACCAATTCCGGGCTGATAGCAAGAATGCAAGAATATGGATTTGTCAAAAAGGAATTTTTTAGTTTTAAGACTTCTGAAGATATTGAACTGAACGGATGGATGATGAAACCTGCAAATATAGAACCCGGTAAAAAATATCCCGTACTGATGTATGTATATGGTGGTCCCGGTTCACAGACCGTTGAAAATGCATGGGGCTGGTATGATTATATCTGGTTTCAGATGCTGGTTCAGAATGATGTGATAGTTGTTTCTGTAGATAACAGAGGTACAGGTGGAAGAGGTGAAGACTTTAAAAAATGTACTTATCTTCAATTGGGCAAACTTGAAACCATTGATCAGATTGAGGCAGCAAAATATCTGGGGACACTTCCTTATATTGATAAGGATAATATTGGAATATTTGGCTGGAGCTATGGAGGGTATATGTCATCCCTGTGTATGACAAAAGGGGCAGATGTTTTTAAGGCAGGTATTGCAGTTGCTCCTGTAACCAACTGGAGATACTATGATAATATTTATACTGAACGTTTTATGAGAACACCGGCTGAGAATGCTGATGGATATGATAAAAATTCACCTATGTTTTTTGCAAAAAAACTCAAGGGTCCCTTTTTGCTGGTTCATGGTGACGCTGATGATAATGTTCATGTGCAGAATACCATGGAATTTGCAGATGCATTAATCCACAACAACAAGCAATTTGATATGATGGTTTATCCTAACAAAAATCATGGTATTTATGGGGGCTGGACTCGTTTCCATCTTTATACAAAAATGACAGAATTCATCTACAAAAATCTTAAAACCCAATAGGAAAATTAATTGTTAATGAAACAGCAATTGATATTAAATTTTTTGTGTACCTTTGCACCCAAAAAAATATAAACCCAATGGCAAGTACGGCTGATATCAGAAATGGATTGTGCATCGAGTTCAATGGAGATTTGTATGTAATTGTTGAATTTCAGCATGTTAAACCGGGAAAAGGTGCTGCTTTTGTGAGAACCAAGATGAAGAATCTGAAGACAGGAAAGGTGTTAAATAATACGTTTCCTTCAGGAGCAAAGATTAATATTCAGAGGGTTGAACGCCGTCCATATCAATACCTATATAAAGATGACAATGGATATAATTTTATGCATGTAAACTCATTTGAACAAATAACCGTTGAAGAAGAACTTATCAATGCACCTCAGTTCCTCAAGGAAAGTCAGGAAGTGGAAATTGTTTTTCATGCTGATACTGAATCTCCCCTTAACTGTGATCTGCCTCCTTTTGTTGATTTATTAGTTACATATACTGAACCCGGTGTTAAGGGAGATACAGCTACCAATACATTAAAACCTGCAACTTTGGAAACCGGTGCAACTGTCAATGTCCCTTTGTTTGTCTCTGAGGGTGAAAAGATCAGGGTTGATACAAGAACCGGAGATTATTCTGAACGAGTTAAGGACTAATTAATTCACTTTGCCGCATGCGTTTTGAAAAACAATACACATTAAAAGAAATTGCCGGGATTATCGGTCAGGTTGAAGCTGTCGGTAACGAAAATCATCCCATCACCGGAATCAACGAAATTCATAGGGTAGAACTAGGTGATATTACGTTTGTTGACCATCACAAGTACTATAAGAAAGCACTTGATTCACTTGCCACCACTGTCATAATAAATCAGAAGGGAATAGAGTGTCCTCAAGGAAAAGCTTTGATATTTTCTGATGATCCTTTTCGTGACTATGTGAAACTTGTGAAACATTTTCGCCCTTTTATTCCTTCCACTGCTTCCATTTCACCCACAGCCGAAATTGGTGAGGGAACTGTTTTGCAACCTTTTGTTTTTGTTGGCAATCATGTAAAAATTGGCAAAAACTGTATTATTCATTCTCATGTGAGCATCAATGATTATTCAGTAATCGGAGATAATGTAATTATTAGTTCCAATTCTGTTATTGGGGGAGAAGCCTTTTATTTTAAGCGTCGTCCGGAAAGGTATGATAAACTTGAAGGATGCGGCAGAGTAGTTATAGAAGATGATGTGGAAATTGGATCCTGCTGCACCATTGACAGGGGTGTTAGTAGTGATACCATTGTCGGAAAGGGTACCAAATTGGATAACCACATCCAGGTGGGTCATGACACAGTGATTGGAAAAAATTGTTTGATTTCTTCTCAGGTTGGAATTGCCGGTGTGGTTAACCTTGAGGATGATGTCATTCTTTGGGGTCAGGTTGGGGTTCAGAAGGATCTTACAATCGGGAAGGGTGCAATTGTTCTTGGTCAGAGTGGTGTTGCAAAGTCAATTGAAGGTGGTAAAACCTATTTCGGCAGTCCTGTTCGCGAAGCAGTTGATAAAATGAAGGAAATTGCTGTGATGAAAAGATTACCCGATCTTTTGGAAAAACTTGAAAAGATAACAAAACTTTAAAGGTTCCGTTTTATTTTCCTGAGAAATTCTGATTGAGTGAAAATTCCTGATTCTTCAGATTATTTTCCTGCTTTGAGAAAACAGCTATATTTACGATGATGGCAATAAATCCCCAGAAAATGACAGAAGCATTTTCTGTATCAAGAAAGTTGTTCATAAATCCATGCATCAGATAAGAAAACAACCCGGTAAGGAGAACGCTGATTATCATTCTCATTTCCTTATCATGCACCCTATAATACGCCCGTATGCCAGTAACAAACACTGA
Organism: uncultured Bacteroidales bacterium; assembly: GCA_964428185.1. Taxonomy (GTDB): domain Bacteria; phylum Bacteroidota; class Bacteroidia; order Bacteroidales; family DTU049; genus CAYMAZ01. The sequence continues at coordinate 5,882 of CAYRXH010000001.1, forward strand.
GATAACGATACACAGGAAAAACAGCAAACCAAAGAATCCCCTTTCAACAAAAGGTCCGATATATTCACTGTGGGCATTTCCCAGTGTGCCGGCATTTGTACTAATAATGGTTTTATCCTTGAATTTCTGATAGGGCGCATATAAAAACTGATATGTGCCCGGTCCTGTGCCAAATATAGGATAGTCAGCAATCATCCTGAATGCTGCTTTCCAGCGGTTGATTCTCTCCAAATTTGAGGCATCAGTGGAAATATTTGTAATGGATTGAACATGCTCAATAAAATGCCGAGAAGAATCCTGTCTGTTTTTTTCTAACTTCATCATCAAATGATCATAATTGAAGTAGAAAAATGCAGAAATGACAACAAGTATAAGAAATATGTATTTGAATTTAATCCGGAAAACCATAATCAGGTAAAATCCAAGTGACAATGCAATACTCAGCCATGTTGCTCTGCTGTAGGAAAGGTATATTCCGGTGAGAATTATTATCGATGCAATCAGCAAATAGATTTTCATGAATTTCCCAAGTGAACTTTTCAGTCCGATTCCGATAACAACAGGAAGTATCATTGCCAGTATAGCACCATAAGCTGTGTGGTCATTGTAAAATGGTTGCATCACCCATTTTCCTTCCTGTACTCCAAAACCAAACATAGCATGATGGATTGTTGTATATATGCTTGTTATTGAAACAGATATAATGATCAGAATCAGGAACAGATAGATCTTGTTTTTATTTTGAATCACAGTTTGTCCGAAATAATATACAGGGAGGATGAACCACATCTGCATCACAAAATATTTTACAGAAACAAGAGGAATCTGACTGGTTAAGGTGGTAATCAGCATCCACATCATCTGCATCATGATGAAGATACTCACAGGATGTCTCAGAAGTTTGGTTTCAAGTGGTCGTTCATAGAGTATTTTCAGCAGAAACATAAGCAGGATACCAAAGAACATTGGTTCAGCAGGGACACTGATTCCCAGGTTCATTTCCTCATTCATCAGTTGGAAGGACAGTGGAGTTAAAAATACTGATGCAAAAAAAACAAGATCAAGGGCTGTAAAATAAAAATAAAGAAGAATCAGCACCAAAGGAGTTAGTGCAAACAAGTAAAATTCCCGTGAAATAAAGAAAAGATTGATTGCTAAAAACAACAGGGAAACTATAAGAATCAGTATTTTACTGTTCCGGTCATTTTTCAAAAAAGTGTATCCTATTGTTCTCAGAAGCATGTTTACTTTTTTTGAACTCTTTCAACAATCAGAATACCGGCAAAAGAAACAAACATTGTGGAAAAAATACTGATGAGAAAAATGAGCCATCTTATGGGCCAGGTTTTTTTCTGGGGTATGGTTGGTTCAGAAATAATATCAGCAAACACAAGTTGTTTCTGTGTATCAGACAGAGCCTCTTCGTATGCAGTTTTTAATACAATAAGATTTTGCATTTCGTTTTCAAGCAGTCTTTGATTGAAAAATAGTTCCAGAGATATCTCTGAAAGTATTGTGTCTACATCGTCTGAATTCTGTGCATTGTTGATGTATTGAAAAGATCCTCTCATTGATTCTTTGAGAATATTGTATTCGGCAAGTCCGGTTTGATGAATCAGCGTGTCAACCAGCTGTCTCAGTGAATCAACTTCTTGTTGTTTCTGTTTATAGAGAGCCTCCTGAATGATATAATGTTCAAATGCTTTCTGATGAACAAGTTTGAGAGCCAGAGAATTATAGGCACTGATGATTTCATTGATAATGCCGAAAGCATGTTTGGGGTAGCGGTCCAGAACTTCAATTTTTACAGATTCATATTGAGTTCTTTTGATAGTCACCCTTTGATCAAATTTTTTCACCATACGTTCAAATGCATACGGTGCGTCACGATCAATTTTATAGTGTTTATAGAGATCCAGTGAGTCAATGACAGCTTTCTTCAAATCCAAAGACTCCAGAATCTGTAGCATCTGTTCAGTTTCAGATTCATCCGCATAGGTGACAAGATTGATTGGATATAATACTGCCACTGACTTATATAATGGTTTTATGAATTTTGAACCGGAAAAAACAAATGATAATATGCAGGCACCTCCAAAAATTATCAGCAAGGTTTTTTTCCACTTCCAGATAATATTCAAGAACTGATGATTCAGATACTTTTCCATATTGTTTTAATCTTTAGTGTCCAGAAATTGTTTGATATTTTCAAAGACAATGATTGCAATGATAGACAGAAAGAAAGTTGAAATGGTAGATACAACCACGATAATCCATCTGACGGGGTATACTTTCTTTTCAGCTTTATATGCCCTATCAACCACAAATTTGTGTGGCAGAAATTTTTCAGCATCAATTTTGGCTTCTTCATACTTCATTCTCACCTCGGTGAGCTGTTTTTTGTCATACTCAAGGGCATCTCTGATTGAAACATAAGCTCCACCATATTTAGCCAGAGTGTCAAGTTCATTACGCAGAGCATTGATCCCCGGTGTGTTCCCCTTAGCAATTTCCTTGGTCAATGTTTCAAAAATTCTTTCTGATTGAGATTCATAATCAAAAACCCCCTTGCTGCGGAGCCATGCAAGTGAATCCTCACGGCGCTGAATGTCAGATTCAAGATCATGATAGGTTGTTTCAACAATCTGGAATGCCTCCATGGACCGTTCACGTTGCATGTCATTCATCACTGAGTCAAGCAGGGCAGCAATATCATTGGCAATATCAGCTGCAATTTGTGGGTCTTTATCCATTACTGATATTTCTACGGCCATATATTTGGTTCTGCTAAAGGTAATATTGCTGTTGTATTCCTTAATGAGATTGGTTTGCCTGTATCTGGATTCAGGATCAATTTCATAGTGGGTGTATAGGTCATACTTCTCAACGATTCTGTCTCTGATCAGACTGGAATGAAGAACCTGCAGGAGTTGTTCGGTCTGTTCTTCCTCTCCGAATTCCATAATGTCTTTTTCAGGCCCGGCATTTTGTGATAACAATGCTTTTGAAATTGAATTTGTTGAGGTTGGAAACAAAATCACCTTAGACTCATATTTGGGAGTAATCAGCAGTGATACTACTGCTGAGATGATAATTGCAGTTCCCGTAATAATGAAAAGCAGCTTTCTCCATCTCCATAGAAAATAGATGAGTGATAATGAAGAAAAAGGATTGCTGACGTCAGCTTGCTTATTGGTTGCCATAGGATATATGATTGTTGAAAAATTTCAGTTGCCAAAATTAATTAAAAAATACCTGATACAGCTTTTTTTTTCTGCTTCACTAACAAAATTGACTATTTCATGGCTTTTGTTACTTTTTTTGTAATTCTTGCTGCAGTTCTCCTGCCGCACTTTTTTGCCAGATCAGAAAACACAGATTCATCCAGCCCTTTGTGCCTATATTCAGTATTATCCTTATTACTACCTAAAATATAATCTCCAACATTTCTGTTGTTTGTCAGTTTCTCTTCTTTTGATACGCCGGCCCAACCAGAGCTCACTTTTTTGCCATTTCTGTAAAGTGTATATTCAGCATCCGCATCGCATGAGTGTAACTGATAAGTCTGCCCATTATATGGGGATGAAGAATCATCAACTGTGGAGCTGCTGATTGTCTCTTTAAGACTGAACTCTGTGATAAGAAGAACAAATTCACTCTGTGCGTCTTCAGTCAATGTGACTCCCATTTGAACCAGTTCTTCTTCCAAACCTTCCATAAAGAGTTTTTTGTATTCTTCTGCTGATGCATAATCAATGTATTTGGAAGATGAAGGTCTTCCGATAAGCGGAGTTTCCCTGAATTCTATCCTCATGGTACAAGTCCCTTCAACATTCCTGCTAAGATAACATGATTGAAGAAACACTGAAAAGATGATAATACAAAGTAAAGGTTTGTTCATACAATATTTTTTCAACAAAACTAACAAATTATAAAATAGTTTATTGTGGAAAATCTTAAAAATAAACATCTATTCATGTACTTTTTCAAAAATTATAGTACTTTTACATGATTAATCCATATTGTATGAAAAATATCAGATTTAAAATTTCACTCAGGTTTGCAGGATTTCTGGCTGCTCTTGTTATGTTGTTGCTTGGCACATTGTCATGCAGAAATAATAAGCCTGTTACAAAATATGGACCTCCTCCTTCAACTTATGAATCTGAACCCATGACAAAATATGGTGTCCCAGTTGATCATATTGACACTCCGAATACAAAATATGGAGTTCCGGTTGACAGAACAGAAAAAAATCATTCATAAAGATATAAATTGAATTATATGAAAAAGATTAGCCTGAAGATTATAACATTGAGAATTAGATTATTGCAAAAAATTCTGACAGTGATTGGTATTACTGCAATTATCAGTTCCTGTGCCTCAGGCCCTGACGACTCAGACGAAGGAGGGCAGGACAGTGTGATTACAACTGATGTTATTCAGCAGGATAGTTTGCCTCCATCTGATACTATTGTGAACACATCTGAACCTGTTTCTCAGGAACCTCCAAAGCAGAATAATACTCCTCCTGTTGTCCCTGATGTGAACAAGCCTGATCATCCAATGACCAAATACGGAGTTCCTGTTGATGACGATGATTTCAAAGCCAGATACGGTGTTCCCATGCCTTCTGATGTTGACAGAATCTGATCATACCGGTGTTGTGAAGACGATAAACAGTGTTTTTATTCGATTTCGCATTTTTTGTCTTTCCAGATTCATCGTGTTATTAAGTTTTCCTTTTCTCTTTTTTTTCTGCCGCAATATTTACAAATCTCCTGATGGAAAACCGGTATATCAACCCCGGACTGACTTTCCATCTTCAGATACTATTCTTGCAGATACAGCTGTTCCTGATCCTGTGTTTTATGATCCCCGGCCGCAATGTGATTATGGAGTTATTTATATTGATTCACTTCCTGATCCTGTATTTTTTGATCCGATACCTGTTGCAGAATATGGAGTTTACCCAAATTTGACCCTCGACGAATAAACTAATTTACCTACAAATGCGAACACCAAGATTGAGTGTCAGAAAAAGACTTGCACTGCATTTTCATTCAAGATATGTCAGACTGAAAGCCAAAACCCACGAACTGAGTTATTTTTTCTGGGAGTGCACTTCAAGATGTAATATTACTTGTCTTCATTGTGGCAGTGACTGTCAGATAATACAGGATGCACCTGATATGCCGGCTGATGATTTTCTGAAGGTGGCAAAAAGCGTTGCAGGAAGATACAATCCTCAAAAAGTAATGATTGTGGTTACCGGTGGAGAACCTCTTGTCAGAAAGGATTTACCCGAAGTAGGAATGAAACTGAAGCAAATGGGGTTTCCTTGGGGAATGGTAAGCAACGGCTGGGCGATGACACCTGAATTATTCAGAAAGCTCAGAGATTCTGGCTTGAGATCAGCTACTATAAGTCTCGATGGGATGAAAGAGAATCATGACTGGCTGAGGGGAAGGCAGGGATCTTTTGAACGGGCTGTTGAGGCAATTAAACTACTTGCTGCAGAAAACAATATGGTGTATGACGTGGTGACCTGTGTGAATCAAAGAAATATTTCTGAACTTGATCAGGTGAAAGAGTTGCTTATTGGCATTGGAGTTAAACGCTGGAGACTTTTTATGATTGATCCCATAGGAAGAGCTGCCCAGAACCCTGAACTTATGCTTAGTGATCAGCAATTCAGAGGCTTGTTGAATTATATTATGAAAAACAGAGCTGAAGGAAGAATTCAGGCGTCATTTGGTTGTGATGGTTTTTTGGGTGAATGGGAAGGACTTGTAAGAAATGGTCTGTTTTTCTGCAGAGCGGGGATACAGGTTGGTTCAGTCCTTGCCAACGGTGATATTGGAGCTTGTCCCAATATTCACAGGGGTCTTGTGCAGGGAAACATCTACAAGGATGATTTTCTCGATGTATGGGACAATCGCTTTGAAGAGTATCGTAACAGAAAATTACTGAAAACAGGGATATGCAAGGATTGTAAGCAATGGAAATATTGCAGGGGTGAAGGGATGCATTTGAGGCAACCCGGAAATCCTGATCCTATCTGTTGCCATTTTAACAGATTGTATTCATCGAAGTGATATGTTTGATCATTTCATAATTATTCCTGACACAATTTTTTTTATGTAATTTTGTTATTCAATCTCACTGATAGAATCTATGAATCGAATAAAAACTTCAGTTTTATTTCTGCCTGTCTGGGTTATGCTGTTTTTTTTATCTGCTTGCAAGACCGGACCCGGTGATCAGGACACAACAATTGAATGCACATTCCTTTTTAGCAGGGGAGAAATCATTTATCTTGATGAAATTTTGGTGTATGATAGGGTACGGGTAGATTCTGCAGGTCTTGATGAAAACGGATTCTGTTCTTTCTCTTTTGAGGTTTTTGATGCTGGTATCTACTGGCTTGGAAATTCTGATGATAATTATATTACACTTGTTGTTGAACCCGGACAGGAGGTGAAACTGGAGGGTGATATCAGAAATCTCCCGGCAACATATTCAGTATCAGGGTCTCAGGGATCTGAGAGTCTGTATATGCTTCACAAATATACTCTGACAAACTATGCCAGGCTGGATTCTCTTGCCGCGATATGGCAAAGCAGAATGTACAATGATGACAAACTTGAACTGAGAGATTCACTTGACAGTGTGGCATTGACAGTATATCAGGACCAGACTGCATTTGTTGAGCAGTTTGTCAGAAACAATATGCAGTCGCTTGCTGCAATTATCGCGTTATATCAGACATTTGGAAGAATACTAGTTTTGGATGAATTTGAATATATCAGGCTTTTTGAGGAGCTTGCTCAAAGTCTGAAAGAAAAGTATCCTTCCAATCAACATGTTAATGAGTTGAATGCTAGGGTAGAAAAGAATAAAGTTTTGCTTAAGGAGAAAGAAGAAATTATGAAAAGGCTTCAACCGGGAAATCCTGTTCCTGCCTTGAGTTTGCCCGATATGAGAGGCGCACCGGTTTCAGTATCAGATTACAAAGGATTTGTCATACTGATTTATTTCTGGCAGTCAAACAACCCCCTATGTCGCAAAATGAATCTGCAACTGGCTGATCTCAATAAAATGCATTCTGCCAGAGGTTTTTTACTGTATGCAGTATCATTTGATAATGATCCTGATGTATGGAAGAAGGCTGTGAATCTTGATAAACTTCCAGGCATCCACGTCAATGATCAGAGAGAATGGAGTTCGCCTATTGTGAAAATGTTCAATATACCTGATCTTCCTTATTCTGTTCTTGTTGACAGGGATGGGCTGATTGTAGGGAATAATCTCAGTCTGGCAGATATTAATACAAAACTTTATGAATTACTGCCTTTCAGAAGAGAAGCACAAACTCAGGAGTAGAGTCCTTGTGTTGTTGTTCTTCTGTTTTGCTTCAGTATTTGTGAAAGCTCAGGATATTAGTATTGCTGCTGATAATGATAATGTTATTAATAACAGGCAGATTCCCAGTCAACCTGATTCGGGCGGAATTGTACAAAAGGCTGTTCAGCTTGCTCAAAGTATGCATGAAAAGGCACGAAATTATTATGAAATCAGACAGCGCAATATGTTTATTCTGCCCATGGTATCCTGGAACAATTATGATCGCTGGTATCAGGGGATTTGTGTTTTTTCCAATCCTGTTGCAAAGAAAAGACTCAACTATACTTTCTGTCCATCCTGGTCATTTTCAACGTCTTCTTTTCTGATTTCAGGAAAGATTTCTTATTTGGCACTAGGCAATGAAACGGGAAGATATATTAACCCTGAATTTTCATTCAGATCATATAGCTATGACCGGGCAACAGGCTTATCACCTGATTATTTGTCATTGCATCCGGGCACTGAATTTTTTTTCGGATATGGTGATTCTGTCAGAACCGGAATCAATGTTAAACTGAAATATCACCATGTTTTTCAGAAACATCTGGTTTGGAATCCAACTCTTGGGCTATATCAGGCTGAGGATAGGAGTTATAATGTATTTCAGGTTCTTGTAAAAACACATTTGCTCAGATTTGCTGATGAAAATAAGCAGACACTGAATCTGGAAATGAATAGGGTGATGGGAAAAATTTCACTAACGGAAGAACATGTTTTCAGAATGGTCAATCCAAAAAAAAGGCTCTATTTCAGGCTTTTTGCCGGGGCATTTCTTTATTCCCAGCTCCCCTCTGACATTGATTATAGGTTTAGATTGTCAGGGGTGAATGGCAGTGATGATTATATGTATGAATTGCCTTTTTTTGGCAGAAGTGAACCAGATTTCAATATGCTTTCAGGCCAGATGTATCCTTTTGATGGGTATTTTAAAACACCCACACCCCTTGGTCAGACATGGAACTGGCTGATAGCTGTAAATCTACGGGCTGATCTTCCGGGAATTCTTCCTGTGCAGTTTTATTTTGATGCAGGGACTTACAGTGATGCCAAAGTTATAGTTCCATCATCCAGCGGTATTCCATGGAATGCAGGTCTTGTTGTGACAATTAGAAAAGATATTGCTGAAATTTATATACCTTTGTTTTTTTCAAATGATATCCGGGATGTTTTTGAACTCAACAATGTAAATTTCCTCAGGAGGATAACATGGATGGTTCGCTTTGATAAACTTTCAATCACCGAATTGTTAAAGAAAAAATGAGTACACTGAGAAATTCTGTTTATTTTGTGTCTGATATGCATTTTGGAATTCCTGACAGAATATCCTCCTCCATACGTGAAGCAAAGTTTGTCAGATGGCTTGAAATGATCAGAAGAGATGCATCCGATATTTACATAATGGGAGATCTTTTTGATTTCTGGTTTGAATGGAAACATGTTGTACCTAAAGGATATATCAGACTTCTGGGCAAAATTTCAGAATTGTCTCAGCAAGGGATCAGGTTTCATTTTTTTACAGGGAATCATGATATGTGGATGTTTTCATATTTTAAGGATGAGTTTGGAGCAACAATTTACCGGAATGATTTGAAAATAGAAATTCATGGGAAAAGATTATATCTTTCTCATGGTGATGGACTGGGACCAGGTGATAACGGATATAAACTGATCAGGAAAATATTCAGAAATACATTGGCCCAATGGATATATGCACGTTTACATCCAAATTTTGCTGTGTGGCTTGCTTTGTTTTTCAGCAGAAAAAGCCGTTATGCAAATCAGAAACGTAACAGTGTCAATGAAAGAAGGGAGAGAAAACTGACAGACAATCAGATTGTTCATTCAAAAAAAGTGCTTTTATCAGAACACATTGATTTTTTCATTTTCGGCCATCAACACAGTCCTTTGTATGAAGAAATTTCAGAGGGCAGTATTCTGATCAATATCGGAAACTGGCTGCATGATTATACCTATCTCCGGATGAATGATGGAGTTGTAGAACAACTTGTTTTTAAGGAGTAAGATCAGATAAAGAAAGCGGATACTATTTCTCAGGCTTTCTTACAATAGATGCCAGCATCTCGGCTTCAACAGCTACTTCGCCAGCCACCCAGCCCTTGCCTTTCATATGACACAGTCCTCTGCGGATTGGGGAAACAAGTTCAAGGTCAAAAATGATGGTGTCTCCGGGTACAATTTTTTTGCGAAATTTGACGCCATCAATTTTCATAAAATAAGTGAGATAATTCTCGGGGTCCGGAACAGTACTCAGAATGAAAATTCCACCTGTCTGGGCCATGGCTTCAATCTGAATGACACCGGGAAAAACAGGTTCATCGGGGAAGTGTCCCACAAAGAACGACTCATTCATTGTTACATTTTTAATTCCGGTAACACCTGTTTCACGCAGTTCAGTGATTTTATCAACAAATAAAAATGGAGGTCTGTGTGGCAGCAGCCTCATAATTCCATTTACATCATGGACTGGGGGGATTTCCGGATTATATACCGGAATTCTTTCTGTTGTCATATTCCGTTCATTAAATGTTTACGAATGATTTTGGCAAAATCAGTATTTGTTTTATGCCCCGGTCGATGGGCAATAACATGTCCATAAAACGGGATGCCTACCAGGGTGAGATCACCCAGAATGTCTACAAGTTTATGTCTTGCAGGCTCATTTTCAAAGCGTAGATCTACATTGTTAAGAATTCCTTCTTTGAGAACCTTGATATCGGGCATATTAAAATACTGAATCAATCGTTGCTGTTCATCATCTGAGATGACATGATCTATGAAAATGATTGCATTCTGAAGATCGCCCCCTTTAATAAGCCCGTGTTTCAACATTGGCTCAATTTCATGAAGAAAAGCAAAAGTACGGGCAGGGGCAAACTGATCAGCAAACTCATCAATATTGTTCATTGTTACTTTTTGGGGCGGAATAATCTGGGATTTGTAATCAATGGTACATGAGATTTTAAATTCATTGCAAGGTTCAATTGAAATGTGAACATCTTTTTCAGCGTTGTAAATTTCAAACACTTTATTGATGTGAAAAACCTTTTTTTCATCTTCCAGTTCAATGATTCCGGCACTTTTTAAGAGTTCAACATATCCGCTTGCGCTGCCGTCAATGATGGGTATTTCCTCGCAATTGATTTCAATGCAAATATTATCAATATCCATTCCGGAGATTGCAGCAAGCAAATGTTCAATAGTCTTCACAGTGACATAGCCGTTGCTGATGGTAGTTCCGCGTGATGTGTCTGTTACAAAATCTGCGATCGCCTGAATTGTATTATCGCCTGCTAGGTCTGTTCTGATAAAGCGGATACCCTGCCCTGCTTTGGCAGGTAAAAACCTTAAATGAACCTCATTGCCGGTATGCAGACCTTTGCCATGCAGTTCCCTGACACAACCTATGGTTTTTTGTTTCTCCATGTCGGCTGCAAAAATACAATAATTGTTGAAACGAAAAGGAATTTTTTATTTCTGTGTTTTGAGTTTTTCTTCAAGATTCTTGATTCTGTTTTGCATATCTTCAAGGTTCTTAAAAAGTACAAAGGCTCGTTTGTATTTTGATGCGTCAATGGCCGGCGAGCCCATGACCATTGATTTATCTCTCAGATTTGCAGCAATTCCTGACTGGGCCGCAATCATGACCTGGTTGCCAACGGTAATGTGTCCTGATAAACCAGCTTGTCCTCCGATCATGCAGTGATTGCCAACTTTCGTTGAGCCCGAAAACCCTGCCTGTGATGCCACAACTGTATGCTTTCCGATTTCACAGTTATGTGCAACCATGATTAGATTGTCAAGTTTTGTCCCCTGTCTGATGATGGTTGATCCCATGGTCGCTCTGTCAATAGTAGTGTTGGCACCGATTTCAACCATATCTTCAATGATTACATTCCCAAGCTGTGGAATTTTTGTATAAATGCCTTCATTTGAAGGTGCAAAACCAAATCCGTCAGAACCGATAACAACTCCTGAATGAATCATACAGCCATTGCCGATTTGAGTCTGGTTGTACAGTTTCACTCCTGAGTATAGTGTGGTTCCGTTTCCGATAATACAATGATCATCTACGAAGGTATGAGGATAAATACAAACTTCTTTGCCGATCTTAACATGTTCACCGATCACTACAAACTCTCCAATCCACACACTTTCCTTGTTTTCAAAACTCACTGATGGGTGAATTACTGCTGTGGATGCTATTCCGGTTTTTTTTGTGTTCAGGGTTTGCTGTATCATCTGAAGCAAACCTGTGAACGCAGCATAAGGATCTTCCACTCTTATCAGAGTAGATTGAACCGGCTGTGCAGGAACAAAGTCTGTTTTCACCAACACTATTGAAGCTTCAGTTGAATAAATAAATTTTGTATAAGCAGGATTTGCAAGAAAACTAAGAGTGCCTGGTTTGCCATCATCAATTTTGGATACAGAATACACTTCTGTATGGGGATTTCCTTCAATTGTACCATTGAGAAAATCGGATATTTGTTGCGCAGTAAATTTCATAAAAAAAACTTTACTGCGAATTTAAATAAAATTTTTGCTGTATTCCTGATTTCTTCAAAAAAACAAATGGTCACACAAAGGAATTAATAAAGAAAACTGAGCAGAACTCCGGCTGCAACAGCACTTCCGATAACACCGGCCACATTGGGCGCCATGGCATGCATCAGCAGATGATTGGTAGGGTCATAATGTAGACCTAGCTGTTGAGATACTCTTGCGCTGTCAGGAACAGCAGAAACCCCTGCACTTCCGATGAGCGGGTTGATTTTATTTCCTGTTTTTAGAAACAGGTTCATCAATTTGACAAACAAAATGCCAGTAATTGTGGCAATTATAAATGATGCAGCGCCAAGTGCAAAGATGCCAATAGATTTAGTGTTCAGAAAGGTGGTTGCCTGTGTGGAAGCTCCAACGGTGAGACCAATGAGTATGGTGACAATGTTAATGAGAGGTCCGGCAGCAGTATCTGCAAGCCTGTTGGTAACTCCACTTTCTTTCAAAAGATTCCCGAAGAATAGCATCCCGAGCAGAGGCAGCCCGCTGGGAACAAGAAAACAAGTGAGAAGGATACCAACAATTGGGAACAGAATCTTTTCACGTTTGCTCACTGCTCGTGGTGTTTTCATTCTTATCATTCTCTCCTTTGGGGTTGTCAGAAGTTTCATAATCGGAGCCTGAATAACCGGAACAAGAGCCATATAGGAATATGCAGAGATAGCAATGGCACCAATCAGTTCGGGTGCCAGCTTGGACGAGAGGAAAATGGCAGTGGGGCCATCAGCACCACCAATGATACCAATGGCACCGGCTTCACTTGGAGAAAAACCAAGGGCAAGAGCAGAAATATAGGCACCAAAAATACCAAACTGGGTGGCAGCACCAATGAGTATGAGTCTTGGATTTGAAATGAGTGTTGAAAAATCAGTCATTGCACCAATACCAAGAAAAATCAATGGTGGATAAACACCCTGTATAACACCGAAATATAGATAATTCAGCACACTTCCTTGTTCGTAAATTCCAATTTTTAGTCCCGGATAAAAGGGGATATTGCCCACAATAATCCCAAAGCCAATGGGGACAAGGAGCATGGGTTCATATTCTTTAGCAATTGCCAGATAAATAAAAATAAGCCCGATGGCAATCATGAACAGATGACCCCATGTTATATTCCCAAAAGCAGAATAATCAATAAACTGGATGATATGGTCGATGACAAAACTGAAAAAACTACCTATTTCCTGCATAGTACTAATCTCCTATGGTCATTAATGTGTCACCTTCTTTCACAGCATCTCCTTTTGAACAGTCAACTGATTGAATTGTTCCTTCGCGGTCAGCATACAGAACGTTCTCCATTTTCATTGCTTCAAGGGTTAGGATTTTTTGTCCCATGTTTACATAATCACCTGTTTTTACATATATTTCCAGAATTGTTCCAGGAAGTGGTGATTTTATAGTGCTACTACTCTTAGGCGAATCGGAAGCATTTGTTTTGGCTTTTGCACTTTCAGAACCGTGTACAGCAGACGAATGGACAAGTTTCGGAGTTTTTTGTTGCTGAATACTCCTGTCTATCTGTACTTCGTATATGGTTCCGTTTACATTGACCTGTGCAATGTTATCTTCGATAGTTCCAATTTCAACATCGTACTGATTTTCGTTGATAGTAAACTTGAATTTTTTCATAATTTATTGCTGCTTGAGGGATTGTTTCTTAATCCGTAAATCTTTGAACTCCATGGAGAGTAAGGTCTGGATATTTTCTTGATGGTTATGGTGGTATGCTCAAAATCATGATTTTGAGCGACATACATGCTTAAGGCCATGGCTATGGCTGCATTCACTTCTCCTGAAAGAACCACTGTTTCAGTCTTTTGGGATAACTGATGCTTATCAGAATGTTTCACTTTCACAGAAATCTTTTTCTGATTCAGGTAGCCTACTAACCGATAAATATAGTAGAGTAAAATAAGTGCTCCGAAGACAACAGACATTGAGATAATTGTCAGGGCACCCCCCCATGGATCAAGACGACCAAACATTTCAGCAGTTGTTTCTCCAATCTCAGTAATATTGCTTGAGTTTGGAGTTGATTTATTCATGAAACTCCATTCATCTCCACCATCAATGGTTCTACCATAAGTAATATCTGTTGTTTGTTTTGGGTAATGAATCTCATTGAGCAATGTTTTTCCATCACTATCATAAATGCCAATATAACCAGATTCTGAAAGGAGAAAGTTAAGATGAAAAATGCCTCTTGTAGGCTTATTATCTGCATAAAAAATGACAAAGCTTCTTGGATTCAATACTGTTGCGTTTCCTGCATCAGGGATCCTGTATTTTGTTGTGTTTGCAGGATCATTAGTAATGTACATTTTTGCAATGTTCACTGGGTTATAGGCAGGATTGAACAATTCTATCCATGCTGAATGACACCCAAAATCATCAATGTAGTTGGAATCATTAAAAACCAGAAATTCATTGATAAGGATCATTCTGTTTCCCTGTGCAGAAGTTATTCTGGCAGAAAAAACAACTATAATGATGGAAAGGATTACCAATCTGAAACCTTGTGTTCTCATTTCTGATATCATTAAAGTGGGAGATTGGAATGTTTTTTCGGAGGATTAAGTTCCTTTTTGGTTGCAAATGCCTGAAGGGCCTTGATCACTCTGAAGCGGGTATTTCTGGGTTCAATCACGTCGTCGATGAATCCGTATTTTGCAGCCTGATATGGTGATGCAAATTTTTCCATGTATTCTTTTTCCTTTTCAGCAATATATTTGGCCCGTTCTTCGGCATTATCAATGGATCTGATTTTTTTTCCTTCAAGGATTTCAATTGCTCCTTTTGCCCCCATAACAGCAATTTCAGCTGTTGGCCATGCATAATTAATATCTGCTCTCAGCTGTTTTGATCCCATCACATCATGAGCTCCTCCGTATGATTTACGAAGTGTGATTGTAATTTTGGGAACGGTCGCTTCGCCATATGCATACAATAATTTTGCTCCGTTCAGGATTATACCTCCATATTCCTGTGCAGTTCCGGGGAGAAAACCGGGTACATCCACAAGAGTTACAATGGGAATATTGAATGCATCGCAGAACCTCACAAATCGTGCTCCCTTTCTCGAGGCTTCAATATCCAGAACACCTGCAAGGTAGTTTGGCTGATTGGCAACGATACCAACGGGCATCCCGTTAAACCTTGAAAATCCAACCACAATGTTGGGTGAATAATGTTTGTGGATTTCCAGAAACTCACTGTTATCTACAATGCTATGAATGATATCCTTCACATCATACGGTTTGTTGGGATTTTCAGGAATGATGTAGTTTAACGAATCTTCAAGTCTGTCAATTGGGTCATCACAACTGACAATAGGAGGATCTTCAAGATTATTTTGCGGAAGATAACTCAAAAGTTTTCGTATAAGTAGAATGCCCTCTTCTTCATTATCAGCAATCAGATGTGCTACACCGGATTTTGAGGCATGAACCATCGCTCCTCCAAGTTCCTGATCGGTGACTACTTCACCTGTGACAGTTTTTACCACTTTCGGACCGGTAACAAACATATAACTGTTTTCTTTCGACATTATAATGAAATCAGTAAGGGCAGGAGAGTAAACTGCACCGCCGGCACAGGGTCCAAATATTGCTGAAATCTGCGGAATGACACCGGAAGCAAGAATATTCCGCTGGAAAATATTTGCATATCCGCCAAGACTTTTAATTCCCTCCTGAATACGTGCACCACCACTATCATTGAACCCGATAACAGGCGCTCCCACTTTCATTGCCTGATCCATGATCTTACATATTTTGTTGGCAAATGTTTCTGAAAGAGAACCGCCAAAAACGGTAAAATCATGAGAGAACACAAAAACCAGACGACCATCGATGGTGCCGTATCCAGTGACAACACCGTCTGAAAGAAAATGCTGCTTTTCAAGTCCAAAATCATAACAACGGTGAGAAACAAACATATCAAATTCTTCAAAACTCCCTTCGTCAAGCAAAAGGTCAAGCCTTTCCCTAGCAGTGAGTTTTCCCTTTGAATGCTGGGCCTCAATACGTTCAAGACCACCACCCATTCGCGCCATATCTCGCTTGTTTAGCAATTCGGCTATTTTATCTTCTTTCGGCATATGGATTTTTATTTTTTATGTTCACAAATTTCCATTAATACTCCACCGGTTGAACGGGGATGCAAAAAAGCAATGTCCAAACCTTCGGCTCCGCGACGGGGTGTTTTATCAATAAGCTGTACATCTGAGGCTTCTAGTTCTGAAAGATCCTTAACGATGTCTTCGCTTGCAAAGGCAATATGATGAATCCCCTCGCCTTTCTTTTCAATGAACTTTCCTATGGGACCTTCAGTATCTGTGGATTCAAGCAACTCTATCTTAGTTTGACCAACCTGAAAAAAAGCAGTTTTTACCTTCTGGTCTTTCACTTCTTCAATGCCATAGCATTTCAGCCCCAACTTTTCCTCATAGAAACGGATGCTCTTCTCCAAGTCAGACACCGCAATTCCTATGTGCTCGATATGAGTAATTTTCATATTGCAGTTTTTTGCAAAAATAATGGAATTTCAATAGTACTTATAAATAATGGTTCACTTTTTTTTCAAAATAGACAAATATCTTTCATTATAGGTTAAGATGTTGTTATGTTGGGATAGATTTTGTCAATACAAAGACCATGTAATTTCTAATTCCCAACCAGACTTGATTATTACTCTGCCTGAAGACTTATAACTCCGCTCAGGTTGCTTCCTTTCAGAAAAATTACCGGTGTCCCATTTCTGATTACAATTCCGATCAGAGAAAATCTTCAGAAAATAATCGCCAGGTATGAGCCCTTGATAGGTTCTGATATGTTTGAATTCATTTTCCCCATAACAGTGCTTGTAAACGACTTCTTTTCGGGCATTGAAAAATTCAATACAATGGCATTCGTTCAAACTGTCAGTAAATATTATGTTCAGGGTGCCGTAATAATCTTCAAAAGTACTGGTGATTTTGAATGAAACAGAGTCGTTGCTCAGACCAAAGCAATCACTGATTGCGCCTTTGTTAAAAATGATTTCATATTCAGTGTTCTCTTTCTGGTTAAATACTACACCAATGTTATGTGGATCATTCGTTGAAAAAAACAATAGCTTATTCAGGGTATCATTTTTCGTGATGAGAAGTACTGAATCATTGTTTATAGAATAAAGCGGATTTGATGATCTGAAAAATACTGTATCACCCAAATGGAAATGATTATCATCAAATCCATTTTTCAACGACAATTTCGGAGGAAGATAACTGTCCTGCACAACACTTCCCCTTCCGGTCAGTTTCAGTGAAAGATTCAGTGTGTCCAGTACTTGTCCGGAAGCAGAAATGACAACCCGGGCAAAATCTTTTTTCTGCCCTGCGAACCAGATATTCAGCGTGTCGGAGGTTTCATTGAGCAGCCAGAAAACACTGTCGGCTACATTGTCATCCAATACTTCTACATGAGGAAGTGTCACGGGCATATTCAGAGCAAGCTGATGTAGTCCCCTTCTTGTCCTTGAAAATTTCAGTATTTTCAGCACTGTATCCTGTTCAAAAAATAGTCTGACAGGCTGGTCGAGCACAACAGTATTTGATATTGTTGTGTCGTTGATCTGTAATTGTTTAACATGAACGGTTGCAGGGAAAAAACCAGCCATTTCTTCGTAACTGTTGAGGGTATGACTTTGATCCTTGTCGCTCAGTGCATACAGTGAATAATTTCCGGGGGGAAGCAGGTGAAACATAAAAACTCCCTGCACATCGCTGAATGCAATATAGGAAAACTGTTTTTTTAGCAGTGCTGAATCCGGATTTTCGGGGAAAAGATACACAACTGAGTTTTCAAGAGGCTCACCTGTGGCAGCATTGATTATACGTCCCTGAAGATTCAGACTGTCAAATGAGTTTCCTGTGGAGAATACAAACTGTAAAGTTTTAAGGACATTTCCCTCATGAAAATCGACAACAGCATTATTTAGAACAAGAGTATAAGACTGTTGATTTTTCAGTTCTTCAGGAAGCTTGATGATCAGGCGTTTTCCTTTGATCTTATATTCAATTTTGCCGTCATGAAGAGGGTTCAGAAAAATATTTGTTTCAGGTGATTTTAAAGTAAAAAATTCATCAAATGTAATTTCAATTGTTTCTGAAGAGAAATTTGTCAGACCACCCTCTGGTTCAAAAACCAGCACAAGGGGTGGTTCAGTATCTGCAGGTCCTCCTGTGGGGGCGACAACTTTTGCACAAGTAGCAACCATCACTGCAACGAAAACTAAGATACCCAATTTACGAAGAAATACCATCAGAAGTACAATTATTGATGAGAACTCAGTGATTTGATTTTTTTCAAAAGGCTTGCTGTTTCTTTTTCCATGCCGGGCTTACCGAGAAGGGCAAACATATTTCTTTTATATGCTTCAACACCGGGCTGATCAAACGGGTTGATATCCATTAAGTATCCGCCGGCAGCACATGCAAATTCAAAAAAATACATCAGGGATCCCAGATTTTCAATGTTCAGTTCATTAATAGTGATTCCGATAACAGGCACATCACCTTCATGATGTGCAATCATGGTAGCCTGCTCTGCTATGGTGTTGATTTCTGTCACATCTCTGCCTTTCAGGTATTCAAGGCCGTCCTCGTTTCCTGCTGAAGCAGGAAACTGCATTGTCCCCGGTTTCTTTTTTATGATTATGAAAGTTTCAAAAAGGGATCTCATTCCTTCCTGAATATATTGCCCCATTGAATGCAGATCAGTAGAAAATATACATGAGGCAGGAAAAATACCCGAGCGATCTTTTCCGTCACTTTCACCGAATAATTGTTTCCACCACTCAGCTAAATATTGAAGTTCAGGTTGAAAACTGGATAAAACTTCGATGGTTTTATGCTGACGGAACAGAGAAATCCTCATGGCTGCATACAATAATGAAGGATTGTTATCAGCAGTGCTTTTCGACAAACAGATTTGTTTCATTTTGTCAGCAGCACCAAGCATTGATTTTGTATCATAACCTGCAAGAGACAGAGGAACAATGCTAACTGGTGAAAATACAGAATAACGCCCTCCGACAGAATCATCAATGACAAAAGAAGTCCAGCCTGATTTATCGGTCATGTTTCTTAGTGCCCCTTTTGACCGATCTGTAATCGTGATGATCCTTTTCTGTACTTCATCCTGTCCATAGGCCTGTTCAAGATGAGTTTTCAGGATCCTGAAGGCAAGTGCCGGTTCAAGTGTTGTCCCTGATTTTGAAACAACAATGACTCCGTAATTCCTTGTGTTCAGGTAGTTTATCAGACTGTCGAGATAGAAGGCACTCATGTGATGCCCTGCAAAAACAACTTCTGTCGTGGTATGGTCAGGGAATGGTGATCGAAGGGCTTCGCAAACTGCTTTTGTGCCGAGATAGGATCCTCCGATTCCAATCACAACAACTGTGTTAATCTGTAGTTTTACCCAGTCATTTTTTACAGATTCAACAGATGACCAGAATTGATCTTCCTTCAGCATTGTTTCAGTTAGCTTTAACCAGCCCAGAAATTCGTTGCCTTTTCCTGTCATAGTGGTGAGTTGATGATAAGCAGATTGGATTTTTTCTGCAAAATCATGGCTGATCCATTGCTTGTTCTGATGACACAACTGAATATTGATTTCGGGAATCATTTCAAATTTTTTCTGCGAATTTACAATAAAAAAAATTGTTATTGTGATACTCTCGTGCAGTACAGTTATAAAAAACAAAGACACCCTTTGTGAGGATGTCTCTGTTTGCTAACCAAATATATTAACCTAAAAAGGAATATCAATTTATTTTACAAAAATACAGCTTGCATTCGCTGTTTTATGTTAATGCCTGTTAATTTTTGTTAATAATTGTTAAGTAGCTCTCTTCATTGATGTAATAGAAAGAGAAATATTGAATTGTGAGTAAAAATTTCAATACATTTGTAAAATAATACTGTTTGTCAATGCAACTTGGAATCAGAAAAAATTTCTCTCTTATTCTTGTGATAATCAGTGCATTGTCAATGGTTGGTCTGATTTTGATTCAGTATTACTGGATCACAAATGCAATAGGATCAAGGGAAAGTAATTTTGAAAGAAGCGTTCAGGAGGCCATGTCGAAGGTGATTTATCAGACTGAGAAAATAGAAATTGCTGAGAGAATTAAGGGCAGATATAAGTCAATCGGAAAGGGAACATCTCTGTTCAATACAGTGGATTCGATCAATCAACTGCTTTTCAAGGAGTTTGATAAAATGTTTTCTGATTCTGTGATCAATGACAGTGTGATTAATATTACCAAGGAAAGGATCAGCATTGAGATTTCCCAGGATAAATATGGGCATCCTGTGACTAAAATTGATACTAGTTATATTGTTTATCAGAAATCAGAAAAGGATAAGAATATCATTCCTGATATGGAAGATGGGACATCAGCCGGAGCAGGTCTGCTACCTGATGCGAAGCAGAGCGAACAACTTGTAGATATGGACGTTGACAGTTTAATGCTGGAGTTCGACAAATTTCTGAAACGAACTTTTATTGTAAGTGATATCTTTGAGGACATGTTCAATTTTACTCATTTTATTCCCATCGAGGAAAGAGTTGATGTGAACAGACTTGATTCAATGATTCAGCAAGAGTTGGAAGCAAAGGGAATCAATATTGAGTTTGAAATTGGAATATACAGCTCACTGAAAAAGGAGATGGTTTATGAAAAAACCGGAAAATACTCAGATGAACTCACAAAAGAAGGTCAGTCTTTTCAGTTGTTTCCAAGCGATTTTTTTTCTGTTCCCAATTATCTGTTTATTTATTTTCCCAATCGCACCGAATTCCTTATGAAGCAGATGAGGCAAACCCTTGTGCTGTCCTTTGTGCTTGTTGCCATGATTATTTTGATTTTTTCATACGTCCTGATTTCTTTCATAAGACAGAAGCGACTCTCGGAGGAGAGAAATGATTTCATAAACAATATGACTCATGAATTTAAAACTCCGATTTCAACAATTTCACTGGCATGCGAAGCCATGAAAGATCCTTTGATCACCAATGATGAAGCCATGCGGGAAACATACATTGATATCATTCACAAGGAGAACATGAGACTATCAACTATGGCTGAAAAGATTCTTCAAACTGCAATGATCGATCACGGGCAGATAAAGATCTCCAAGGACGTGGTTGACTCAAAGAAAATAATTTCAGCTGTTATTGAAAATATTACACTTCAGCTTGAGCATCGTGAAGGTCGAATCCATACTTTTTTTCTGGCAATAAATCATACCATTGCTGCTGACAGAGTACATTTTACAAATATTATTTACAATCTTCTTGACAATGCGATAAAGTTTACAAAAAAGCAACCTGAGATTATTATTAAAACCTTCAATGAGCGTGATAATCTGATTATAGAAGTGATTGATAATGGAATTGGGATTCCCAAGAACGATCAGAAAAAAGTGTTTGAAAAGCTTTACAGGGTTTCAAGTGGAAATGTTCATGATGTGAAGGGCTTTGGCTTAGGCTTAAGCTATGTGAAAGCGATTGTTGAATTGCACGAGGGAACAATAAGTCTTGAAAGCGAACCCGGGAAAGGATCTACATTCAAATTGAATTTTAAATGTATTGAAAACAATGGAGAATCAAAAGAAACAAAAGGTATTACTGGCTGAGGATGATCCTCATCTTGGTCAGATTCTGAAAATATACCTTGAAGCAAGAGGGTATTCAGTCATGCTTGCTCATGATGGAGATCAGGCACTTCAGATGATTTTGTCCAATGAAGACATCAGTATTATATTGCTTGATGTGATGATGCCCAAAAAAGACGGGTTTCAACTTGCACGTGAGATCAGAGACCGGAATATTTCAACACCGATTATCTTTACAACTGCCAAAACTATGCAGATTGATATACTCGAAGGCTTCAAATTGGGTGCTGATGATTATCTGACAAAGCCATTCACCATGGAAGAACTTATGGCCAGAATTAATGCAGTTTTGCTCAGGGCATACAAGGGAGAAAGTAAAACAGTAAGAGATAGTTCAAACTGTCGGATAGGCTTGTATCATTTTGATCATACAAGACAGGTGCTGAAGTTTGAATACGAAGAAATGAAACTTACTGCCCGTGAGGCCGATCTGCTAAAACTACTATGTAATTATTCAAATCAGATTCTCGACAGACGGGTCGCTCTTGAACTCATTTGGGGTGAAGATAACTACTTTCATTCGAGAAGCATGGATGTGTATATCTCCAAGCTGAGAAAATATCTCAGGGAAGATCCACGAATTGAACTGATGAACATCCATGGGGTAGGCTTTAAATTTATTGTGCCGGAAGAATGATATCAAATTTTTAATGACTTCAGTTTTTTTTTTGTCCCCTGACAATAAAAAAAGTATTACTTTTGCAGAGTTACTCAACAAGGGGTGCCTAATCACAACAGGCTGAGATCATACCCATAGAACCTGATCCGGGTAATGCCGGCGTAGGGATAGGGTTAAATAATAAAAAAGGGCGGTGTTGCCCCATTGCACTGCTTAATTGTTTAACCAAAACCAATAAAAAAATGAAAAAATTATGTTTGATTGTCATCTATTTGACAACTTGTTCTGTGCTTACTGATGGACAGAACTTCATTTCCACAATTAGCGGACATGTTACCGAGTTTGGCTCAGATCTACCTCTGGCCGGTGCCAATGTGTGGATTGACGGAACTTTTTTAGCAACTACAACCAATGCTGAGGGGTATTTTGAGCTTAAAAATGTACAAATGCAAAGCGTCACTCTTGTGGTGAGTTTTGTAGGTTACTCAAGATTCAGTACTTCTGTCACTGCTGACAACAATGATTTGCTTGAAGTGAAACTAAAACCATCAGTTTATACAACCGAAGAAATTGTCATAACTGCCAGCAGGGCAGATGAAATGACCCCAAGTACCCAACATACTGTCAGAGGGACTGAACTGATGGAACTGGGTTCAGGGCAGGATCTGCCTATTCTTTTAGAATTGACACCATCGGTGGTATCCACCTCAGACGCTGGAGCAGGGATTGGATACACTGGTTTGAGAATACGAGGAACTGATATCAGCAGAATCAATGTTACAATCAATGGAGTGCCCCTCAATGATCCCGAATCGAATGGAGTTTTTTGGGTGAACATGCCTGATTTGGTGTCTTCTGTTGATAATATTCAAATACAACGCGGTGTTGGCACTTCATCAAACGGAGCTGCTGCCTTTGGTGCAAGTGTAAACATTCAAACCATCAGATTTTCGGAGAAACCCTATGCTGAAACCAACTCCTTTGCAGGCTCGTTTAACAGTTTTTCAAATAATGTCAAGTTTGGAACCGGAATTTTGCAAGGAATGTGGGCTTTTGACGGAAGGTTGTCAAGAATCACTTCAGATGGATATATCGACAGGGCCTTCTCTGATCTGAAATCATATTTCTTCAATGCAGGATGTTATCGCGAAAAAACAATTTTTAGGTTTACCATGCTTGGCGGTTATGAAAAAACCTATCAGGCTTGGGGAGGTGTCCCGAAAGACAGCCTTGAAACCAACAGAACTTATAATCCCTATACCTATGAAAACGAAACCGACAACTACGGTCAGTATCATTTTCACTTCAATTTGATGCATCAGTTTAGTAAGAATGTGACTGTGAACTCAACCGCATTCCTTATCAAAGGTGCCGGATACTATGAACAGTATAAGGATGACAGGGATTTGTCAGATTATGGACTTGAACCTTTTACAATCGGGACGGATACATTGACAGAGAGCGATCTCATACAACAGAAGCATCTTGATAATATCTTTTACGGCCTAAATACATCTGTTCATTACAATTCATTGAAAAAAACAAAATTGTCAGCCGGATTTGCAGTGAACAGTTACACAAATGATCATTTCGGAAAAATAATCTGGATGCAGTATGCCGGAAAAGTCCCTATAAATTATCAGTGGTATTTGAATACCGGAAATAAACGGGATTATTCGGCCTTTTTGAAAGGAACTTATCTGATCAGCGACCGCTTGAGCTTGTATGGAGATTTGTTGTTTCGACATATTGACTATGAGATGAAGGGACTTCATGATGATCTTCGCGATCTGACACAAACACATAATTTTGATTTCTTCAATCCAAAAGCAGGGATATTTTACCGGATTAACAGCAACAATGAATGTTATGCATCTTTTGCTACGGCAGGGCGGGAGCCGAGCCGCAATGACTTCAGGGATGCTGATCCCGGAGTTGAGATACGCGAGGAACGGCTTTGTGATTATGAGGCAGGATATCGTTTTAAAAGAAAAAACATTTTGCTGAATTTCAATCTTTTTTACATGGATTATAAAGACCAGTTGATTCTCACTGGAAAGATCAATAATGTGGGTGCTCCTGTGATGACCAATGTGCCACGGAGCTACAGGGCAGGTATTGAAAGTGCGGCACTGTTGAAAGTGGGTAAAAATATTGAATTTGAAGGGAATATAGCCTTGAGCAGGAATAAAATCATTGATTTTACAGAATATATTGACGACTGGGACACATGGAGCCAGGTATCCAGATATCTTGGTGAAACCGACATTTCATTTTCTCCTTCTGTGGTCAGTGGAGCCGTGATCAGCTATCTTGCACCAAAAAATCTGAAAGTATCTCTCACATCCAAGTATGTAGGAAGACAATACATTGACAATACATCATCAGCCGAGAGGTCTCTTAATCCGTGGCATTTTAACAATCTGAATATCTGTTATATTATAAACGAATTTCCATTTAATGAAATTGAGTTCAAGTTGTCAGTGATTAATCTTTTTAATGTGCAATATGAATCAAATGCCTGGGTGTATAGATATATTTATGGAGGTGAGGAATATGCCATGGAAGGTTATTTTCCACAGGCAGGGCGGCACTTCATGGCAGGTGTGAGGATTGCGTTTTAGATTCCGGCCGACTCATCGCTCAGCAGGATGCTTCGGGCATGCAGAATTTTTTTATAAGCAAAACTCCAATAACCCATAGGGCTATAATGTTAATAAAAAATGGTAAAAAAACCCATATTTTTGTCCGTCCCGAAGCCATCCCTATGGGATCAGGACATTAACAAACAACATCCAGGCTTTTTGTTGATCCACTACGTGGAAAACCATATCTTTTCATTTTGGTTTTATTGACATTGAAGCATGGAGTTTATCATGCAAAGGGTGAGGCTAGTTAAGGCAGATAAAAGAAATACATTCGATATTTAATGTAAATATTTTTTAAATTTGAAAAAAATTCCACGCATTAAGATGAATTCTTCTGTCTATTTCGACAAAACCCTTTACAGCAGTCCGCTGATGGTGGTGACGGACAAGGAATACTCGAAACACTACTTTATTGAGGGAGAAAGAGTCTGTACGAAAACCTGTGCTGAGCGAAGTCGAAGCTTATGTGGCGGCTTTTGGGGGACAGCACCCTTTATGCCCAATGGCACTCCTGTGGACATGCTCTATGGCACCTTGCCCGAATTTACCTATAATCTCAGCGTAATGACAGGCCGGCACATCAAATGCACAGGATATGACGAACAATGGGACATCAGCCCGTCGTTTGCGCATCTGCTCAACAAAACCAACATGCCCGAAATTAACCAATACTTCTACCACCCCGATCACCTCGGCTCCGCATCCTTTGTGACCGATGCCACGGGTTATGTTGACCAGCACATCCAATACCTCCCATTTGGAGAGTTATTCATCAGCCAGAGAAACTCCACATTCGACAGCAGATATAAATTCACTGCAAAGGAACTGGATAATGAAACTCAATATACTTACTTTGGTGCGAGGTATTTGGATTCGGAAGTGTCGATATGGTTGTCTGTTGACCCGTTAGCAAGCCAGTTTCTTTCACAAAGCCCATACAATTATTGTTTCAATAATCCAGTTCGTTTAGTTGATCCTGATGGATTAGCACCAGATGAACCACAGGGAGCAGGTTATTATACGGATAGAATGAATTCAAGATATGTGGGTTTTGCCGTAAGAAACCCGATTGCTGCAGGTAGAATAGGGTTTGGTGTTACTCCTGGAGCAACAAACATTTCAACTAATTCGACGAGATTTTCTACTAGAGGTGAGGTGTTATACGGTTCGAAAAGAGGCCAAGAAGACAGAGGTAGTGAAAATGGAGCATTCAGACATGTATTGTGGCAAGCGTCTATTACTTCCGAGTTTGATAGAAGTGTAGCTGCACAAGCAGGAAATGCACATGAAGAAAATCCATTTGCAGATTTAACTGTTAGAACTTTTAGTAATTTAGATGATGCTGATCAAACGGTTGATTTGTTGAATAATATTATTGGTAGAAATATTGGAGATGCTAATAGTGGAGCAGGTATGGATAAGTTAGCTAATCTAATCCTTGATGAGTTTTATACTAATGGGTTATATACTGCTAGTCAAAATAAAGATGGGAATTGGACCATTTCAAAAACCAAACTATCGTCCGATAAATACAATCAACTGAAGAGCATATATAAAGGACTAAATGTAAATGGACGAACAGCATCTGAGCAAAATGCCGTTGATATTGAAGCCAAACAAAACTTAGAACAATTGCAATTAATATGGGGGACAATGAAATAATATGAAAACAGCCGGTTTTTTTTTGGTAGCGTGTCTATTCTTTTATAGTTGTTCAGAAAGCAATGACTTCGATGATATTATTTCGAATGAATGGGAAAAATGTCAAGAAGGAGGAAAAGACACCATAGATATCTCAAATGTAATGCAGTTTGATTGGGACACAATGTGTTTTTATTCTGGTGCGATTTCATTAGAAGAAATCAATCAGGATTTAGGATTTTACTTGAAGGGGTTTACAGATAACGGAGATCGTGTAATCTTTTTACACAAAGGTAAAGTGGTTTACCATAAAGAATGGTTTAATAAACCTAGTGAACCTGATGAAGGGACTGTTTTTGAAACAGATTTAAAAATATTTAAAATAAGCAAACATGATTCAAAATTTAAAATTAGGAAAGAAGGAAAAATGTTTTATTTGAAGAAAATTTAATTAAAAATGA
Source organism: uncultured Bacteroidales bacterium (assembly GCA_964428185.1). Lineage (GTDB taxonomy): Bacteria > Bacteroidota > Bacteroidia > Bacteroidales > DTU049 > CAYMAZ01. The sequence continues at coordinate 32,969 of CAYRXH010000001.1, forward strand.
CTGTCAATATAATACTCTCCAATTTTTAGACCACTGCTTAAGTGTTAAAAACAAATTTACAACATGGGGTAAAAACTCAAGGGAGTACTTCTAATATTTGAATAAAGAATTATGAAAAACAGAATAATTATTACTTGTATAGTAATGCTTTATTTAGCAAATAGTTTCCTATTCTCCCAAGAGATAGAATCTGCTCCCAATTTGAATCAAAATGCTTTTCTCAGAGAAGAGGCTTTTGATAATAAGTTTTCTGTTAAAGACACAATAGAGTTGTTTCTTGAAGATACTTCATTTTATATTATGATTGATTATGATCAATTAATTAATGAATTCAGAAACCAAAAAGATGTGTATAAATATTTTTCATCCTCGCTAGGTTTACAATTTCAATTTAGAGACAGTTTGCAGGATGGATTTTATTGTTTATACAATTTAACAAGAGAAAAAGCAAAAAAAATTAAAAACAAAGAGGAGTTTGTTTTAGCATCAGGAGAATTTAAAAACAAAATGAGAAAGGGTGCATTTACTTTCTATTACATTCCAGATAATCCGAAATGGACCAAAGCAGAAAAGACAATTTATTTTAAAGATGATGTAGTACACGGTGTAGTTATTGAAAAAGAAAATGATAGAATAGCATATTTGGGGGAATATAAAATGGGTGTAATGCATGGGTTCTTCTATTATTACAATAATGGTGTTCCTGTAATTGTTTTATATGAAGATGGTGTGGTAATTAAGTCTTCTGAGTTTTGGTAAGATGATATAAAAATGGAATTAATAATCAAACAACATAAAACTACAAAATTTAGTTTTTCTATTCTCAAGGAACTTGACAACGAAACTCAATACACCTATTTTGTTGAGCGATATTATGACAGCAATATCAGTATTTGGTTGAGTGCCAGCGTTGAGCGAAGTCGAAACGTTGACCCATTAGCACAAGAGCGCCCCTGGCTCTCTCCCTACAACTACTGCCAATGGAATCCGGTGGGGAGAGTGGATCCGACGGGGGCGTTGGATGGATGGGTTGAAGATGAGGCAAATCCCGATAAGGGAGTTTACTGGGATCCAAATATTAATTCACAAGCACAAGCCGATGCTGCAGGAGTTAAATATCACGGGCAGGAAGGCTGGGGATATAATGAGAATACAGGCAACAGGATACATTACAAGACTGATGGCTTTTCAACCGAATCACTTACCACCTTGTCAACTCACAATGTGTATGGATTAAAAGGGTCAGGCACTGTGACAAAAGCCATGGAGAAAAGCATGAATCAGGGTTATGATCCTGAATGGATTTCTGACTTTAATTATATGATGGAAACAATCATGTGGGCGATTACTATCGAAATGGATATTATAATGCTTGGGGCATGGGCAACAGCAGTTGAGAGCCAATCAACAGTTGGGATGTTTTCTAAAACAACCATGAGGAAAACAACTGCTTTAGAAGGAGCAGTTAAAAATAATTATGGGCGTTTTGTTAAGGATATGCCTGTCAATGCTAAAGGTAATGCAAATTGGAGATTATTGGATGATGGATATTATTTATTTGAAGCCACATCACCTGCTACTAAAATACCAGGTTCAAAAGCAGTATATCAAAAATGGGTAACTTCTCAAGGAGAAACTTTCAAAATGATTAAAACCACTTATGCCACTGATGGTAGTATTGTTCATGTTAAGCCAAAATTTTAATGAAAAAAAGAAAGCAAATACTTGTTGATCTGTTCAACTTAAAAGGCAACCTGAATGAGTTGCAATATGAATTATCCAAATATCCTTGGGATTCAGAAACTCCTTTAATTTTAGTAAAAAAAATTAATTTTGTGAATAGTCTATTAAAATTTCTAAATAACGATTTGCTCTTTTTAGAAGTTGAATTTTGGGCAAATATCATAGAATGTAGAGACGATATTGAATTTGAGTCTGAAGATATAAAAGAGTATATTTTTGAATTGGCAAATCCATATTTATATGGTGAAATAACTAAAGAGAAATTAATTGAAATTATTCAAAATATCCAATTAAAATTATAAATGTCTCCCATAAAACATATCTCTAATCTCGGCTCCGCCTCTTTCATCACCGATGCCACCGGCTATGCTGAACAGCATATACAATACCTGCCCTTTGGCGAATTGTTTATCAGCCAAAGAAACAGCACTTTTGATTCGAGATATAAATTCACCGCAAAGGAACTAGATAATGAAACGCAATATACTTACTTTGGTGCGAGGTATTTGGATTCGGAAGTGTCGATATGGTTGTCAATAGATCCCCTCAGCGACAAATACCCCAGCCTATCGCCCTATGCGTATTGTGCTAATAATCCAGTGATATTGGTGGATCCGGATGGGATGAGAATTAACAGGGCTAATAGTGTTGGTCTTAGAGATTATCGTAGGTCGTTAAAATCTACTAAAGAAGGTCGCGAAATTTGGAAAGGGATGAAAAGATCAAGCACTTTGATTTCTGTTATTTATTCAAATGACGTAATAGTTGATCAAACCCATAATGGACACTTTGTATTATCAGGTGCATATTTACATGATGCTAATACCACAACAAGAAACAGTGGAAGGAATTCAAGAGGGCAGACTAAAACTGAAACTTATTTTAGGGATGGTACTGTTTATGTTTCAATGGGAACATATCAGGCTCAACAGGAAATTATGCAGATTTATGGAGTGCATAATTGGGATGATTTAACTGATGGTCAAAAACAAGCTGGGCTACAGCAAGTATTATCTTCAGGGAATTACACTTTGCGAAATATTAACGATTGGTCAATCGTCAACCCAAATAATGTAAACATTGCAACAGGATCAAATCCCGATGCAGATTATATTATTACTCCACCAATTGATGGGGAAACCAGACAACAGTATTCTGAGCGAGTTTCTGCACATGAGGGTCGTCATAGTGTTAATGCAAATTGGTTAACCAGTATTTACAATAGGAGTCGTTCAGAATATAGAGACAGACAAGAAAGAGCTGCATATAGAACTGAAAGTAAAGTTATTAATGAACAATTATCAAGATGAAGAGGACAACACTACTGATTTCAGTGTGCTTGGTTTATTTTGTGGGTTTTTCTCAAAACACAAATTATAAGCTTAATATTCATAAAGACGATAGTAATAATGGTTGTTTACGATATGACTTATCATTGAATGATGTGCAAATATCAAGCAGCACACAATCGGCTGAATTTAAGAGGTTTATATCTAGCAGCGAAAGCATTAGCGTACATTTTCAAAATCTTAATAATGAAGAAATACATTTTGTAATAAATGAGTTTTCTGATGAAATGGTATTGAAAGTGAAAGAGCTTTGCATTGCTTTTTCGTCTTTAAATACTAGCATGGATGTTGCACCTATCTCAAAATTTAAGAATCTTGAATTATTGAGTTTTCAAAATCCTTCAAACATTGATGTGAAACAAAAACTATTGTTGCATAATATAGAGGAGCTGTGTAAACTGAAAAATCTTGTGTATTTAAGTTTACCCAATACCAATGTAAATCAGTCATTCAAAATATGTTGTTTTGAGAGCTTGAAGTTTCTTGATGTTTCTTTTTCAAATATTGATGTAGAATGGCAACTAATGAAGAATTGCTCTAGTCTGAAACACTTGATTTTTGGCAATATCAATAACAAAATTGTTTCAGAATTTATTTCTGAAATTGCTTGCAACAAAACTTTAAATGAGATTACTCTAATTATTCAAAACAGTAAACAAATGCAACTTCTTTCAAGTTTTTCAGGAATTGAAAAGATAAATCTTGTTTTTGGTTTTTCCATATCAGAGAAGAAGTTAGATGAAACTTTTGTAAGTCTTTCAAAAATTGATAATCTTAGATCATTGCATATTAAGGCAGATTCACAAAAAAGAGCAATAAGAAAAATTCCAGAATCAATTCAAATGTTGCAGGATATTGAAGAATTATCAATTGATTTTCCCTTATCGGAAATTGATAATCTTTCTATTAAAAAACTCAAGTTGTTAAGGCTTTACATAAGTAATTCTCATTATTTGCTAGATGGACAATCAGAGTCCTTTAAGAAAAGAAACCCTGAAGTTGAAATTATTTTTGAGAATGATGTTTTTAAATTATCAACAACAATAAACTAGAAAATAATGTAAGCTTCCCCAATTTTCGGTCCATTCAAAATTTGAGTTTCAAAGATGATCATTTTTTGATAGAATTGCTTCAGATGTTTTATAATTCAAGGATTTAGGAGACCTTTGATAAGTATGTAAATTTTAAAAAGTTCCGGCAACGGGGCTTTTTTATAAAATACCCTGCAACTTCGTTTCTTGTTTATCCACACTGTGGGTAACCATATCTTTTCATTTTGGTTTTATTGACATTGAAGCTTGGAGTTTATCATGCAAAGGGTGAGGCTAGTGATGGGGTAACTTCTCCAAAATGCGACCATTTAATAATGAAATTATTATTTCATTGTTCACAACATGTTTTTTCTGTGTCAACAACTGTCTCAACCATTTTTTTTTACTTTGCAGTTTGTAAAAAAATCCCTTGCCACCATGTGGCAACATCAGTGTCCATGTCCGGAAGGCATGGTACAAAAAATCAGCCGACCTTTGAGCACTGAAAGGGTGAGGTCTTATTTTTCAAATCCTGATGTTTTTTGATAAGAAAACGCAGTGATGCAATTCTTTTAAAAAATACTCAGAGGATTTTTTACTTGTGCATATTGATGCAGTCAAAATTTCACGAAAAAGCAGTAACTTTACGTCATAATACTTTTGTTTATGAAAGCAAATGTGTGTTCCATTACAATATTCTTCTTGTTTTCAGTAATGACAGGACCTCTGGCACAGAATTCTTCTGAAATCGGCTATCTGTTCGATGGCACTCTTATTGTTAGGGTGAAGGATGAATATAGGGGGCTTTGCGGAGAAAGGTATATTTCCCATCCCATGTTTCAGGCTGTGTTTTCTGAAACGGGAGGAATAAAAGTTGAAAAAATGTTTCCTCTGCACAAACAACCGGTTGAAAAATATAATCAATACGGAGATGAACTGGTGGATCTGAGTCTGATTTACGTTGTAGCCTTTTCCCCTGACATTTCTCTTTCATTAGCTTCACATTTGTATTTAACAACAGGAATTTTTGAGTATGTAGAACCATATGTGATTCCCGAATTGTTGTATACACCAAATGATCCTCTCATTGGCAATCAGTATTATTTGAACAATATCAAAGCGTATGATGCCTGGGAAATATGGAAGGGAGATACCAACTATGTGGTCGGAATTACTGATACAGGCTATGATTTTAATCATCCCGACCTTATTAGTGCGGTGAAGTATAACTATAATGATCCCATTGATGGAATTGACAATGACAATGACGGCTACACTGACAATTATAGAGGATGGAATCTGGGTGAAAACTCGAATAATCCACAATACGGTGCTCTTGGTCATGGAATTCATGTGTCGGGGATTGCAGGAGCTACAGTAGACAATACCTTTGGAATAGCAGGAGTGGGGTTTAAAACAAGAATTTTACCGGTGAAGATAGACAACCAGATGGGAGCATTAACCATGTCGTATCAGGGAATTGTTTACGCGGCTGATCATGGGGCACACATAATAAACTGCAGTTGGGGAAGCACTTTTGGAATGGGACAGTTCGGACAGGATATCGTGAATTATGCTACCTATAATAAAAATGCCCTTGTTGTTGCAGCAGCAGGTAATTCAAACAATGAACTGCTCTTCTATCCGTGTTCATATCAGAATGTGATGTGTGTTGCGGGTACAAAAGCAGATGATTCAAAGTGGGAAAATTCAAGTTATTACTATCGTGTTGATATCTCAGCCCCCGCTCATAATGTGTATTCAACTTGGGCTTCGGGCACTTTTGTGTATTCAGGGGGCACCTCTATGGCATCTCCTGCAGTTGCCGGTGCTGCTGCACTGGTGTGGTCATATTTTCCAGAGTTATCTCCCTTACAGGTGTTGCAACACTTGAAGAATACTGCCGATGTCATTGATACATTATCACAGAATTTGGTTTATGCTGAAAAGCTGGGGTATGGACGCCTGAATATGTACAGGGCTCTCACCGATACCATGTTACCGGGTATCCAACTGAGATCACTTGATGTTACGGATAACAACGATGATGTGTTTGTCATGAATGATACTTTGTACCTCACCGGTCATTTCATCAATTATCTTGCTCCAACCCAAAACCTTCAGATACACCTGTGTTCTTCGTCTCCTTATATTCAGAGCATTGATACAGTATTTATTGCCGGTGTTCAGCCAAACATGGCTCAATTCTCAAATCCTCAACCATTCAAACTCAAACTGCTTCACGGCATCCCTTCAAGTCACAAAGTGCAACTAAAATTCTGTTATAATGATCCCGGATACACAGGACGTGATTATTATTATTTTACTGTGAATATTGATTTTCTTGACCTTGATATCAATAAAATCACTACCACAGTCACCAGTAAAGGGACGCTCGGCTATAATGATAATGTCAATTTTCAGCAGGGCTCAGGATTTTCCTATGACAATTCTTCTTCCATTTCACAGTGCTCTGGTCTTATGTTTGGAGTTGCCAACAATCAGGTTTCTGATAATATTTATGGGTTTACTACTTCATTTGAAAGTGACTTAGTTCCGGTACAGACAGTTTCATATATTGATCCTCCTTTGAAGGGAGATCAACATATTTCGGGAGTTTTTAATGATTCAGGTGCTGCGACAGGCACGATGAATGTTGAAGTGATACATGAAGAATACGCATGGAGCAATCCCGACAGAGAAGATTTTATTATACTTGAATATTACCTCGTAAACAATGGAACTACTGACCTGAGTAATATGTATGTTGGATTTTTCAATAACTGGGAACTGAAAATTGCCAGCCAGAACAGAGCATCTACCAACGCAACCGAAAAATTTGGTTATGTGTACAGTCTTGACAGTTCTTTGTATGCTGCTGTTCAACTGCTAACTCTAGGCAATTTCACTCATTATGCTATTGATAATGACGGACAGGATGGTAGTGTCAATCTGAATGACGGATTTTCTTCAACAGAGAAATTTATCTCACTCTCAAATACAAGAAATACAGCCGGAAACTATCAGTTCGGAAATAATATCTCCTCTGTTGTATCAACAGGCCCCTATCTTATACAGCCAGGTGATACGCTACATATTGCTTTTGCTATCCATGTGGAGAGCAGCTATGTTGAACTGTTAGAAAGTGTTCAGGAAGCTTCTGATGCATGGGAAAGCATAGAGGAACAGAGTATTACAGAGTCAAATACAGAAATAATTTCTGTGTATCCCAATCCATTTCAAGAGCAGCTTCATATTTGTCTGAACAATGACTTTTTCGGAGAAGTGACACTCACTGATATAACAGGAAGTGTTGTGATGGAATTGAAAACCGGCCCCGATCATTGCTATCTGCTTGAAACCGGAAAACTGCAACCAGGCATTTATATTTTGAACTGCAGAGGGCAGGATGCATCTGTAAAAAAACTCATTAAACTCTGAAAAACTTCTTGTGAGCTCAACTCAGGAAAAGAAAATCAAAAGGCAGATACTGGTTCTGTATGATTTCAGCAGCACTTCTGAAAATGCACTCGCTCATGGAATATCCATGTGCAAAGCTCTGAAATCTTCATTGACAATAGTGTTTCCATTCATTAAATCGGACAGTCAGGATAGACGAAATGAACTGAAAAAGGCGCTGAGGGAAAAAATTACACAACTCATAGCACAGACTCAGCTGGAAATTCAGGCATTTGCTCCCGATAAACCAATTTATTCATTTTACAGACCCCTGTATGAAAAAGTTGAGGGAATTATGTATGTGATTGGGATACAGGGAAAACATTTTGCCTGTGGTATTAGGATGAAAATGTTCCTGAAAATGGTGAGAAATTCCAGAATTCCATGGCTTACTGTCCCTGCCAGTGCTGCTGTCAATTCCTTTTCGCATGTGATATTGCCACTTTCATACAACCGGCAGGTCAAGGAAAAAATTGCATGGGCATCATACTTCCATCGCCTGAATCAGTCGGCAATTCATGCTATAGTTCCATCAGCAAAGGATGGGTTTATTAAAATCGGAATTTATAAAAACACCGAATTTCTGAAGAAAATGTATGCCTCACTTGAAATCTACTACAAGCTGATTGTCACTGATAAAAATATTCATGATATCACAGGATATGCCTTGTCTTATGCTTCAGAACATAACGCAGCTCCTTTAATTACGCTGGTTACTCCCAGACCCGATCTGTTTGATGTATTGTTTGGAGCACCAGAAAGAAAAACAATTATGAATCAACACAATATTCCTGTCTTGTGTATCAATCCTCTGGATGACATGTACGTTGTTTGTTCATGAGTTTTTTATACCGCAATTTTTGAATGATTGACGACATTGTTAATCATTATTGTCCGATAAAAATAAATATTATGTTTTTTCAAAACATAATATTTTGAATATGAGTATTTTATGTTTTACAAATTTGCCATTTTCAAAAGTAAGCCAGCTTGTAGAAGAATCTCAAAAACCCACAATATCTTTAAGGCTTTTCAAACTTTAAATGTTTTTTTCCCCGTACAATAGTGCTTATTTTGCAAAAATTTGAGTTGTCGGAGTGGGCTCAACATTTTAAAATTTTTAATTTATTAAGTTTGATTTTAACTACATTTGCAAAAATTTTCAATCTTCCATGCTCAACCGACGTTTGCTGCGCATCAAAATATTTCAGGCTTTATATTCATACTATCAGAGCGATTCTGAGGACATAACCCCGGCACTGAAAAATCTTATGAGGTCTTTGGTGAAGATGCACGAATTGTTTGTTCTCAATCTCTCCCTTTTGATGAAAATCTCTGAAATGATTGACGAACGTTTTGAAACTGGAAAACAGAAGTTTATTAAGACTGGTAAGGATTCTGAACAACTGAAACGCTTATCTCATAATAGTGCAATACAGAACCTATATCAAAATGATTCTCTTGCTTCATTCATCAGAGAGTATAAGATTCAGTGGAGCGGTGATGATGATATGGTGAGACGAATTGCCAGATCTATTGAAGAAAGTTCTGAATATCAGGAATTCAGAAGTACTACTGATCAAGAAGGTGATCTGCAGTTTCTTAAGACTCTATACAAGAATCATGTGTATGGAGATGAACTCCTGAGTTCAAGACTGGAAGATATGAATATTCACTGGGGACAGGATCAGTATTACATAGGCATTATTTTAATGTCTAATCTGAAGAGGGATTCGTTTTTCAGCGATCCTGCACTCAAAGTGCCTGATGTCTTCAAACCAATTGAGTTTGAAGAAGCTGAAAGTGATGAAGATTTTGTAAAACAACTTTTCCGTGAAACCATTCTGAAGGCAAAAGACAGTGAACAGGTCATTCATCAGTATCTTGAAAACTGGGATACTGAGAGAATTGCTCTAAGTGATATCATTATTATGAGGATGGCATGCGCCGAAATACTTACTTTTGATCAGATTCCTATAAAAGTTTCACTGAACGAATATATTGATATGTCAAAGACTTTTTCAACGCCAAAAAGCAAAATTTTTGTCAATGGAGTCTTAGACAAGGTAATATCTCATTATAACAGGGAAGGAAAGATTGAGAAAACAGGAAGAGGTTTGCGGGAAAATTCGTAAATTTGCAATCTGTTAAGCTATAAACTTTTAGAAAATGAAATACTATGTTTTATTTATACTTCTGCCGGTAACTTTGATTCTTGGATCATGCAATTCAGACAAGCAGAATGAGCAACTTCCCGGAGAAATTGTGAATAATCCTCTGAGTGCTGAAAATCCGAGTGATCCTTCGAAAATGCCCTTCATCAGTTTTGAGAAAACAGTATATGATTTCGGACGTATTTATGAAGGTGAACGGGTGAAATGTACGTTTAAATTTAAAAATACTGGTCAGAGTGATCTGATCATTACAAGTGCAAAAGGATCATGTGGTTGTACTGTTCCCGAATACCCTGAGACACCTATTAAACCAGGTGAAGGCGGTTCAATTTCTGTTGAATTTAACAGCAGTGGACGAAAGGGACAACAAAATAAGGCCATAACAGTTACGACCAATGCTCAGCCACCTACTGTCGTTTTATCAGTCAAAGCAATGGTGGTGGAACCTTAATTTTCAATTTTTAATACCATAGAATATCATGATGAATCAGATTCTTTACATTTTAATGGCTCCTTCAAATGATGGTGGAGGTAGCGGCGCATCAACATTTATAATGATGCTTTTACTCATTGTTGTTTTTTGGCTGTTTTTTATCAGACCACAGATGAAAAAAAATAAAGAACTTCAGAAGTTCAGAAAAAACCTTGATAAAGGCCAGAAAATTATCACCATTGGTGGGATCCATGGAAAAATTATTGAAATGGGTGAGACTACTGTTACAATTGAAACAGAAGGTCAGGGGAGACTTAAAGTTGAAAAATCTGCCATTGCTGCAGAGTTTAACCCTGAGCAGATGCAGCAGAAATAATTTAATTCTTGCCACCAAATATTGAACTACCTGCATTTTGCATGTAGTTCTTTTTTTTTATAATGAAGTCCATCGCAATCTGCGTTTTTTTTGCTCACCAACACTTCGATACTTTGTGCCATGACTTTGTGCTACATAGTGACCCAACTTTGAGAACTTTGTGACATTTCTTTGATGACTTTGTGGTTAAGAGATAAATTAAGTAAAAACGCTCAACTCCATTTAGGCATGGAGAGAATTAATTTTCCCAATCACAGATCACTAATTACCAGTCACATGCAATCTTATCATATAGTAAAGCCTTTGGCTAAATCTTCCAATCCCTAATATTTTTTTCTATTTGCAAAAGTAACCAGTGAAAGCATTACAGGAACCTCAACGAGAACGCCGACAACAGTGACAAGTGCTGCGGGAGATTCAAGACCGAAGAGGGAAATTGCCACTACAACAGCAAGTTCAAAAAAATTGCTGGCCCCGATGAGTGAAGCAGGCGCACACACAGTGAATGGTAATTTGATTTTTTTCCCTACAAACTAGGTGATAAAGAAAATAAAATAAGTTTGCAGTACAAGCGGAACAGCAGCCAGAAGGATGATCAAAGGATTATTGATAATATTTGTGCCCTGAAATGCAAACAGCAAAATCAGAGTTAACAAATGCGCAATAATGCTAAGCGGTTTGAATTTTGGCAGAAAAGTTTTTTTAAACCATTTCTCTCCTTTGCTTCTTATCATAGCCCGATTGGTGACATATCCTGTCAGCAGTGGAATAACCACAAAAATTACAACACTAGCCACAAGGGTATCGTAAGGTATTGAAATGTCGGTAAATCCCAAAAGTAATCCAACAATCGGAACAAATGCCACAAGAATGATCAGGTCATTGACAGAAACCTGAACAAGTGTGTAATTTGGGTCTCCGTTTGTAAGGTATGACCAAACAAAAACCATTGCTGTACATGGTGCTGCACCCAGAATTATTGCTCAGGCAATATATTCTCCGGCCATCTGCTGATCAATCCATGCCGCATAGAGTTTGGAAAAGAATATCCATGCAAAGAATGCCATGGTGAAGGGTTTTACAAGCCAGTTGATAATGACAGTGAGAATAACACCCTTTGGCTTCTTTCCTACATTTCTGATGCTTGTAAAATTAATCTGAAGCATCATGGGAAAAATCATCAGCCAGATGAAATTGGACACAGGGTTATTGATACGGGCAATCTCCAGATCACTGAGTTAATGCATTGACGATCCTGCAAAATGGCCGATGGCGATCCCGATAATAATACATGCAGCAACCCACAGACTGAGGTACTTTTCGAAAAATCCGATTTTTTTCTCCTGACTCATAGGATGAACAATTTTTTTATATCAAATGTGACTGATAGAATTCAAAAAAATAATTTCTTATCTGGTCGCGGACATTTCGAAAAACAGCAAGAATTTCGTTGTCTGTTCCCGCAGCTTCGGCAGGATCAATAAATCCAATATGAAGTCTCTTTTTGACTTTTCCGGTAAACATAGGACAAGATTCCTGAGCTCCTCCGCATACCGTAATTACATAATCAAATTCCTGATCAAGAAACTGTTGAACTGATTTTGGAATATGAGCAGAAATATCAATATTCACTTCTTTCATCACCTGAATGGCTTTGGGATGAACCTTTTCAGAGGGGTTAGTGCCTGCTGAAACGATTTCTGCTTCGGGAGCAAAAAAACGGAGAAAGCCTTCTGCCATCTGGCTTCGGCATGAATTTCCGGTGCATAAGATGAGTATTTTCATTGGACTATTTCTTTAAGTTTCTTTGTTTAAGCTGACAAACGCAGGAACCCGAAAATGCCTGATGTTTGTCGGTGAGCACTGGAAGTTCTGAGCGTTCCCAGGCCAAAAAGCCTCCTGAAAGCACCCAGACATCCTGAAACCCTTCATTGATCAGCTTTTGGCAATATTCAGGCGCCATGTTTCCTGAAACGTCGGATATAATAACTGTCTGATCATTAGGTATTTCATGTCGTCTCTCTGATTCTTCAGACAATGGAATTAAAAGAAAAAAAGGTACATCAAATCGTTTATAATCTGTGTTGTATTTTTCTCTTATGTCAAGCATTATTGCCCCTGATAAGCATTTTTTTAATGCATCTGCAGGTGATAAGCCCCTGTGATTTTTATTCAATAAATTACCTCTTTCTGACCCAATGCAACTCATAAACTATCAACTTTCATTTTGCATATAACTTATAACCTCTAAAAAAACTTCCATAAATTAATCCTGCCATTGTAGCCATCACAATGACCAGGCTAACATAAACTATTGTTTTCTGTGTTCCAGTAACACCCCTGATGACAAGCATATTGGGTAATGAAAGCAAAGGACATTCACGGTTGTCAGGGTCTTTTTTTTCATAAAATGTAATGATGCTTAGTGCAACAATTCCAACCATCACAAGGACAAGAGGACTGAGCTTTGCATTGTCAATGTATAGACTTGATAGCACTATAGTAACTGCAGTGGTTAATATTGCGAGCATGACTTTCCTCCATCTGATCTTTAGGATTTTTATAAGTGAATAAATAAGGAACAACGAAAAGAATCCGGTGATATGCCATTTATATGAAAAGATGTAAAACCATGTGCTTGAAGTGTCGCCCTCAGCCGGACTACCCCAGTTTGCAAAGACCAGAATCAATACAAGAGCGAAAAAATGAAAGGATGTTTGCCACATGGGTTTTTTCTCAGGCATGATAGGGAAGTTCATTTGTTCTTCTCGTTTGGACTGTTCTTCTCTTCTGTAAATCAGTGAAATAATAATGCCTATCAAAACAGCAAAACTGACAGCACCGATGATTCGGGTAACGCCTATTTCAAATCCCAGTATTCCGAAAGTAAGAATGATTGCAAGAATATTGATTGTTGGGCCGGAGTAAAGAAAGGCAAGAGCCGGACCTAAACCCGCTCCACGCTTGTGAATACTCGAAAACAACGGAAGAATAGTGCAACTGCAAACAGCCAGAATTGTCCCTGAAACAGCTGCAACTGAAGAGGCAACCCACTTTTTTGCATTTGCACCGAAATATCTGAGAACAGATCCATGGCTCACAAATACTGCAATCACTCCGGCGATGAAAAATGCTGGCAACAGACATAATATGGCATGTTCACGGGCATACCATTTGACAAAACCCAAAATTGCTGAAATTGCTGTGTTGAATTTTACACTCTCAAGTGGCAGATAAAATGCAGCAATAAATATTGTTGTAATCCACAGTAAGTATTTAAACTCTTTTTTTGTATCCAAGTGCTAGTTTGTTTTTCTTTAAGAATTCGTCAGATATGAATTGATAATTTCACGCATTTTAATTCTGAGTTGCTCCGGATCTGACATCACAACCTGCAAGGCAAGTTTGGTGAGATCAGTACTTTCATTGCCCGAGGTGATAAGTAGGCTTGTCTGTCTTATGGAATACTTGCTGGAAATATCATGGTTTTCATCATTCTCATAGTCCACAGAAAAATATTTGACATCTTTCCCGGTATATTCTGTATTAATAAATTCTGTGACAACTTCTTCAACTGTCAGGCATTGAGGGCAACGCCTTGTCCGGTGAAAGTAAAATACTTCAACCTTTGATTGACCATAGGTGACTTCATTGCTGTCTGCATTTTTGTCTCCCGTTGGGTTGCATGCCTGAAAAAAGACAAAAATGTTCAGAATGAGAATTATTGAGATCAGTCGTTTCATAGTATTGAGCTTTTTTGAAATATTTCTGAAAAAAGTTTTTTCACATTGTCAAAGTTTTCACGGTTAAGATAATATTTGATATATGGAGGCTCAATTTCACCCTGAATCAAACCTGCATTTTTAAGTTCCTTCAGATGTTGGGATAAAGTGGATCTGCCTATTGAAAGTTCATCAACCAGATTTCCATTGTAACAACAGGCATTAAGCATGTGACAACTTATGGACGATATATACACGAACGGGATGACTTAAGGATTTGGCAAACAAAGCCAACTGAATATATTCAGGGTTAAATTCAGCTTTTTTGCTCATGATATCATTTTTTTATATTTCGCAAAGTAACGAAATGTTTTTCAGATGAGCAAAATTATGTGTATGATTCAGCTTCCGGGAAGGACAGATAATTGTCAGAAGCAAGCAATTATGATGGTTGGCTCAGATACTTTTCAAAAATTGTTCTCAGTTTTTTTAGGCTGATTGGTTTGGCAAGAAACTCATCACAGCCGGCATCTCTTGCTCGTTGTTCATCCTCAGCTAGGGTATAAGCAGTTTGCACAATAATAAAACTCTCAGGTGAAATGTCTTTGATAACCCTGGTTGCATCAATTCCTGATCCGTCTTCAAGTCTCACATCCATAAGAATAATGTTAAACTTGTTAATCCGGCTCAGTTCAATTGCCTCAGATGCTTTTGAAGTAACGGTAATGTTCGCATTAAATTCAGCAAGTGCATTTTGCAGAAACAGCACATTCAGTTCTTCATCATCAACAATCAAAATATTCAATGTGTCTGAGTGCTTGAGATTGATGTGGCTTCTATTGTCCGCAGAGCCGGAAACGGATACAGAATGATACAATGGAAAATAAAAATAAAACTTTGATCCCTTTCCTGGACTGGATTCCAGACCAACTTTTCCTCCAAGCATTTCAACATAGGCTTTCATTATTGAAAGTCCGAGGCCTGACCCTTTTATTTCATGGGCACGCTTGTTTTCGCAGCGGTAGAATCTTTCAAAAACAAGTTCATGTTCAGAGGGATCAATACCAATCCCTGTGTCTGAAACTGAAAAAACAAGCAGTTCAGAACTCAGTTGATGGCAATCAACAAGAATGTGGCCTACATCAGTATATTTAAAGGCGTTGTTGATGAGGTTGATAAATATTTGTTCGAACTTTACCCGGTCAGTGTAAACTTTGATATTGCCGGATGGTTCAGGGACATTAAAGATTATTTTAATGTTTTTTTCATCAGGAATCTGATTGCTGTATATGGTATTCAGATGACTAAAAAAATCACTGATGTGTAATTCTTCATAACGTAAAGTCATCTGACCTGTTTCAATAAGGGAGATTTCAATGATGTCATTGATGATTGTCAGGAGTTGATCTGTGCTTTGCTGAATGATTGTAGCAAATCTGGTGATATCTTTTCTACTGTATTCAGACTGGCTCAGAAGTGATGCAAATCCTGCAATTGAATTCATGGGAGTCCTGATTTCATGTGATAGATTGGCCAGAAATGATGATTTTAATCTGTTGCTTTCTTCTGCTTTTTCCTTAGCAGCTCTCAGATCTTCATTTGTTTTCTGTATCTGGATTTCAGCTTCCTTAAGTTCAGTAACATCGGTCATTGTGCCCACATAACCGTTAAACTGATTTCCCATGAAATCGGGTACCGCATATCCCAATACCCAGACCAGAGACCCATCAGGCCTGACAATCCTGTATTCAGCCCTTGAAGGTACACGTTGTTTTACCCGTTCTTTCCACTCACTGATAATTTTTTCTCTATCATCTGGGTGAATAATTTTCAGCCAGCCCGAACCAATTGCCTGCTCGGCGCTTAAAGAAGTCATTTTTGTCCATGCCGGATTCACAAAAATTGTGTCACCTGCTGTGTCAGTCCTGAAAATTCCCACCGGCGAATTCATTGCCATATTGTGGAATAATGCTGTCGCTTTTTCGGCTTCCTTCTCAATCCTTTTTTTGTCATCAATATCTCTTGCAAAAGCCAGAATTCTTATGCTTTCACCAATATGTGCCTTGTTGAGAGTCATTTCTATCCAGAAGACACTGCCGTCTTTTCGTTTTCCTCTCCACTCAAATGTAACCTGTCCTTTTTGACGGGCTTCAGCAAGTTTTTTCCGAACAAGATCGGGAGTAAAACCTCCTTCAATATCAAATATCTTATCTGGCGGGAGAGACCCTATAATCTCTTTTGAATCATATCCAAACATATCAAGAATAGTCTGATTCATATCAAGTATTTCACCAGTATCATAATCGTGAATAAAAATGCCGTCTCTTGAAGCATTGAAAATTTCCCTGTAATTCTTCTCCTCAATTTCAAGATGTTCAGATGTTTCTTTGAGTTCAGCTATTTTTGCCTTGATTTTTCGTCTGAGGACAATCACATGGAATATTATCAGCAGTAGCGAAGTTAGAATAATAATAAGAAACAGGATAAATGAGTAAGGAAGTCGAAAATCTTCAGGTGAAGCCAGCCAGGTATTCAGTGATTCATAGTAAACTGAACCGGGTGTGTTTTTCATATCACAAAGGTGCCTGTCGATAATATTCAAAAGCTCCTGATTTTCCCCCTTCTTTGTTGCAAAGAACAAATCTCTCGTCTGAAAGACCAGTGCTGTTGGCACAATTTTGTCTTTTCTCAGATCTGAAAAATAGAAAAACCGACTTGCCAGAATGGCATCAATGCTTTCATCCTTTAGTGCATTGACAGATTCTTCATAGGTTTCAAATATAACAGGATTGATATTGACCGTATATGAAGCAGGAAACTCATGCAAAAGATACTTATGCTGAACAGATCCTTTTAAAACACCAATATCTTTGTTATCAAGATCGTTTATCTCCCGAATGATCTTGTCTTCTTTGCAGAATATTTGAATCCATGACTGAATAACCGGAATTTTGTTGAATGAATACAGTGAGTCTCTCTCAGTGTTAAATGCCATAACGGGCAGCAGCTCAATATCTCCTTCTGAAAGATTGATCAGGTGATTGGACCAGCTGTCTTCAATATATTGAATCTCAATTTTCTCTATCCTTGCAATTTCATTGAGAATATCAATAAAAATCCCCTGTGGATTTCCTTTTGTATCAGTAAATACTTTTGGAGGGTTTTGATATACTCCTACTTTTACATGCTGTCCTTTCATGGAAATCTGCATGGAAAAGAGAATGATCATTAAGAGAAAGGATTTTCTCATAAGGGCAAAGAATTGGATGCAAAATTAAATAAATTATTCAAATTCAATGAATTGAATAGATTTCTTAGAGGGTTTACTGAAAGCTTGTAGAAAGTACACGGAATACCTCTCCACGCTCTTCAAAATTTTTAAACTGATCATAACTTGATGCGGCAGGGGAAAGCAGACATATTTGTCCAGAAAGCGTGCTTCTGAGAGCGTGCAATGCACATTCGCTGAAATCTGAATGGTAGAATATTTGTCTTGGAATTTTGTTTTTCAACACATCAAACATTTTTTGTCCTGCTTCTCCATAACAGAAAATATTGTTGATTTTGTATTGAATGATTTTCTCATAAAAATCACTGTAGTCAAGCCCTCTGTCCTTTCCTCCCAGAATGAGTGATGCTACCGGTTGCAAAGTTTCAACTGTAAAAAGCGAAGCTTGGGGTATTGTGGCAATACTGTCATTGTAACATATAATTCCCGATGGGGTTTCAATCCTTTCCATTCTGTGTGGTAGTCCATGAAATGTACGTAACCCCTTATACATATTCTCTGTTGTCAGCCCAAGATGTGAACATGCGCAAATGGCTGCCAGACAATTTGAAATATTATGTAATCCACTGATATTCAGTTCGCTGAATTTTATAATCTGCTCTGTGCCGTGGTAATTGCAGTAAATAGAACCGTTTTCTGCCCAGGCACCTTTGTAAGCATGAGGATGAACAGAATAAAAAAGTTTTTTGGCATTGATATGATGAGCTTCAGGATAAATATTTTTCTGATCCAGATTGATGATAATACAGTCATCATCCGAAGCTAATCTGAAAAGATTTCTTTTGGCATTGTAATATGTTTCTGTATCCGGATAATAGTCAAGATGTTCAGGGAACAGATTGAGAATAATGCCAATTCTGGGAGCTGCCGTTATGTACTGAAGCTGATGGGATGAAACTTCAACCACTGCAGTTTCTGCAAGTACGATGTCATCAATGAGGTCAAAAGGAGGGATACCGATATTACCGGCAAGCGGTACATGGTCAAACTGAGTTCTCAAAATATGGGCAATCAGTGAGGATGTTGTGCTTTTCCCTTTGGTTCCGGTTACTGCAACGATTTTTTTTCCAAAAAACCGGAAAAGAAAATCTGTTTGTGAAGTGAGATGGGTTTTTTCAGGTATTGTGGCCTGAAACAATGATATTCCGGGAGAAACAAAGACCAGTTCTGAATGTTTAAGGCAATCAAGATAATTGACTCCGCTGTGTTTTTCTGTATAATTGTCACTATAAGCAGGGTGTTCCGAAAAAGCTGTCTGGTTTTTGTCAGCAATGATAAGCTTTTGCTCAGGCAGATATTTTCTTATCAGCGAATAGGTGGATTTCCCTTCACGCCCGAAACCCAAAATACAAATGCTGTTGTATTTAAGTATTTCAGATTTCAGTATTTCTGATAAATTGTCTGAGCTGTACATACAGTTTTTCTGTTAGAAAGTGATCCGGATTGAATTGTTGAAATATCGCATTCCTGAACTGAGTTTCAGATTTACTGATCATTAGATTGCTGTGTCTGAAGTAATCAAGAAGGTATGGTAGGGGCTTGTGTTCATACCATCTATCCAGAGAATAGCTGAGAGCCAAATTAATTTCGGAAGGAGTACCGACACATTCAAAAGGTTTGACTTTTTCTGACCCCGTCAGTTGACGGAAAATGGTAAGCAATTCCCGGTTGTCAAAAATATTATAGCCAAAGATTTGGGTGATTCCTGAGGGGCCAATAAATGGAAGCAGGATTATTGCTGTAAAAAGGCATTTCGGACATTTGCCACACCAGATATTTTGTTTGCTTCCTGCATTGCAGCTTCTGAAAACTTCGTGATAATGTGTCATCCTGCTAAATGCGGCTGCAATCTGCAATTCTGAAAGGGGTCTGAGCAGGCTGAAATAATTATAGTGAGGACTGATCCATGTTTGTACATAGTATCTGAAATCCTTTTCAAATTCAACGGATTTTGAATACTGATGGTTTATTTTTGTTCCAAGAACGGTGGCTTCGTTGGCACTGGATTCATTACTGAGAGCAATGTCAGCAATACCTGAAACATAAGCGACAACAAGAGACTGAAAAGCAAGCAGAGATGAAAATGGAGTGTGTCCGTTGAGAAAGCCCTCAGTATTCAAACGGAGGAGTTCGGGATCAATTGTACGATGAATCACGAAAGTCAGATCATCTGATATGCCGGCGGTCTTGACTGTTTCTGTCATCGCTTCTCTTGGGTTCACCAGCATTAGTCTTACGTTTGCACCTGTGTTCAGGAGGAACTCAAGGCTCACTGCCGAATCTTTCCCTCCACCAACCGGTACAATCACTTCATTGCTAAATTGTCGAAAATCCACTTTTGAAAAAGGAATATCACTTTTACATTCAATTTTCAGAAAATCTTCTTCAGAGGCATCAATTGAGTTGATCCAGAAAAATTCTCCAAGACCGTTAAACCAAAGTTTTTTCCACCATCTGATCTGATCCTGATTCAGCTGAAACGGTTTAATAATGACCCGTTTAGGGCATGCTGCTTTCCAGTAGCTGATCAGTTCAACCATCCCCAGATTAAACAGCAGAACATGTATATCATTCTGATTCAGATGTTCAGGTTGAGAGTTGAATATAAATTTTGTCTGTGGTTTAAAAATGAGTTGATTATCAAGTGAAAATTGATATTCCACAGACAGTTCATGACCGTTTAATTGAAAATTATAGCCTTCAAATGAAAAAATTTGAAATTGTTTTCTCAGGTCTGTATATTTGTCAAAATTATTTTGCCGCATAATAAACGGTATAATATTTGAAGAAGGCTCAAAATTAATGAATAATCCGGAACTATGGAAAAGAAGTTTGAGATCAGGGCAAATGCAGTAAAGCCTGCTTCAGGCCGCCTGCTTGTATCAGAGCCCTTGCTGCAGGATGTGTACTTCAGGCGTTCAGTTGTTCTGCTTATCGAGCATTCAAAGGATGAAGGTTCAGTAGGGGTTATTCTGAACAAACCCCTTGATGTAACCTTTAATCAGGTGGTGAAAAATTCACCTGCTCTCAATGCTGGAATGTTTCTGGGTGGGCCTGTGGCAACCGGTAATGTCTATTTTCTTCACACATTGGGGTATGACATTGAAAATGCTATTGAAATTGGCAAAGGCCTTTTCTGGGGAGGGAATATTGAACAGGTGAATGAACTGATTGCATTGCAGGTACTCAATCCCTCAAATATCCGCTTTTATATTGGCTATTCGGGTTGGGGGGCAATGCAGCTTGAAAATGAACTAAGTCTCAACAGTTGGGCAATTGTGAAAGCACAGACACATGAAATCTGGAAACTTCCTGCTTCTGCGATGTGGGAAACCATGGTTGAGAAACTGGGATCCGGATATGACTTTTGGAAAAAAATGCCCGAAGATCCGGGGATGAATTGATGGGACAACTAGAAGATTAAGCCAAAGGCTTCCCTTTGGGAGAGAAGATTGCTTGATGAGTTTGTGCATGTAATTGATTATTAGTGATTAGTGACTGGTAAAAAAATACTTCAACATTCAATACTCATGATCCTATACCCTTTTATACCCTTTACCTTAAACACAACCTCCTTCATAAGAATTGTTTTTATAAACATGCAGAAGTTTTGAACAGAATATGTTTTATATCGAAAAAATAGTTATAAATGCCTTTAATTTTAATATACACATCTATGAATAAATGGATTTATCTTGTTATCGCTTTGGCATCAATCGGAGCATCTGTTGCAATGTATATAATTGGAAGCAATTCAGTTCATTTGGATGAACTGTTACGGTTTTACTGGTATCCTCTGGGGCTTGCTGTTCTTTCACTGACTGGGTTTTATACTGCAGTGAAGAGGATAAAAAAAATTGCACAAATATAATTTGTGCAATTTTCTCTTGTTAATTTTTCTTATTTACTCCTTTCTTGTGACTCCGTAGGGATTCAAACCCCAAACCTTCTGATCCGTAGTCAGATGCTCTATTCAGTTGAGCTACGGAGCCATTTGTGAGGTGCAAAGTTACATTTTTTTTTGAAATGTGAATAAGATTTTATTTTTTTGGGATTTTACAATTGTTTGTGGTATTTTTGTACTCAGTAAATCAAATAATCATGAAAAAAGCGGTTGTATTTTTACCTGCCATATTTGCAATGTTTTCAGTGTTTGCTCAGCAAACCGATCAGTCATTGGTTTTAGCTCCCGATCAGAAAGTTTTTGTTAATCGTGAGCAGATGCGGGGATATGTTGAGCAGGGTTGGTTTATTCCCTCTTGGGATCTGTTTGATAATTTCTGGGGAGGCGATTATTCAATGGTCACTCATTATGCAAACCTTGTGTTTCCTGACAGTATTGTTAAATATGAAGGAAGTACCGGTACAATTAGTTATAACTGGTTATGCGCAGTGGGGCAGGTGCTTGATCCCTATTCACAGGTGTTTTTCAATCCACTGACCACATTTCAGTCTTATCGTGTGGATTCAATGTTTGTGCTGGCATGGTATAATGTGGTTGATTCTTCAGTTCCTGATACTTTGGTTGCTGAGTTTGTCATTGGCACTCCCACCATGTCTCCCCAGTTTGCCCATACCATCTTTATTTTCCAGCCTGATACCCTTGATGCATCTCCACCCCGAATGTTGGGTGATACAACACAACAGGGATATTATGCCAAACTCACAGCTCCTGATAAAATTATTGTGAAATATCCTCTCACCATGCAGGATTCCACTATGCTGTACGGAAAATATATTCAGTTCCCGGTTGGTATTGAAGTCCCGATGGGCAAGGTGATTGGTGTTTCTCTCAGTTTTGTTCCGGGTTATTCCTACAGTTTTGATGATGTGTTGTATTCCTATATGAGCGGAGGTTCACTTACCCAGGAGATTAATGCTTTTCGAATGGGATTGTATGCAGTTGATGACACTCAGTCAAACCCCTCATTGTTTTATGACCCGTATGAACGCTATAATCTGAGCTATTATATCCATAAAAATGGCCGTTACGGACTGTATGTGGATCAGTGGCGCAAC
Organism: uncultured Bacteroidales bacterium; assembly: GCA_964428185.1. Classification (GTDB taxonomy): domain Bacteria; phylum Bacteroidota; class Bacteroidia; order Bacteroidales; family DTU049; genus CAYMAZ01. The sequence goes on from CAYRXH010000001.1 coordinate 55,564, forward strand.
GAAAGAATGGCTTCGCTGATAACATGGGGCTTTGATTTTGGCTGGAAATTATCCGGTTCTGATAATGTGTCTGTTTATGAATCTGCCAATACTTCATTTTCTGTGTATCCAAATCCTGCAACTCAGGAGTTACAGATCAGGAACATCGGACATGGTGCATCACTGAATATTTATTCTTCTTTCGGACAGTTGATGTATTCAGAAAGCCTTGAAAATGATATTATCACAATAGATGTTTCACAGTGGGCACGGGGAATGTATTTTGCTGAAATTATCAAAGAAGGAACAAAAGAGATGAAGAAATTTGTGCTTCAGTAAACTGGATGTTCACAATAAAAAAAACAGGAAATTTCAATTTCCGGTTTTTTAGTATAGATGAATGAAATATTACATTTCCCAGGTATCACCGCTATTGAGGAGGTCATCCATGCACTTGATTTTGTTGACACGACGTTGTTCACTTATCTGTTCGATCATCATGTCATCATAGGTAGGAGCGAAAGCTGATCTGATCACACCAAGTGCAATGGGAAATTCAGGAGGATTCATCCTGACAAGCATTCTGTGGATTCCGGGATCCTGAGAATATTTATCATGCACCAGAATATCACTTTCAGAAATGCCATTTTTGCCGATTTCAACCACTCTGAGCTGGGTTCCGTCAAGCTGAATGCCTTTATCATGATCTTTGCCGAACAGCATTGGTTTTCCATGTTCAAGAATCAGCTGGGTTTCATCACGGAATTCCTTGTCGGTGATTGCAGCATGGGCTTTGTCGTTGAAGACGATACAATTCTGCATAATCTCCATGACAGAGGTGCCGTCATGTTTGGCAGCCTGGAACATGATTTTTGTCATCATAGGGATATTGTTATCAACAGCTCTGGCAAAAAAAGTACCTCCGGAACCAAGGACCAGATTTCCTGTGTTGAATGAATTCTCGATGGTTCCGTATGGAGATGTTTTTGTGACACTGCCAATAGGAGAAGTGGGTGAATATTGTCCTTTTGTGAGTCCATAGATCTGATTGTTGAAAAGGAGTATGTTCACATCAATGTTTCTTCTGATAATATGAATAAAATGATTTCCACCAATTGCCATTGAGTCGCCGTCACCGGTTGCAATCCATACACTAAGGCCGGGATTTGCTAGCTTCACTCCTGAAGCGATGGCGTGGGCACGTCCGTGAATGCCATGAAAACCATAAACATTCACATAATATGGAAATCTTGATGAGCATCCGATACCTGAAACGATGGTGAAGTTCTCAGGTTTGTATCCGATTTCCGGAAAAACCTTTTCAACCGCATTGAGAATAAAGTGTGCTCCGCATCCGGGGCACCATTTCACCATCTGATCACTGATAAAATCTTCTTTGTTCAGCTTTCCTGATGCCCTTCCGATTGTATTTTGAATAGGTCCCTGTATCATAACTATTTCTCCTTTATCAGTTGTGTAAACTGTTCTCTTAATTCTTTGATATTAAATGGTTGTCCCTGAACTTTGTTGTATTGACTGAGTTGAATTTGGGGATATGTTGATCTCAGATATTTGACAAACTGTCCTCTGTTCAGTTCACATACGATGACTTTTTTAAATTTCCCCAAGAGTTCTTCTGTATTTTTCGGAAGAGGATATATATACCTGAAATGTGTATGAGCAACTTTCTGACCTTCGGCACGGGCTTCTTCCACAGCCTTGCGGACAACACCAAGAGTGCTCCCCCAACTCACAACAAGGACTTCATCCTGATCGTCACCATATACTTCCTGTTGTGGTATAAAATCAGCAATTTTCATCACTTTTTCTTCTCTAAGCCTGACCATCAGTTCATGATTGAGAGGATCGGTTGAAACGAAACCGTCAATATTGGTTTTCTCAAGTCCACCGATTCTGTGACGGAGACCGGGAGTTCCAGGAATAGCCCAATACCTTGCAAGAGTTTCAGGATTTCTTTCATAGGGTTTATATGGTTTTGAAGGATCGGCATAAGGTGGATTAATATCAGGCAGATCTTTCATGCTTGGAATTTTGAATAATTCGGAACCAAAACCAAGATACCCTTCAGTGAGAAGAATCGCAGGTGTCATATGCTCCATTGATAATTTGGAGATTTCAAATGCTGCATAAAAACAATCAACAGGAGTTGCTGCTGCCATGATTAGCATTGGTGCTTCTCCGTTACGTCCGTATAATGCCTGAAGCAGGTCTGATTGTTCAGACTTTGTTGGCATCCCTGTTGATGGTCCTCCTCTCTGAACATTGACAATTACTAGGGGTAATTCAGTAATTACTGCCAGACCCATGGCTTCAGTTTTTAATGAAAGTCCTGGTCCTGAGGTTGTTGTACAAGCAAAAGCACCTGCAAAACTGGCGCCAATGGCTGAACAGATACCTGCAATTTCATCCTCCGCCTGAAATGAACGGACTCCCAGACTTTTTTGTGTTGAAAGTTCCATTAAAATTTCAGTGGCAGGAGTGATGGGATATGATCCAAGAAATAAATGTTTTCCGGCTTTTTCAGCTGCTGCCATTAATCCCCAGGCAGTGGCAACATTACCAGTGATGTTCCTGTAACGACCCTTTTCCATTTTTGCCTTGGGAACTGTGATGATCTGATGAATGGCCTCAACAGTTTCAGCATAATCATACCCTGCTTTCAAAACAATTTTATTTGATTTGAGTGCATAGGGTTTCTTTTTGAATTTGATTTCAAAAAAATCATAAGTGTGCTTCATGTCTTTATTGAAAATGCAATAGAGCATGCCCAGCACAAACATATTGCGAGATCTTAAGGACTGTTTATTGTCAGCTCCTTCAACACCTTCAAGACTCTTTTTTGTCAATGTGGAGATTGGTGCCTTGATAACATTGAATTTTTCAAGGCTTCCGTCTTCAAGAGGATTGGATGCATAGCCTGCTTTTTCAATAGTTTTTTCGTTGTAGGCATCAATATCTGTAATAATCAGTGACCCATGCTTAGCCCATTTCAGATTTGCCTTCAGTGAAGCAGGATTCATGGCAACGAGAACATCGCACAAGTCTCCTACACTGTAAATCTTTTCATGTCCAAACTGAAGCTGAAAACCGGATACACCGGCAATAGTGTTCTGAGGTGCTCTCACCTCGGCAGGAAAGTCAGGAAAAGTAACAAGATCATTACCCGAAAGTGCAACAGTCTCAGCAAAAAGCGTTCCTGTAAGCTGCATCCCGTCTCCTGAGTCACCTACAAATTTCACAACGATAGCTGATTTTTCAACCACCGGTTTTTCTTTTGTATGTTTTACATGTGTCATTGGAACAAGGGGTTAATTTTTTGGCAAAATTATACCTTTAAACAATATGAGACTGTTTAATTTAATTTTTTTTCAAAATTTTATTAACTCAATGTTTATGAATTTTTGATAGTTTTTTGTCTTTTTATTGAGTACATTGCCATGAAAATGCAAATTATTGAAATTACATACTTGTTTTTCAATAAATTAGAGTTTGTAACATTATTTATACCAATAATAAATATCAAATAGATAAAAAAAAAGGGTTACTCTTATGAGTTTTTTTCTACTTTTGCAACACAAACAAAAAATATTTAAGTCATGGCTTATGTAATTACAGATGATTGTACCGCATGTGGTACTTGTATTGATGAATGTCCCGTAGAAGCAATTTCTGAAGGTCCCATTTACAAAATTGATCCCGATGTTTGCACAGACTGCGGTGCATGTGCTGATGTTTGTCCGGTTGAAGCAATTCACCCCGAATAATATCGGACATCAACATTATAAAAAGCCCTGAGGTTGCCTGAGGGCTTTTTTTGTTGCTGTTTTTTTCTATTTTCGTAAAAAATTAAGTGAATGGACTCAAAAACCTTTGAAGTATACAGAACTTCAGCTGGTGCAGGCAAGACATTTGCAATCGTGAAGGAGTACATACTACTCTGTCTGCAAAAACGATCCCGTTTCGACCAGATTGTTGCACTGACATTCACCAACAAAGCCGCCAACGAAATGAAAGACAGGTTGCTCGAGTACCTGTTTTTTATCGCGCATCATCCTGATGCCAGGGAGGATGTGCGTGAAATGATTCTCCAGATTTCTGAAGAAACAGGAATGGATGCTTCTGCAATTTCTGCTTCTTCCCAACAGCTTTTGTCTGACATCCTTCATCAGTATGCACGTTTTGCAATTTCCACCATTGACAGTTTTATTCATGATATTCTCAGGGTGTTCAGCAATGATCTAAGGTTGCCTAATAACTTCAGGGTTGAAACCGATGTGTCGGCCGTGGCTGATGCTATTGTTGATGAACTGGTACATGAACTTGAGTTCTCAGATCAAGATCCTGAATTGTCTTTGCTTACAGCGTATATAGTTGAACTCAGTCTGCAGAATTTTGAAGAGAAAGATTCATGGGACATCACCCGTGAACTCAAAAAATATTCAAAGTTGCTGTTTAGTGAAGACTCAATAGAGGTTGTTGAAAACTTATCCAGATGTTCATTGACTGAAATCACTGAGATAGCAAGGCGCCTCACTAAGCTCGAGGATGATGTGTATTCACGGATTCGTGTGTTCGCTTCTGAAGCCATGAATGTGATATCTGAAGCTTCATTGAGCACTGATGATTTTTTCAGAAAGAGAGATGGGATTGGTGTATTTTTCAAGCGATTGTCAGATGCAAGCAGAGGAACCAGAATGAATTATAACAGCTATATACTTCAAACTGTGGAACAGGATAAATGGGAGTCCGGTAAGAAAAACAAAGTAAGCACAGCAGTCAGAAACAAGCTTCGGGAATTGTTTTTCAGGATCACTCAGGATCCGATGTATCACTATCTGGAAATGATTTCCCATATAAAAACCCGGACAGTCCTTATGGCATTACTGGGCAAGCTCAGACGTGTGTTTGATCAGTACCAGAAGCAAAATCAGGTACTTGTCATTTCTGAATTCATTCGGCTAATAGCTGCAGTGGTCAGACAGGAATCGACGCCTTTTATTTACGAAAGACTGGGTCAGAGATTCAGACACTTTCTCATTGATGAATTTCAGGACACCAGTGTTATGCAGTGGCAGAATTTCCTTCCGCTTATTGAAAATGCACTGTCCCAGAGAAACAAGGTTCTGGTTGTTGGTGATGTGAAACAATCAATCTACAGGTTCAGAAACGGAGAGATGGAGCAGATGATGAAGCTCCCTCTCATCTATAATAAACCTGAGATGGTTGATCATTTTAATGACACCGAACGCGCTATGATCGATCAGTTCTGTGATCGCACAAAGATGCCTGATTTCAGAAATACAAATTTCAGATCAGGCGAATTTATTGTACGTTTTAATAATTCTCATTTTTTCTGGATCAGGGATTATTATAAACTGAGTGGCAGAAATCAGTATGTCACAGAGGCATATAACGATTTGGATCAGGCATTTTCCGAACAAGCTGCTGAATCAGGTATGGTGTGTTTATACCCTGTGCCTGATCAGGAATATAGGGAACAAGCCCTGAAGAAGATTCTTCAGATTATTTCCTCTCATTCTAGGAAAAGTGATATTGCTATTCTGGTTCGTGGGAATAAAACCGCCCGTGAAATTGCTTCTTTTCTCATGCATCAGCAACCTCCAGTGAGTGTAATTAGCTCAGAATCATTAACACTTGGCTTTTCTCCTCATGTTTGTTTCATTGTGGATATGTTGCGTTTTATCAGCGATACTTCGGATCAGAATGCCATGATTGCAGCCTGGACTTATCTATTCAATTTTTCTGAAAGCATAAAAAACAAGTTCCATTCTTATTCCGAATGGCTAAACGAAGTATTTCTGTCTGCACCCGATTCCCAACGCCCTGATTGTTTTATATCACTTCTCAGAGATGCAGGAATTCATCTTGACATCCAGCATTTGAGCAGAAAACCGGTTGATGAACTGATTGCAGCAATCATAAAACTTGTATTTCCTAATGGTGATGCTGATACATATCTATTGTTTTTTCAGAATAAATGTATTGATTTTCTGAAATCAAGTAATGGAAGTCTCAGATCGCTCATTGAATGGTGGGATGATAAAGGGAATTCAGAATGTATTATAGTTCCTGAAGGTGCCGATGCTGTCAGAATTCTGTCTGTGCATAAGTCCAAGGGGCTGCAGTTTCCTGTTGTGATTTATCCTTTTGCTGATTTCAAACTCAAGGATAACAACAAGTCAGTTTGGTTGCCAGTTCACTTATTTCCTGATGAAATAAGGGATGCCATACAAAACCCAAATATCAGAAAAATACAGATCAAACTTTCTATGTGTCAATTGCTTCCGGACAGTGAGCTGAAACAGATTCTTGAAAATGAGATATGGAAACAGGAACTGGATTCTCTGAATATTCATTATGTTGCTATGACCCGGGCAAAGAATGAACTACATATCTTATACAAAGATATTGAAGATAAATCTGTTCCCAAAGATAATTATTCACATATCAATGAGTTTCTTGACGGGTTTGTAAGATATTCAGAATCCATAATGTTTGATGAGGTTAAAGATGAGTCAGGAAATATTGTATATAAGTTCGGGAAGAAATCTTCTTATGAAAAAACACAAAAAGCCATTTCTGAAGATCTTGTGCTCGGGAAGTTGATTTCACGAGACAGAAGTTCAATTCCTACACGAGGCGGGACAGGTGAAAAAGTCAAAGAGAAGCTCACAGGTGATTTGTTTCATTTACTCATGTCTAAGTTTGATTTTAATGTTGATCCCTATATTCAGTTCAGACAATTTTGTGTCATTAATAATATTGAATCCGATCAGGAATATGTTCTTAGGAATATGCTGAACAGCATTTTGTCGCATCCGCAGATCAGCAATTTATTTCAGTCATCCGGAACATATCTGAACGAGGTTGCAATTATTGATAATCATCACACCTTCAGACCTGACAAGATTATTTTTACACAGGATACAACATGGGTAATAGATTTTAAAACAGGCTTGAAGCATTCATTTCACCGTGATCAGATTTTGCAATATAAACATCTGTTGCATCAGATGAATTATCCTGCAGTTAAGGCTTTGCTGGTTTATATAAAACAAAATGATGTGGACGTTGAAGAGATCAGTTGATTATATCTGTTCCAAACTGACTTCATCCGTTAGTTCGTTTCTGTCATTAGGGTTGAACGGGAAAACTTCACCAAGTCTTTTACCAAGAAAATCAATAGTATCCATGATGCCGCATGCAATTTTCTGTTCACGGAGTCCATCCAGCAGTATTTGACCAGCATGCTCACGAATTTCGGGTTTAAGTTGCTCTGCAATACCCTTGTCGTAAATGATGCTGTATTTTAAGGATGCAAAAGCCACGTATATAAGAACTGCATTTCTGAGTTTTGTTTTCTTAAGGTTCAGTTTGTTAAAAACATACTGAGCGCGGTCGTTTGGATCTCCAGGACAATGTTTTTCAATATGCACCTTAAACTCAGCTGTTGTGTCCAGCTCTGCAAGCTTGATACTTTGTTCAATGACATCCAGGACACTGAAAATTTCATTCACTTCCATGTTCAGAAAAAAAATAACAGAAATGTAAAAACCCCTGAACGCAAAAATTATTGTTCAGAAACAGTTTTGCGAATAAAAATAATTAGTCAAAACTGACAACGGGAGCTTTGTCAGCTCCTTCTTCGGCTTTAAAATATGGTTTTTTCTCAAAACCGAAGATCATTGCTATTATATTGCCAGGGAATTTTCTGATAATAGTGTTGTAATCTCTTGCAATTTCATTGAACCTCTGCCGTTCAACAGTAATTCTGTTTTCAGTGCCTTCAAGCTGAGACTGCAGTTCCAGAAAACTCTTGTCTGCTTTCAGCTCGGGATAGGCTTCAACAATAACCATTAATCTGCTGAGCAATGAGCTGAGTTCTCCTTGTGATTGCTGAAACTGTTGCATGCTTTCTTCGTTCAGATCATCAATGTTGATATTGGTTTGCATGGCTTCAGATCTGGCCTGAATCACAGCTTCAAAGGTTTCTTTTTCATGAGCTGCATAACCCTTGACCACATTGACAAGATTGGGAATAAGATCGTATCGGCGCTGATAGACATTTTCTACCTGTCCCCAGGCTCCTTTAACCAGTTCTTCATGTTTTACCATTTTGTTATATACTCCCATTGCCCACAGGACAAGAGCAATGAGGAATACTCCGACACCGGCACAACCGATAAGTTTTAAAGGATTTTTTGATGGGTTTGCGATCATTGACATTTTGTTATTGTTCTGTGCAAAAATAATGAATAAAACTTCAGAATTGAAAAAAAAGTGAGAATGTAACAAAAGTGAATGAAATATTGGAAAAAATTCTTTCAATTCACCTATATAAATAGTAATTTCAAATTTTAATGAAAAGGATGGAACGGTAAGATGCATATTTGGGAGTAGTGAATTTTCTAAGAAGTTTTGGTGTGAATAACTATTCAAAAACTTCTGGCAGCAGGAAGAAAGTTTTTTCTAAATTTGCCAAAAAATCAATTAAATTGTGAAAGCACTTGTAAGGACAGGTTTTCATTTTCATGGGCAGACATCAGTGTACTTTGGTAAAGTGAGAGATGTATATATTATTGATAACCAATTGCTTGTTATGATAGTAACAGACAGAATTTCAGCGTTTGACGTTGTACTGCCCAAGGGAATCCCCTACAAGGGACAGATATTGAATCAGATTGCTGAACGTTTTCTGGATGCAACTGTTGACATTCTTCCCAACTGGAAAATCGCCGTACCCGATTCAATGGTTATGATTGGTCATTATTGTGAACCATACAAAGTTGAGATGGTGATCAGAGCATATCTGACTGGGCATGCCTGGCGTGAGTACAAATCCGGAAAAAGATCACTCTGTGGTGTTCCTCTTCCTGAGGGAATGAACGAAAATGACAGATTCCCTGAACCGATCATTACGCCAACAACCAAAGCAGCGGTAGGACATGACGAGGATATATCAAGAGAAGACATTATTAGACTCGGGCTTGTGAGTGCTGATGAATATGCTCAACTTGAAGATTATACAAGAAAACTTTTTGCCAGAGGAACACAAATGGCCGAAAAGCAGGGGCTTATTCTTGTGGATACCAAATACGAATTTGGGAAGAAGGATGGACAGATCATGTTGATTGATGAAGTTCATACTCCTGATTCATCCAGGTATTTCTATCTTCAGGGATATGAAGACAGACAAAAAAAAGGAGAGCAGCAAAAGCAGCTTTCAAAGGAGTTTGTTCGTGAATGGCTCATGGAAAATGGTTTTCAGGGAAAAGAGGGACAGCAGATTCCGGAGATGACCCCTGAAGTGGTGGGTTCAATTACCAAAAGGTATTTAGAACTTTATGAAAAGATTACCGGAGAGAAAATTCAGCCGGTTTCAACAGAAACTGAAAATGTTTTAATGAGAATAGAAGGAAACATTGTAAAATTTCTTGAAATATATAATAAACGCTAAAGAAAAAGGAGTAGTTATGGCATCTTGTATAGGAATCAGACATGAGGATAAATATGTTATGGAGAGGCGAGTTCCCATTGTACCAAATCACATGAAAAAGCTTATTGAAGAACATGATTTGTCATTTTGTGTACATTCATCACCCAAGAGAATATTTACAGATGAAGAATACAGAGCAGTTGGAGCCAACATTTGTGATAATCTGAATCATTGCTCCATTATTTTCGGAGTGAAGGAAATTCCTGAAATTTTTTTCGAAGAAGGGAAAACTTACATTTTTTTCTCGCATGTAATTAAGGGACAGCCATATAATATGCCTATGTTAAAGAAAATGATGGCTCTGAAGTGCAATTTGATAGACTATGAAAAAGTGGAAGATGAAATGAACAGGCGGCTGATATTTTTTGGACGTTTTGCAGGACTGGCAGGTATGATCAACACACTATGGTCATTTGGTCAGAGATACAAAGAGCTTGGAATTCGAACACCTTTTGAAGGAATAAGACAATCACATACATACAATTCATTGGAGGAAGCAAGAAAAGACATCTCCGAAGCAGGGATGAAAATTGTTAAAAATGGGCTTCCTGAAGAGATTTCCCCCTTTATTGTAGCAGTGACAGGCTACGGGAATGTGTCTAATGGAGCACAGGAAATATTTAATCTTTTGCCTGTGAAGGAAATTTCACCCGAGCAGATTCCATTCATTGCACAGCAGAAAGACCTGCCCCGAAACCTATTATTCAGAGCTGTGTTCAAGGAGAAGGATCTGTCAGTACGCAAGGATGGTTCTGAATTTGATTTGGAGCATTATTATACACATCCTGAAATGTACAAGGATCGTTTTTCTCAGTATATTCCACATCTTAATGGAATTGTGAACGGCATGTACTGGGATAAACGCTATCCACGGATTGTTACCAAAGAGTATTTGAAAAAACATTTTGCTGAGGGTACTCCACGCTTATCAGTTATTGGTGATATTACATGCGACCCTGACGGGTCAATTCAAATAACTCACAAAGGGACTGAAATAGAAAATCCGGTTTTTGTGTATCATCCTGATAGTGAGAAGTATTCAATGGGGTTCGCAGGAAAAGGGGTTCTCGTTATGCCTGTTGATATTCTCCCAAGTGAATTGCCACGTGAATCTTCTGAAGCGTTTTCTGCTGCTTTGAGGGGGTTTATTCCTGCAATTGCAAATGCCGACTTCAATGTTTCATTTGAGACACTTGATTTGCCCGCTCCAATAAAAAAAGCTACAATTCTTCATAAAGGAAAACTTACCCCGAAATATTCTTACATTCAACAATATTTAAACCATTAACATTTAATTCTTATGAAAAAAAAGATTCTCGTTCTAGGAGCCGGTATGTCGGCCTCAAGTCTGATAAAGTATTTACTTGATCGGAGCTCCGAACTTAATTGGGAAGTTATTGTTACTGCTCGTAGTACCGAAAAAGCTCTAAGCAAACTAGATGGTAATCCAAATGGAACACCTAAGGCGTTTGATATCAATAATATTGATTCATTGCCCACTCTTGTTGCTGATAGTGACGTTGTTATTTCACTTCTTCCTGCCAAGTTTCATCCGGTTGTAGCCAAAGAGTGCCTCAAACAAAGCAAACATCTTTTTACAACCTCTTATGTTTCTCCCGAAATGAAAGCTTTTGATGCGGAAGCCAAATCAAAAGGTCTTTTGTTTTTAAACGAATGTGGAGTAGATCCTGGCATTGATCATATGTCAGCAATGAAGATTATTGATGAAATCAATCACTCAGGCGGAAAACTAAAGAGTTTTGAGTCAAATACTGGTGGGCTTATTGCACCTGAATTTGATAACAATCCATGGAATTACAAATTTACATGGAATGCACGCAATGTGATTCTTGCCGGACAGGCAGGTGCAAAATTCCTTCAGGATAAAAAATACAAGTATATTCCATATCAGCAACTGTTTAAGAGAACTTACACTGTTTCTGTTCTGGATTATGGCGAGTTTGATGTGTATGCAAATAGGGATTCACTATCATATCGTGAAGTATATGGACTCCAAAACATTGACACATTGTTCAGGGGAACCATGCGTCGTCCCGGATACTGTCAGGCTTATGATGTATTTATTCAACTAGGGATGACAGATGACACTTATGTGATGGAAAATTCAGATAAACTCACATACAGAGACTTCATTGAAGCTTTTCTTCCATACAGGAAAGGAGTTTCAGTGGAGGATAATTTCTGCATGACAACCGGTGTTGAAAAGGGGTCAGAAATGTACAATAAATTTGTATGGCTTGGTCTATTTGAAAATACTCAGATAAAACTTGCAAATGCAACTCCTGCTCAGGTGCTTCAGGAAATCATTGAGCCAAAATGGGCATTGGGGCCTCAGGATCTGGATATGATTGTGATGCAGCACAGATTTGTTTATGAACTGAATGGTAAAACAATGGAACGCAAGTCTTCATTGGTTGTTATCGGAAAAGATCAAGTGCATACAGCCATGTCAATTACTGTAGGGACTCCTCTTGCCATTGCTGTGAAGCTATTCCTCACCGGTGAGATGAAAGCCTCAGGAGTTGTTATACCTGTCAGACCTGAAGTTTACAATCCTTTACTCAATGAACTTGAGAATTATGGGGTAAGGTTTGTGGAAGAGGAAAAGGAGCTGTAGGATAAAATTGTTTCATTAAAAAAAGCAGATTTGAATGAAGAATCTGCTTTTTTTATTCAAAAAAAAAAGCCGCAGGAAATCCCGCGGCCTGTTCTTAGGTTGAAAGGAGGGATTACAATGAATCCATTATTGTTAAAATTTCGCTTTCGGTTGCTGTTGTCATTTCCAGAGCAATGTGAATCGGAGATCCTGTGGCATAATTTTCTTTGAAATAATACATCTGATTTCCTGATTTTGCAATTGCAAAAACTGTAACAGGCTCACCATCAGGGATATTGAGGGCTTTCATATCGGAAACTTTCAGATGTGAATGCAGATTGTTAAAGATGATGTAGATATCTATCAGATTGGTGTTGGTTCCTTCTGCTTCAAATGTAATGGATGATTGTGCAGCTCCAGAGAATGGGTGAGCAATATTGACCCATCCTGTCTTGGCAGTTTTGGCTGTATAACCGTACAAACAGGTATTCAGTTCACTCACATCATCATTTGAGAAGAGATATCCTGCCTGCAGCACATTGTTGTTCCAGTCGTCTGCAGTTCCTGTTGTAAATCCATAGTACATGTCCATTTGTGAATCAGGAGCAGAAGAAGGTGCCATAAAGGGAAGTCCGCAGTGCTCTTTCAGCTCCAGTTCGTCAGAGTTTTTAAATGCCCTGAACCTCAGATTTCCAGATGAATACAACATATTGCCCTGTGCTTTCCCCTGATAGCGTGACAATATTTTGTTTTTGATGCTGTAGCATTCTGTCACTTTTAAAGTGTATGGATAAGTTATATCAGAATGATCGCTTTTCTTCATGAAAATTTCTTTAGGAATGCCCCATATTTTTGTTCCTTCCATTGCTGTGATTGTATCTCCGTCAATAGAATCAATAACAAATTCCTGCTCCTCAGGTTCGTTCATGTCGTAAAAATCATCAAGACTTGAATATTCGGTGCTTTTATCCGGCTCATCATTCAATCTGTCTTTTGAACAGGAGCTGATTGTCAGCAGCAGGACTATTGCTGCCGGTATCATCATTTTCAGTTGTGTTTTCATGGCTTTATGTTTTTTCTATGAGTAATTTGAATACAATAAGCTATTGATAAGCAGGACATTTCTGATGCCTATTGCTTTTCGGACATTTTGAGAATGAAAGGAAAAGACCGGCGCCAATTGATCCTTCACGCCATCTGACATCATATCTGTATTCCAGATATGGTTTCAGTCTGCAACTGATGTTGAAAACTATTCCGGCTCCGGCTTCGGGTGAGATGTTGTTTTTCTTAAGTATTGTAGCTCCCATTTCTTCATAGTTGATCCAGTTATTGTAATAAGCGCCAGCAAGAAGATAAGGCTGTATCCTGCGTCTGGTGTTCAGGTGCCAGTTCATATCAGCTCCTGCATAATATTCATGAATCTTATTTCCAGGAGCATAATAAGAAAACCTCGGTGTCAGAAATACATTTCTGTAAAGAGGCATTTTGAATCTTACTTCACCGGCGTTACTTTCAGTCTGAAAGTTATAAAATCCACCTGCCCCGATCAGAGGCTTTTGCTTTGGATTATACTGAGCCGATACAATGGATGATGTCAAGAGAAGTGCTACCATGAGAGACAGTTGCCTGAGATGTGTAATTCGTGTTTTCATAGAGCGAATTTTCAATTGGTTCCCATTGTTAATACACTTCAGATTTATTTTACCCTAATGCAGATGCTTGTGAATTTTTTATTGAGCTTGTTTATAATTGATACTGGGAGCTTTTCATGTGTTCATAAAACATTTTTTATATTTGCCGATTCATTCAGAATATGGTTTCTCTCAAAGGAATTTGTGTTGATTTTGGTGCATTCAGACTTCTGGATGATGTTTCCTTTCTTATTAACCGTGATGATAAACTGGGGTTGGTGGGAAGGAATGGAGCTGGGAAAACCACTTTACTCAGGCTTATGACAAATATTCAGTCACCAAGTGCGGGGCAGATTGAAATGCCAAAAGACCTGAAGATTGGCTATCTTCCTCAGGAAAAGAAATTTGATGATAAAGCAAGGGTGTTTGATGAAGCCATGCTTGCATTTAAGGAGGAAACAGGTATCAGGGCTGAAATGAACAACATTCAGAAAACGCTGGAGAATCCTGATGGCTGTGGTGAAGATCATCTGATGAAGTTGTTTCAGAGGTTGAATGAACTCAATGAACGCTTTGCTTTTCTTGATGGTGATGATATTGAAATGCGGGTTGAAAGAGTTTTGTCAGGTCTGGGCTTTGAACGACATGAGTTTCATAATCCTTTGGGAACTTTTAGCGAGGGATGGCAGATGAGGGTAGAACTTGCAAAAATTCTGCTGAAGCATACAGATATATTATTGCTTGATGAACCTACAAATCATCTTGATATTGAAAGTATTCAGTGGCTCGAAGATTATCTTATCTCATACAAAGGGGCCATTGTTCTTATTTCACATGATCGGATGTTCCTTGACAAAGTGACAAAAAGAACCATTGAAATCAATTATGGAAGGATATATGATTATCCTGTTCCCTATTCAAAGTATGTTGAATTGAGGAATGAACGTATCGAACTTCAGAAGAAGCAGCTTAATGCTAGGCAGAAGGAAGTTGAACAGATTGAGAAGTTTATCAGAAGATTCAGATACAAAGCGACCAAGGCAAAGCAGGTGCAGTCAAGGATTAAAATGCTTGAGAAAATGGATGATGAAGACGTTGATTCAATCAATGTTTCAGAAATCAGTTTTCGTTTTCCCGATTGCAGACCTTCCGGAAAAATTGTGATTGAATGCGAAGGATTGTCCAAATCTTATGGTGAGAAACAAGTATTGTCAGACATCAGTTTTATTATTTCTTCAGGTCAGAAAGTAGCATTTGTTGGAAAAAACGGGCATGGGAAAACAACTCTGAGCCGTATTATCGCTGAAGGATTGGATTACACAGGGGTACTCAAATACGGTCATAATGTGACAATAGGATATTTTCCGCAAAATGCCGGAAAGTTTCTGAACCCCAGACTAAGCGTGCTTGAAACAGCTGAAACCTTGGCTCATGAAGATTTTCGTAGTAAAGTCCGTTCTGTTCTTGGCAACTTTCTCTTCAGCGGAGATGACGTGCAGAAAAAAGTATCAGTCCTGTCAGGAGGAGAAAAATCAAGACTTGCGCTGGCAATCCTCATGTGTCGCCCTTCAAATTTTCTGGTACTTGATGAGCCTACCAATCATCTTGATATGATTTCAAGAGAAGTGCTGAAATATGCACTATTAAAATACAAGGGCACTTTGATTATTGTTTCTCATGACCGTGATTTTCTCGACGGTCTCACTGATACTGTCTATTACTTTAATCATCATGCAATTAAACAGTATCCCGGAACCGTCAGTGATTTTCTTCATCTCAGAAAACTTGCTGATATGAAGGCTCTTGAAAGTTCAATAGCATCATCAGGAAAAAATCTGAAATCTTTTCAGAAATCTGAAAATAAAAATCTGTGGGAAGAAAAAAAAGATGCTGTACGGAAAAGAAGAAAACTCGTAAGCCAGCTTGAAAAACTTGAAAAGGAAATAGATGAATATGAAAAACTCCTAGCTGAGCAGGAAGAGAAAATGAACTCAGTTGAATCAACAGAGGATATGACAATATTTGATTATTATCAGAAGATCAGAAAAAGGCTTGACGAACTGATGTATGAATGGGTATTGTTACATACAGAACTGGAAGGATTGTAAATAATTGCTTTTCTTCAGAGCTTGGTTTTTAAACTAATAAAGTCATTCTCAAGTGCAATGATCGAAATTCCGAACCTGATGTCATCTGAATTGATTTTCCAGATATTGATTCCTTTTTTCAGCAGTGAACGGAGTAGAATAGTATATATGACCAATCACTTAAGACAGATTCAGGTGTTATTGATCTGATGTACCGGTATTGAAATTTATTTTTTAAGTGCTCATTTTAACCTCTGTAGATCAAAATGAGAGTTCTCAGTCATGATGCAGAAAGTCAGGCACAACTGAAATGATCTAAGAAACAAAAAAAGTTACGTGAGAAAAAAGTTGATTGATATAAACTACTATAATAGTACATTTGACAGAAATAGTGCAGGGGCTGTGATGTTTAGCATCAATATTATCAGTTCTACCGTGAAACATGGTGTACTTTCCTCAATAACTTTGTCTGATCCTTCACCGCAAATGCTGCTGATTGATGTCCACTGAAACTCCTATGTTGTATATTCTGATAAATTTCTGTGCTTTATTGTCAAGTTGTTCTACAATTGAGAGTGAGAGCAGATAATACTGAAGTGCTTTATCAAAAATTCACAGAGCCTGACAAACATTTCCGATATTAATTCTCTATTGTATGAAAAAAATTAAAAAAAAATTTCAAAACATAATATTTCGAATATGAGTATTTTATATTTTACAAATTTGCATTTTCAAAAGTAAGCCCAGCTTGCAAAAGAATCTCAAAAACACACTATATCTTTAGGGCTTTTCAAACTCTTAATGTTTTTTGTCCTAACAATAGTGAAATTAATTGTTACTTCTTTTTGTTTTTATTAGATTTTCAGTATCCTGTGCAATTTTTAGGGCTTCAAAACACATACACATACCAGTTAACCTGCCAAGAGCCTCGTATGCTAAAAACAACCATATCCTCAGCTACAAAGCTTTGGTTTCGCCATCAGAATACTGAAAATTGCGACTCAAGTCGGTGTTCCATTCTGAGATTTCAAGTAATATAAACCCAAATCCGTCATTAGACTCATTATTTCTAATGACCGTCATTAGAAAATAACATTTGTAACATTTTGATTGTCAATAGTTTTGATGCTATATGTCTATTAAAAAATTTTGTTTTTTTGCTGTAAGATTTTCTTACTAGTTATGAAAGCATTACATTTAGATTCTACCGACAAAGAAATAACTATCAAATAATTCCAATGACGGATTTGGGATAAATTAAGCTGGGTGTTTAGTAAGGTTGTGGCAGAATATGTAGTTTTGTAAATATCCTTGTACTCAATTTGATTCAACTGCTTAGCATTAAATGAGGTAAAACCAGAAATAGTATAAGTGAAATCAGAAGATGTCGATAACAGAATAAATATATAGAATGGTGTTTTCTTACGAAACAAAATTAATGATTCTTATTCAATCGGTTCACTCAATGTTTTTTAAAACTTTCTGTTTGATTAGCAGCAAATAAAGTATCTTTATATTTGGATTCAATTTCATCAAGTACTTCAAATACTTCGGTTTGAGACAGTGCCAACATCAATTTGATTCTATAAGGTTTGAAGTTTGGAAAGCCTTTAAAATAACCCGCATAATGTTTTCTGATTTCATAAATTGTCCGGGTCATTCCTTTCCATTGTGCAGAAAGCATGAAATGTTGCTTAATGGTTTTTACCCTTTGTTGAATTGAAATTTCTTTTGGAAAGTGCCCGTTTCGTAAATCTATTATCTGTCTGAAAATAAATGGATTACCAAAAGTTGATCTTCCAATCATGACTCCGTCAAGTCCGTATTTGATTGGGAACTCTATAGCCTGTTGGGGACTCACAATGTCTCCGTTACCGATGATTGGGATATGCATCTGCTGATGATTTTTTACCTCAGCAATAATATTCCAGTTTGCTTCACCGCTGTACATCTGACTTTTGGTTCTGCCATGGATAATCAGTGCAGAAATCCCTGTGTCCTGAAGTCGTAATGCTGTCTGATGAATTGATATATTGCTAAAGTCCCATCCGATTCTGGTTTTTACGGTCACAGGGATATTGGAAGATCGTACAGCCGTTTCAGCAAGAGTTGCCATAAGTTTTGGATCCTGAATTAAAGCTGCGCCCGCACCTTTGGAAACGATTTTTTTTACAGGGCAGCCCATATTCAGATCAATGAAATCCGGCTGCAGAGGTTCTATCATACCGATGGCTTTCTGCAAATTCTTAGGATTATTTCCAAAGATCTGAATTGATAAGGGACGCTCCTGAGGTAAAAAATTGAGTTTGTGGCCAAAATGACCTTCTTTGTTTAAAATACCTTCAACAGAAATGAATTCACTTACCACCCAGTCTGCACCCATGCCTTTACAGATACGACGATATGATGAATCAGTCACGTCTTCCATGGGTGCAAGCAGCACAGGAGGATGATCAAAATGAATATTCCCAAAACGGTACATTTGATGAATTGTTCGTATTTTAGCCCTGCAAATTTAATAAAAACAGTTTATGAGTTCAATGTTGAATCAATTCAGGAGTTTCTCACCTTTTCTGAAACTTGTTTTTCTTTTCATGATGATTTTTATGGGTATGATCATCATCACGATTGTCGGACTTGCTCTGGCACTGCCATTTTATGGGTACGAAGCCTTTTCAATACTAATGGGAAATCATGATCTGAAAAATCCGCAACATCTGGCATTTCTACGGTATGTTCAGATTGTCAGTCATTTTGCAATGTTTATAATTCCGGCCTTGCTATATGCTAAGTTGTTTGAAAGCGGGAGCCTGCAATTTTTTGCACTGAGAAGAAAGCAATCCTGGTTGATTATTCTGATTGGCGGCTTTTCAATGATTGTATTGCTTCCTTTTGTCAATTGGCTCGGAGATATCAATGCTGCAATGAAATTGCCTGATAGTATGAAAGAACTGGAAAAATGGATGCTGGAATCTGAAAATACTGCTGAGAAAATGATCATGGCATTTGTGTCTGAAACTCAGTGGCATGTTTTACTTGTGAACTTATTTATGGTGGCCATAATACCTGCAATCGGAGAGGAGTTCATTTTCAGGGGAATCATCATGCGGAAATTACGCGAGTGGTTCGGAAATATTCATATTGCGGTATTTGTTTCGGCTTTCATTTTCAGTGCTTTCCATGTGCAGTTTTATGGATTTCTACCAAGAATATTTCTTGGAATGCTGCTTGGATATATGTTTGTTTGGTCGGGATCGCTGTGGCTACCCATGTTTGCGCATTTCTTCAATAATGGTTTTGCCATCGTAATTGCTTGGATGCATCAGTCGGGATATATTACACAGGATATGGATTCTTTCGGAAATTTCAGTAATGAGCCCGGAATACTTCTGTTGACCACTTCAATGGCCTTTACTGTGCTCGCAATTCTATGGTACCTTAACAAAAAGACAAACCCTTATTATTCAAAATACATATGATAGAAAATAAAACCTCAGAGCGATACTCAAGGATATTCCAACAGCTCGAGCCTTTACTTATCAAAAGTCCAGACCATATTGCGGCTATGTCCACATGCTGTGCCCTTCTTCATGCAAAGATGGAATACTTTTTCTGGTGCGGTTTTTATTTTGTGAACAAAGAAAAACTTATTGTTGGCCCATACCAAGGACCTCTTGCATGTCAGATATTACCGTATCCCAATGGAGTGTGCTGGGCTGCAGTGATGCAGAAAGAAACAGTTCTGGTGCCTGATGTACACGCATTTCCCGGTCATATTGCCTGTGATTCACGCTCTCAGAGTGAAATAGTGGTCCCCTTGTTTGATCAAAACATGAATGTATGGGCTGTACTGGATGTGGACAGTAGTCAGAAGAATTCATTTTCTGAAACCGATGCTCTCTGGCTTACCAATATTACTCAACTTATCAGGAAATAATATGTTATCTGTATTTATTCTCAGTAGTGTGGGTCTTGGTCTTTCAGTTTTTTATCTGATGTACAGACAGGTCTATGCAGGAATTGTAAAGAGCCCATCTGTGCTTCTCAGACATATTCTTGTGCTTTCTGTTACATACACTTTGATGTTTGCCTTGGGTTATGCACTCTCTGTTGTCATAATTCCTCTTCTGTTTTTTTCGGGTATGATCATCAGTTCTGTCCTTTTCTTTATTCTTGCACTGAAAATGTATTCCGGAATTAAAAAAGGGAGAAAGCACAATTGGACTTTTGACACTTCAGTATTGAAAGTGCTTTTACTGTTTGCAGCTTCAAATTCCTTTGATGCTTTTTTTGCCGGATTAGCCATTGGGTTTTTTACAGGACTTCAGTGGTTCTTTTTTGTAATTTTTTCTTCAATAGTGATACTGATGATCCTTCTAGCAAATGTGATGGCACGAAGGCAAAGTGCAAATCTTTCTGTCTGGATAATTGGCTTATTGGGTGCAATTCTTCTGGGTGCAAATATGATAATAAGTGTTCTCTTCTGGGTATTGGCTAAATGAGACATCTCAGGTCATGCATTGTAAATAAAACAGCTCATTGATGAGTTTTTTCAATGAATCTATTTGGAACCCCTGATGATAGGGGTACTTCAAAAGAACTGATTATCTGGCAATCACAAATTTATCATAGAACCTGTATTCTCCGGCAGTCACTGACAGATTGTAAATACCGGCAGGAATTGCAGAGATGTCAACTGTTTGATTATTCTTTGCTGTGGCAAAAGATGCGATTGTTTTTCCTGATAAATCAGAGATGACAATTATTGCGTCAGAAGCTAAGTTCTCAAGATACAGGAAATCCTGAGCAGGATTGGGATAGATAATCACTGGAGTTAAAGAAAATTCATCAGTTGATGTGAGGTCAATACAGAAGTTGACACTTGCAGAATATCCCCAGTTACCGCTACCGCTTCCATAATTCTGAGATGTTGTTGCATTGTTCACTGCATAAGATCCATCTGTTGTATATCCGTCTTGCCCGTCACCCCATGAATCATTGATTGTAAATGTATAACAACCATGTCCGAGACAAACTTCTTCATTGTAAGATTGGGGATCCCAGTCTGAATAGGGGCCGCCAGAATATAATACAACTCCGCTTGTGTCATCCTTTATTTCCCAGGTTGTTTCACTTCCAAAATCATCTGTATTAATAGTAACTATAATCATTTGAGCATAGGCATATACCTCAAATGAACTTTGCTTCGAGTCATTTGTAGGATTTTCATCGCTGCCACCATTGGGATTTGAAGTAAATGAAGTAAAAGTGTGATTCCCGGACAATAGAGTTATTGTAGGGAAGTTCACTGTAGCTTGCTCATTTGGAGCAAGATTTCCTGTCCAGGGAATTGTAACAGTAGCCTGAGAATCAATCTGATAATTGATATCAACACTGAGAAGGTTGACAGTTCCTTTGTTTGCAAAAGTAATTGAAGGAGTGATTGTGTCTGGGTTACAGTATATCTCCTGAAATGTATTGTGGCTCATCACTGCAGCATCTCCTGCAGTAACATGGAAAGTTTTAACAATGGTATCGCCAGGATGATACTCATCATCCACACCGTTTGGCATGGACACAAAAGCTGTAAAAGTATGAGTTCCGGCGGGGAGTGTGATCTGTGGAAATGTGACCTGCTGGGTCTGATACTGAGCCAGATTCCCGTTCCATGCTTGGGTGACAGGTGTGCCGCTGTCAATAAAATATCCGGTTTGCGCAGAAGTGAGGTTGGCAGTTCCGAGGTTTCTTATCGTGAAACTTGGCATTACATCTGCATCCATGATACTAGTATAGGTTGCAGGAACAGTAATTGTGGTTACCTGTCCGTCATTTGTAGTATTGCCGGGGACAACACTGACAGTATTAATATATGGTTTCCTGAATTGTTTTGTGATAACAATGTCTATGTCTCCGGGATTCATAATAGGCGGAAATTCAAGAGTGACATCTGTGCCGTTGCCGGTATATTTTGCATCTAATAGAACCCCGTTTTCTGAAAGGGCTACATAAGAATGTGGTTCAGTGGTAACATCAAGAGAAATTGAGCCTACCGGAATGGGGTCAGTATATGAAACGGAAAGAGCAGGAGGTACTGAAAGATAGGGCATAATTGAAGGATCACCCATCAGATGGTGAACTTCCCAGTAATATGTTTCCAAACTGCTTCCTGCTTCAGTGACAGCTAAATTGCCGGCATGAAGCATCTGATCTGAGGTGATAAACCAGACTGTGTCAGGTTCACCATGATCGTGAAATAGACAGTCGTAGGCACCCAGTCCGCTGCCTGCATAGGTTGGATTGGATGAAATGGCTGCATTACCCACGCCCCACCAATAGTCTTCACTCCAGTATGTGCTGTTTGATCCGCCGATATGTCCAAGAGCTCCTTTGTTTTCAGCACGCAGCAAGGCTTCCCCAAAGCATTCAGGTTCCTGAAATTCGTTGGAAGAGCAACAATTACCTACAGAAAGAGGATATTCATGTGCATTTGTAAGATTATAAACATCAGTTACGGTAAATGAAGGGTCTGCCCATCCTGATGGTCCGCAATGTGCAGTATAATTCAAAAAACTACATCCTTCACTGACCTGTGCCCTTATATTTGCGCTTGTTCCAGGAGACCCTGATGCAGGATATAACCATGTGTGATCAGTGATTCCGTGAGCAAGGTTGAAATAATTGTCTGTTCCGTAATTAATTTGTCCGTTTCCATAAGTTGGTGCATAGGTGGCATCAACTCCTGAAACCAAAACAACATGATTTAGAAACTGATCATTTGGGAAAAGATATTGCTCATATTCAAGAGTTTTATCAATCTGAGGCTGTAATTGTACTGCATTTGTTGCAGAAAATCTTCCGTAATATACATCCGGGTAAAAATCACCTGCTCCGTCATATGTACAGTAATACAAATCAGTGACATGTGAAGAGGTTGTTCCCGTAAATACAGGTATCTGAGCAACATCGCCCACAAAAAGAACATAGGTTGGAGCCGGATCATTGATCGTGGCATTGTCGTAGAGACCTTCAAGGTATGCCTTAATTGTTGCTGTGCTGGTCCCTACAGAAGGATTATTTGTATATGCTTCAACTACGATGAAACCCTTCTTTGTTTTCCATTCAATGAAAGGCTGCAACTGAGTCTGAAACATCGGATCAGCAACTATCACGTATTTTTGGGGATATGTGGTGATAATATCTTTCTGAGCAGGAGCATTATAATTGAGCATTTTGCTCATGTTTTTTTCAAAAGCAGGTGAATAGTATATTGTTCTCATTTCGTCAGTTTTCTGAAAATCAGCATTTTCAAAATGAACTTTAAAAATCAGATTGTTGATTATTTTCAATTGATTGGTAGCAGGATTGTACTGAACAGGACTGATTTCAAGTCTGGCTATTCTGACTCCACGCATAACACCAAGAATTTTCACATCAACCAGGGGGTTCCCATCAAATGAGTTCCGGGAATAAGCCTTCCGGTTATATTCAAAATCAACGGTTGAAGGGTCAATTCCTTTTTGCAATGGAGGTTGTGAGGGGATTATTTTACTGGAAATTCCATAATTGCTGAGGTCAATGACTTCTTCGTCACATGAAATAACTTCAATACTTACATCTGCGTTCCATGGAATTTCAATAAGCCTTTTCAAAACTGGCAATTGCGGATATCCGGTATTCATTGAATAATTATATCCGTCGGCCATCAACTGTACAAACATGCCTTTAGTAGTTTTTACCTGAAACCATGAAATTTCTCCGAGACTGCTGAATGCCGAAAAACCATCCATTGATTTTTCAGTGATATGAATATCAGTGATATCTGAAGTATTTAGTTTGATGACAGGAGGAATATCACCAAATAATGTGAATGAAAAAAACAGGATAAGTCCTGTGATGATAATGTGTTTCATTGAATTCATTGATTATTATTGATTAATTTTATTAAGACAATAAATTGCGAGGGTCTGTTGCAAAAGTAGATTTTTTTTCTGTTTGGGAAAAATAAATATTGTTTGAGAAAAATCAATAAAATTTCTGAAAATATCATTTTCATTTCTTCAGAATTTGGGAAAAATATAGTATGTTTGAACCCTAAAATAAAAAACACTATGGCAAAAGACATTTTTTCGCAGAATCCTCTTGAAAATTATCTGAAAAAGAACAGAAAAGATTTTACAAAGGAAGATATTATCAGATTTATCCTGCAGAATGAAATTCAGTTGGTGGATTTTCACTATGTTGGCGGTGACGGCAGAATCAAAACTCTCAATTTTCCTGTTCATAGTCAGAAACAACTTGATAATATCTTTACCTGTGGCGAGCGGGTTGATGGTTCAAGTTTGTTTAAACATGTTGAAACCGGATCCAGTGATTTGTATGTTGTTCCTAAATACAGAACTGCATTTGTAAATCCATTTTCTTCAATTCCTACTTTAGGCATTTTATGCAGATATTTTGACAAGGATGGAAGCCCCATGCAGTCAACTCCTGATAATATTCTGGAAAAAGCAGCCCGCACATTAAAGGAAAAAACCGGCTATGAACTTGAAGCCATGGGTGAACTGGAGTATTATGTGATCAGCGAAAAGGAAGAACTTTTTCCTGCTAAAGATCAGAGAGGCTATCACGAATCTTCACCATTTACGAAGTGGGATGCAATAAGGAGTGATTCGATCTACTATCTGACACAGATGGGATGCCATTTAAAATATGGGCATTCTGAAGTAGGAAATTTTTGTGATGATAAATATAACTATGAACAAACTGAACTGGAGTTTCTTCCGGTACCAGTGGAACAGGCTGTTGAAGAACTGGTTCTCGGGAAATGGGTTCTTCGTCATGTGGCCTATCAGTATGGTGTGAATTTAAGCTTTGCCCCAAAGATTACTGTTGGCAAAGCAGGAAGTGGCTTACATATACACATGAGAATCACAAAGAATGGTAAACCTGTCATGGGAAAAGGGAAGGATTTAAGTGATGTCGCAGTTCAAGCCATTGGTGGTATCTTGGAACTTTCTTCTGCAATTACTGCCTTCGGAAATACAGTTCCCACGAGCTATCTCAGACTGGTTCCTCATCAGGAAGCTCCTACAAACATTTGCTGGGGATACAGCAACCGCTCTGCTTTGATCAGAGTACCTCTCGGATGGACAGGCAAGGCTGATCAGATGATCAGAATTGCAAATCCTGATGTGGAGGTGAAAGGGAAGGTCAATGCTGAAGAAAAGCGTACTTTTGAGTTCCGCTGCCCA
Source organism: uncultured Bacteroidales bacterium (assembly GCA_964428185.1). Lineage (GTDB taxonomy): Bacteria > Bacteroidota > Bacteroidia > Bacteroidales > DTU049 > CAYMAZ01. The sequence continues at coordinate 80,670 of CAYRXH010000001.1, forward strand.
GATGGTTCTGCAGATTTGTACCTTTTGCTTGCCGCTCTTGCAGTTGCAGTAAGAAAGGGTTTGGAATCCAAAACATCACTCAAATTTGCTCAAGATAGCTTTATTGATGTGAATATTTTCAAGGAAGAACATAAGGCAGTTCAGAAAAAACTTGCCCAACTTCCTGATTCATGTGACGACTCGGCAGATCATCTAATGAAATATAAAAATGAATTTCTGAAGTTTGGCGTTTTTCATGAAACAATCATTGATGGAACTGTGAAACTGCTTAAAAGTTATAAAGACAAAGGACTGAGTGAAAAACTGTATGGGAATACTGAAGAAATCAGAAAACTTGTAATGGAATATATTAACTGCTAGCTTTTACAATGCACAAAAAAAGGCGGCTTCTGAAGATGCCGCCTTTTTTTAATTACAAATCTTATTTTAATATCTGTAGTGTTCAGGTTTATAGGGTCCTTCAATTGGGACCCCGATATAATCTGCCTGCTCTTTTGTAAGCGTTGTCAGTTTTACCCCAATCTGTTCAAGATGAAGTCTTGCAACCTCCTCGTCCAAATGTTTTGGTAGTCTGTACACATCGATCTTATAATTATTCTTCCAAAGTTCAATCTGAGCAAGAGTCTGATTGGTAAATGAATTGCTCATAACAAATGATGGGTGACCTGTGGCACATCCAAGATTCACAAGACGTCCTTCGGCCAGGATATAAATATTATGACCGTCCGGAAAAACATATTGGTCAACCTGTGGTTTGACATTGATTCTTTTAACGGTCGGATCATTATTCAAGGCATCAACCTGAATTTCATTGTCAAAATGACCGATATTGCAAACAATTGATTCATCCTTCATCCGGAACATATCCTGTTTTGTGATGACATCCCTGTTGCCGGTTGTGGTAACAAAAATATTTCCTTCAGCTATAGCATCATGAAGTGTGGTCACTTCGAATCCTTCCATTGCTGCTTGTAAAGCACAGATAGGATCAATCTCTGTAACAATAACCCGTGCACCATAGGAGCGCATTGAACGGGCTGATCCTTTGCCAACATCACCATAACCGCAAACTACGACAACTTTTCCGGCAATCATAACATCAGTTGCACGCTTGATTCCATCAGCAAGAGATTCACGACATCCATACAGATTATCAAATTTTGATTTGGTGACAGAGTCATTGACATTGATAGCAGGGAATAAAAGTTTTCCTTGTTCCATCATTTGGTACAAGCGATGAACACCTGTTGTAGTTTCTTCAGAGACTCCCTTAATTTCAGGCACTATTCTGTGCCAGCGACCTGGATCGGATGTGTATATTGACTTCAGCACTCCATAAAGAGCAGCTTCTTCACGACTACCAGGGGGTTTGTTAAGGAGATCAGGGTTGTTTTCGACTTCATAACCCAGATGAACCATCAATGTGGCATCTCCTCCGTCATCAACAATCAGTTGGGGTCCTTTCCCATCCGGAAATGACAACATTTGAGATGTACACCACCAGTATTCTTCAAGGGTTTCGCCTTTCCATGCAAAAACAGGTGTTCCACGTTTTGCAATTGCTGCTGCTGCATGATCCTGCGTTGAAAAAATGTTACAGCTTGCCCACCGTACATCAGCACCAAGTGACTGAAGTGTTTCTATAAGGACAGCTGTCTGAATTGTCATATGAAGTGAACCGGATATTCTCACACCTTTGAGTGGAAGTTCATTTCCGAATTTTTTTCTTAAAGATATCAGACCCGGCATTTCTTTTTCTGCAATTTCAATTTCTTTGCGTCCCCATTCCCACAGGTTAATGTCAGCTACTTTGAATGGGAGGTCTGATTTTACTACTGTACTGTTCATTTTTCTTTTTTTGCAAAATTAAGAAAAATTGATAATTTTCAAATCACATATTTCTTGAATATTTTTACTGAGCAAAAGGGATTATGTTGTTTTTTTTTACATTTGCTAAAAAAATTATCATGAGAAGTTTTATAGTTAATGTGTTTTTTCTTTCTCTGCACTTCATATTAAATGCACAGCAGACTGGTCCGAAGAACATCATTGTGATGATAGGTGACGGTATGGGTTTTGAACAGATTAATTCAGCCCTCTTTTATAATGGAAATTCTGAAAACAATGTTTGGCTAAGGTTTCCTGTGAAACTTGCAGCTGCTACAGGGAGCTTTGGCATTGATTATGATCATACTTCTTCATGGACTGTACCTGAATATGTGACCCGTGTATTTACTGAATCATCAGCAGCATCCACTGCAATATCAACCTCAATAAGAACCAGAGCAGGAATGATCGGAATGAGCCCCGATTCCATACCAGTGTTAAATCCAGTTGAACTTGCATATATGATTGGAAAATCTGGAGGAATTGTTACGACTGTCCCCTTTTGTCATGCTACTCCGGCAGGTTTCAGTGCTCATAATATTTCAAGAGACAAATATGGAGAGATTGCATTAGATATGATTGTTCATTCTCCCTTGGCGTTGATTATGGGTGGCGGACATCCATTGTATGATAATGATGGTAGGAAAAAAGACACGGCAAACTACAAATATGTGTTCAATAGAAACCTATGGAATACTGTATTGCATGGTTCACCAAGGTTTTCAACAGGGGATGTTGTTTATTTGCTGCAGGATATTGATTACGACGGAAGTTCTGACCAATGGTTTTTTTCAGATGATATTTCATCGCTGAAGCAACAAAATGCTACAGGAACACTTGTGAAAAGAGTGTTTTATCTTGCTCCGGTATTTGAAACTTTACAATATAAACGTTCAGGTTCTTCAATATTACCATGGTCTGTTCCTGAAAATACTAACATACCCTCTCTGAGTCAAATGTCAGTTTTTGCACTCGATTTTCTTTCTTCTGATTCAGATGGATTTTTTCTTATGATTGAGGGCGGTGCTATTGATTGGGCTTGTCATGACAATGATTTGTCAAGATTAATTGAAGAACAAACTGATTTTGAATATGCTGTGAATGAAGTTGTGAAGTGGATTTCTGAAAAGAATATGTGGGATGAGACATTATTGATAGTACTTGCTGACCATGAAACAGGCTATTTATGTGGTGGATTTGACCCTGAAAATGGATTTTTACCAATTGTCGATAACGGGGAAAGTAAGCTGCCTGGAGCAGTGTTTCTTTCAACCAATCATACCAATCATCTTGTTCCATTTTTCGCCAAAGGAAATGGTTCTCATGTTTTTCAATTACTCGCAACATCTTTTGACCCTGTAAGAGGGGCCTATCTCCATATTGCGAATGTGGCTTCTGTAATCAGATATTTCTGGGGGAATGCAGCCTATGCATTTCCTTCTTCTTCTGTGATTTGCAAAGGTAAACAGCTCACTCTGACTGCAGTGGCTCCATATAATGCATGTTCTTTTCAATGGATGATGGATGGTGAGATGTTGACAGGAGAGAATTTGCCCTATTTAACCATAAGCCCGCAGGATGATTCAGAGTTCTATTGTATTCTCTCATGTGCAGGGACAAGCTACATTACAAATACAATTCATGTTACAGTTGAAAAGTGTATTGAATGAAACAAAATTTAAAAAAATACGTTCATTTTTTTGAAACTTCCCGTATGAAAAAAATTCTCTTTTTGATATTCCTTTTTTTTTCGTTTCATGTTTCCTTGTTCGCACAGGAAAAAAAACATGAATTTGAGACAAGGCATTATATTGGAGGTTCTACAGGCTTGCAGTTTGGTACAGTCATAAACATCAATGTTGCACCTCATTACGGATTTTATATTTTACCCGGATTGTCAGCTGGTATCGGTGGATCATATCAGTTTTACAGTAATGCTTCATACAGTCCCCCTATGCAGTTGAATATCTTTGGGGGAAGTATTTTTAGCAGAATTGATATAATTGATCAGTTGTATCTGCACGGTGAGTATGAATTACTCACATATAAAACTGATATGTATAGCCCGCTCAGACAAATAGAACAGATTGTATGCAACAATGCACTAATAGGTGCAGGTTACAGGCAGTTGTTTTCAGATATGGACAAGGATTGTGCATATATCATGATTCTCTTTAACCTCAATGATACATTCTACACTCCTTATACCAATCCCGTTCTGAGAATTGGGTTTGAATTCCATTTCTAAAAAAAAAGATCATCCGTAGATGATCTTTGGAATATCATTTTCAAGGGAATATTCTAATATATTGCTGTAATAACCCCGTATTTCTGATGTGGTAATCCGGCTCTGTCTTTAAAATCGAGTACGTAGGTATAAACAGCAATTGGTTTTTTCTCACGTTCAACATCGTTGATGTTCCCGTCCCAGTAAACATTTGGAGAAGTTGTGTAGAAAACCATCTGTCCCCATCTGTCAAAAATTCTGAGATGATAGTCTTCGGTTCCCACACCCATTCCCTGAGGCATGAAGTAATCATTAATGCCATCACCGTTGGGAGAGAATACATTGGGGATATACAGAGTGAAAACATCCTGAACAATAATCACCATTGACATGCTGTCCATACAACCGAAATCGTCATAAACATATAGCCAGACCGTATAGTCGCCGATAGAATTGTATGAGTGAACTGGGTTTTCCTGAGTTGATGAATTGCCGTCTCCGAATGTCCATATAAACGTTGAGCCTCCAAGAGACTGATTCATGAAATGAATTGCATCTTCTCCGATAGTTGCGGGATTCGGGGATGCAATGAAAGAGGCAGTTGGTCCGGCAATGTTGGGAACAAAAATCCCTTGGATATATGTGTTTTCTTGATCAGTGACAGTGACAGTATAGGTTCCTGTACAGAGACCGGTAATTGTTTCTGTAATTTCGCCATTACTCCAGAGTACTGTATATGCTCCAATTGGATTGTTAACAACAACATTTGCCTGTCCATCACATTGACCGCAGTGTTCAGGGCCTGCTGATAATTGAAGGGTTCCACCTCCAACAGAAGTAACGGTAACAGCAAGCGTTGCAGTACATCCATTGTCATCTTCAACCGTAACGGTGTAATTTCCTGCAGGAAGGTTAGAAGCTGTTGGTCCGTTTTGGGGTGGTACAGTATTCCATGTATAAGTATATGGTAATGTTCCTCCACTGGCACTGACAGTGGCAGAGCCATCGCCTGCACCTGAATTTTCAGGAGTCATACTGACAAGTGAAAGAGTGGGGCCGGGTGTATTTCCAATTATAACTGAAATACTTGATGGGCAGGGACCGCCGTCATCAACAGTCACTGTATAAGTGCCGGCAGTTAGACCGGTAGCAGTTGGAGTATTCTGAGGAGGAGTGGTGTTCCATGTGTATGTATAGCTGCCTGTTCCACCGGTGGCATTAACCGTTGCAGTTCCAACACCCTGACTACATGCATCATCAGTTCCGCTGATTGAGAGTGAAGGACCGCCGATAGAATTGATCTGTACTGTATCTATTGCAGAACATGCACCATCAGAAACTGTTACATAGTAAGTTCCTGAAGAAAGCCCTGTTGCAGTCTGAGAATTCTGCGGGGGAGTTGTGCTCCATGTGTATGTGTATGTTCCGCTCCCACCAGAGGCAGTCACGGTGGCAGTACCATCACCTGCACCGCAATTTTCATCAGTGTGGGTCATGGTTGTAGTGACATTTGTAACAGTGAAGTTAAGACATCCTGCCGGAGCGATATTACCGCACAGGTCAGCAACTGAACCGGCTATTGCTGCATCATTGAGGCAAATCTGATAATTGCCGCTTGCTGTAATAGCAGGAGTTACAGTAATTGTGAATGTTTTTTCCTGAGTACCACCGAGACCACAGGCATATCCGGAAACTCCGGTCACTGTATATGGTCCTCCGGGGCCCACTACAGAAAAGTCTGCAGCGGAAACTGTGTTGCAAAGCACATTTTCAGAGAAGTCGAATGTTATTGTGGTCGCACCGCAGCCGGGTATGGCATCCAGAGAAAGTATATAAGGAGGGATATTATCAAAAATAACCGCAGTTGAGGCGCCGAAATCAAGAGTATATCCGTATTGGCTCGAAGAATAGTTACTTACATTTAAAACATATGTTTGACCAGCTAACACAGGAATAACTGCATTATCTGGATCATCAACAGCATCTCCACAATTTGATGTTGTTCCTCCATTTGCTCCAGTAGGGGCATACTGATCTGAATAGTTACAACTGACCTGTAAAGAAGTATTTGTCGCTATTTCGGAACATTCGTTGTTTGTTAAATTGTAAACTGCCCAGTCATAATCGTCATCTGTTGAGTTTGGGGTAATAGTAAAACTAAGGTTCCCAGATTGTTGTACAGTAAAAATATACCAGACATCATTTAATTCACCACTTAGAAGACAATTTCCCGGACAACCACCGGTTGTGGATATTTCGCCAGTATAATTTCCTACGCCTGAATATGAGTTAGATTGAGAATATACATTCTGGCAAACTGGAATAGCACCCATACAATCCTGTTCTGTAGGAACCTGAGAGAATAATGAAAGTGAAAACAACAGGAATAAAATTAAATATATTTGTTTCATAATTGAATATGGTTTTGAATAATTTCGGGTGTAAGTTCTTTTATTGGATATGTTTCACCAAAGAACATAATATCTTCAATGTCAATGGCATCTGAAAATTTCTTAAAAAATGATAAGCGTGAATCTTCAGGAAATACTGCATGAAAATTTGCTTTGTTTATTGTAAGCATTGTGTTCTCAATGAAACTAACAGCATTATTTTCATAAAATTTCTCAATAAGTTGAGTCACTTCGGTTTGACTGTTGATTCCGTGAACAGAAAAATAAAGATGTATATTTCCCTCTGAATCTCTGAATGCAGCAGGAAGGGTTTCGTTCATTTCAATAATATACAACTTGGTGATTTGTTGGGATTTGACAGATAAAATACAAAAAAATAGAAGAAACGTTACAATATAGTATTTTTTCATAATAGTATTTTTTTTAAGTAATTGAATCAAAAATTTCGTATTTGTCTAATG
>CAYRXH010000002.1:0-85657 GCA_964428185.1 uncultured Bacteroidales bacterium
TGTTGGACTGGATTTTTATACCGTTTATGTGTAATTAAAATTTTATGTAAGTTTGCAGAAAAAAATTGTTATGCAGCAACTAAGTGAACAGGAAATTCTGCGTAGGGAATCATTGAAAGCTTTGATTCAGAATGGTTTAAATCCATATCCTGCAGACGGCTTCAGAGTGACAAACACTGCAATGCAAATACATGCTTCTTTTGGAGAAAATCCTGAAGCATTCGGTGAAGTATGGATTGCCGGAAGGATCATGTCACGAAGGATTATGGGTGCTGCATCGTTTGCTGAGATTAAGGATCATACCGGAAGGATTCAGTTGTACCTGAAAAGAGATGATTTGTGCCCTGGAGATGATAAGTCATTATACAATGATGTTTTTAAAAAGCATCTTGATATTGGAGACTTTATTGGTGTAAAGGGCTTTGTTTTTATCACACAAATGGGAGAAATCTCCATTCATGTTCAGGAAATGAAGGTGTTGTGCAAGGCATTGCGTCCCCTTCCGATTGTGAAGGAAAAAGACGGGCAGATATATGATGCATTCTCTGATCCTGAGCAGCGCTATCGGATGCGTTACGTTGATCTCATTGTCAATGAGCAGGTGAAGGAGACTTTTATTAAGAGGTCAAAAGTGATCAATACCATGAGGAATTTTTTCAATGAACGTGGTTATCTTGAGGTTGAAACACCCATATTGCAGCCAATACCAGGTGGAGCTGCCGCCCGTCCTTTTATTACACATCATAATGCTTTGAATATTCCTCTTTATCTGAGAGTTGCCAATGAATTATACCTGAAACGACTGATTGTGGGAGGTTTTGATGGGGTGTATGAATTTGCAAAGGATTTTCGGAATGAGGGCATGGATCGCACCCATAATCCGGAATTTACAGTTCTTGAAATTTATGTGGCATATAAGGACTACAATTGGATGATGGAATTTACAGAAGAAATGATTGAAAAAGTTGCATTGGAACTTCACGGCACAACGAAAGTGAGATACGGCGAGCAGGAAATTGACTTCAGGCGTCCTTTTAAGAGGGTAAGCATGATAGATTCAATCAAGGAACATACAGGGATAGACATCAGTGGAATGAATGAGAACCAACTCAGAGATGTTTGTAAAAATCTTGGAATAGAGGTCGATCAAAGCATGGGGAAAGGAAAACTCATTGATGAAATTTTTGGTGAAAAATGCGAACATCATTATATTCAGCCTACTTTTATCATCGATTATCCAGTTGAGATGTCCCCATTGTGTAAAAAACACCGCGAGAATCCGGAGCTTACCGAACGGTTTGAACTGTTAGTGAACGGCAAGGAACTTGCAAATGCATATAGTGAGCTAAACGATCCCATTGATCAGCTTGATCGCTTTCAGGAGCAACTGAAACTTTCTGAAAAAGGCGATGATGAAGCCATGTTTATTGATATGGATTTTGTAAGAGCCCTTGAATTCGGGATGCCACCCACTGCTGGTATGGGTATTGGAATTGACAGACTTGTGATGTTCATGACAAATCAGCAATCCATTCAGGAAGTATTATTTTTTCCACAGATGAAACCTGAAAAAAAGGCAGCTGCTCCTACAGGTGAAGATCTGATTCAGGCCGGCATTCCTCAGGAATATGTTCCTCTGCTTATAAAACTGAATATCATTACACCTGATGATCTTCAGAATGCGAATCCCAACAAATTATTCAATGAACTGTGCGGGATCAGGAAGAAAATGAAACTTGACATTCCTGTTCCGGCAGCTGATGATGTAAAAAAATGGACTCAAATAAATGTTGAAAATAAATAAATTAATGCGTATGTTTATGAAAAATTATGTCATTCTTCTGATTGTTTTTTTTACACTCTTTTACAGTAATAAAGAAGTTTCTTCCCAGGTGAACGTGTCAGCAACTTTTGGGTTGCAATTTCCAATGGGAGATTTGGGTGATGGACTCAATGTGGGATTTGGACTGAATACTGCTGCCAAATATCCCATAAAAGACAACATGATCATTGGTTTGAATCTCGGCTTAAACAGGTTTGGAGGATCATATGATTCCAGAGGCTTGTTTATTCCTGTCACTGCCTTGTTTGAATATCATGTTCCAGTTGATGATGCTATACCATATATTGGAATGGATATGGGATTATATCATTATTCATACAAGATCAGATGGGGAGGCTCCTCCTACAGTGGTTCTGAAGGATATTTCGGTTTTGCTCCCAATCTGGGATTTGTGTATCCTCTTGATGGTGCATTGTCATTGACAGGAAACATGAAAGTGCATGTTATGATTGCAGAAGGAGAATCTGTTTCCTGGTTTGGCCTCAACGCTGGAATTTTATTTAGTTTGTAAGATATATGAATAAACAATGATACGAGAAACTTTTTGAAATGCTAGTAATTGCTACGAAAAAGTGTTGTTGTTATAGAGTTATCTATATGGTATGAAACTTTTGTAACTTTGCAGTAAATAATACATTTATGCCAAAAATTCCCATTGACCCAATAGGTAAGTTGCTTGGTCTCAGACACAAATCACATCCGTGGCACGGCATTGAAATAGGAAATGATGCACCTGCTGAACTCACCTGTTTTATTGAAATGGTGCCTACAGATACTGTAAAGTACGAAATTGACAAGAATACAGGTTTTCTCAGAATAGACAGACCTCAGAAGTTTTCAAGTATCCTTCCTGCTCTGTACGGTTTTATCCCTCAGACCTATTGCGGAAAAAGAGTTGGGGCCCTGAGTGCAGAAGCTCTCGGAAACAAAGAAATTGTAGGAGATGGCGATCCTCTTGATATTTGTGTATTAACTGAGAAGGATGTTGCCCATGGTGATGTCATTGCTAGTGCCATACCTATTGGAGGATTCAGAATGGTTGACGGCAATCAGGCAGATGATAAAGTGATTGCAGTCCTTAAAGATGATGCTTTGTATTCTCATTATAATGATATTACTGAATTGCCAAAGACTGTTATCAACAGATTGAAGCATTATTTTCTGACTTATAAGGAGATGCCGGGTGCGCTTGAAAAAAGATGTGATATCTCACATATTTACTCCAGAGATGAAGCCCATGTGCTGATCTCTTTGGCAATGGATGACTATAGGGAATATATTGAAAAAATTATGTTTGAATAAATTCTTCTAAAATTTCTACGGCCTTTCGGACACAGGCATTGCATTTTACTATCAGATTTTCAGAGTAAAATCGTTCCTGACCTTCGTCAGTCAACAGATTGCATTTTTCCAGCAGATCAAAACAACTGATGCTTGAGAATTGGTCGTAAAATCTTTGAATAAACAACTGAACTTTGGAATAAACATCTTCCTGTTTATCCTTTGATTCATTAAAACCCCTTCCGTAGAGTAGGCCAAGCACAATGACAGCTCCGTTGACAGCTCCACAGGTGTTTTGTGTTCTTCCCATACCTGCTCCAAATCCGCTTGCAGTTTTCAATAAAGTGCCGATGTCTGGATCAAGGATGTCAGAAAAACCATATACGATACTTTGGGCGCAGTTGAAATCCTGAGCAAACAACTCAAGGGCTTTTTCATATCGTTTCATAATTATCGGATGATGGTTAATGCTGATGTACCTATTGTTTGATTCATGTTTTTGATTACTATGATATAAGTTCCCGGTTTCAGTAGAGAAATGTCAGCTACTGTTCCGGCTTGAGTCAGAACAAGTTTCCCATCTGTTGTATAAATTTCCAGCCCTGATAGTTCATTGTTTAAATTATCAACACAAATGTAGTCTGATGCAGGATTGGGATAGATTGTAATTGTTGAATTGAGATCACTGGAAATAGTTGTGTAATCAACAGGAATGATATCTACAATCAGGCCTTCAATAACTGTCAGATTATATGGGATTTCCTGCGGAAGGAGATACCATCCGTTATAGGTTCCACCCCAACCAAAGTTGATGTGAAAATACCCATCTTCATTGTATCCGTCAACTACCACATTGTGTCCCATGGTCCAGTTGGAGTCGACCACTGCAAGATGACCAGGCAGAGTGTCTTTGATGTTCTGAATTAATCTGGAGTAAAGAGATGTATCCGTTACAGTAAGCAGTTCAACGGTTGTGAATCCGAACCTGAGATAGGCATCATAAGCCTGATCAACACCAAAGGTTCCTGAACCTGAAGAAGTGTATACCTGTTTGCAGGCAACACCGCAGGCAAATGTGAGCGCGGCTTTGTCCTGATTATCAAGCAACAGATGATGCACCCAGTGTGAATTGAGGGTGTCCAGATATTCATTTAGCTGAGTAAATGAAGGAAAATCAAGAGTGAAATAATCATCATCTATAAAGTATTGACGACCAGCATAATTGTGATAATAATCATCTGTGTCATCAAATATTGTCTGATTTGTAGTTTCATGAAAATTGACAATCTGAGCCATTGCAACAGCTGGACAACCAGCAATACTGCGTTGAGCAGAGACAGCATCCATAGGACACATGTTGTTGTATGGAGCATTCTGTGTCCAGTTTGTTTTTAACCATCCGTCACCTGTGGCAGGCCATTGTTCCCATTGTTCCTTGCTCCCTGATTCAAGGAGTATCTGTTTCCAGTAAATTTGGTTTTTTTCAGAGTATTCACCGGTTTTTTCTTGAACAAAGATTAATCGTCCTGTCAGATCAGTCACCAACATTTCAAAGAGCGGATTTCCGCGGAGCAGATTGCCAAAATTGTTTTCAAACGAATAGGCAATTACAGGTGGAAGATTTATATTTGCTGACACGACAATATAACCTTCGGGTTTAAGGGAATAAACATAAGCAAGAATATTCTGACCTGAAACAATCATTTCTGGATTGTCATCAATCCGCACATCGGTTTTTTTGTTTATTGCAATGCATTCACCACAGGCCAGGATTGCCTGTTCAGAAGTAATTATCTGACCGGAAGCTGAGCTCAGTAATGAGATTACAATTATTGTCAAGCAGACAAAGAAAAATTTATTCATGGTAGTTTCTTTATGGAAATCATCTTTTTTTAAAATGAAGAGTTGAAATCTCCACCAAAAATACCATATTTCTTTTTGAAAAACAGAATATTTGTCTTACCTGAAAATATATTTTCCGTCAATGAAATCCAGAATCACCGGTTTATTTTTGTTGACCGTGCCAGCCAGTATCTGTTTTGAAAGTTCATTGAGTACTTTCATCTGGATGATCCGCTTCAGTGGTCTTGCCCCTAACAGTGAATCGTATCCTGCTTCGGCAATGGCGTTGATTGCTTCGTTTGTGGGTTCAATCTGGATATCGTTTTTTGAAAGCATTGCCTCTATCATTGAAAACTGCAGGCGGACAACATTTGTGATTTCTTCCTTTGAGAGAGGTTTAAACATAATTATTTCATCAATCCGGTTCAGAAATTCAGGACGGAGACTTTTTCTGAGAAGATCAAACAATTCCTGTCTGGTTTTTTTGATAATCTGACTGGAGTTTTCATCATTCAGATTCTCAAAATTTTCCTGAATGATATGAGACCCGAAATTTGAAGTCATGATAACAACAGTGTTTTTAAAGTTGACAAGTCTTCCTTTGTTATCAGTAAGTCTTCCTTCATCAAGGATCTGAAGTAGTAGGTTAAACACATCAGGATGTGCTTTTTCAATTTCATCAAAAAGAACAACACTGTATGGTTTTCTTCGGACTGCCTCAGTGAGCTGACCGCTTTCATCATATCCCACATAGCCCGGTGGGGCTCCGATGAGTCTTGATACAGAATGCCTTTCCTGATATTCAGACATGTCAATTCTGACAATATTGTTTTCGTCATTAAATAAAAACTCGGCAAGCGCCTTAGCAAGTTCTGTCTTTCCGACACCTGTGGTTCCCAGAAAAATGAACGAACCGATGGGTCTTTTTGGATCCTGAAGGCCTGCTCTGTTTCTTCTTATGGCATCCGAAACAGCAGAAAGAGCTGCTTCCTGTCCAACAACCCTTTTATGAAGTTCTGTCTCCAGTTGAAGTAACTTTTCTCTTTCACTTTGCATCATTTTTGCAACCGGAATGCCAGTCCACTTTGACACCACTTCTGCAATTAGATCTGCATTGATTTCTTCTGATATCAGAGGATTTTCTGCCTGCAATTGTTTCAACTCAGCTGAGAGTTCATCCAGTTGCCTCTGGCATTCTGTGATTTTTCCATAACGGAGCTCGGCAACCAGGCCATAATTTCCCTCTCTTTCAGCTTTTTCAGCTTCAAACTTGTAGGTTTCAATGAGTCGTTTGTTTTCCTGAATCTTGTCGACAATTTCTTTTTCACTTTGCCATCTGGCGTTCAATGTGTTTCGTTCTTCCGAGAGTGTGGCGATTTCAATATTAAGCTTTTTCAGTTTTTCATCATCATGTTCTCTTTTAATGGCTTCACGTTCAATTTCAAGTTGTCGTATTCTTCTTTCCAGTTCATCAAGTTCCTCAGGTAAAGAGTTGATTTCAAGTCTGAGTTTTGCAGAGGCTTCATCAATCAGGTCAATTGCTTTGTCAGGAAGAAATCTGTCAGTAATGTACCTGGTTGAAAGTTCAACCGCAGCAAGTATGGCCTCATCAAGAATACGCACCTGATGGTGAGTTTCATATCGTTCTTTTAGTCCTCTAAGTATTGAAACTGCTTCTGACTCATCGGGTTCATCAACCAGAACAACCTGAAATCTACGCTCTAGAGCTTTGTCTTTTTCAAAATATTTCTGATATTCTTTGAGTGTTGTAGCCCCGATTGCCCGCAATTCACCTCTTGATAGCGGGGGTTTCAGAATATTTGCTGCATCCATTGCTCCTTCTGTTGCACCTGCTCCAACAAGAGTATGAATTTCATCAATAAAGAGGATAACTTCTCCATCTGATTCAACGACTTCTTTAATGACACTTTTTAGCCTTTCTTCAAATTCCCCTTTATATTTGGCACCGGCAATTAGGGCGCCCATATCAAGGGAGTAAATTTGCTTGGATTTCAGATTTTCAGGGATATCTCCTCTGACAATTCTGTGTGCAAGTCCTTCTGCAATAGCAGTTTTGCCAACTCCAGGCTCTCCGATGAGAATGGGATTATTTTTTGTGCGTCTAGATAAAATTTGCAAAACTCTTCGGATTTCTTCATCCCTGCCAATCACCGGATCCAGTTTCCCTTTTTTTGCCTGTTCATTCAAATTGACTGCAAATCTGTTCAGAGAATTGAATGTGTTTTCGGCACTTGGTGTGTCTGCTCTTTTGCCTTTTCTAAGATCTTTGATTGCTTCTGAAATTTGTTTTTCGCTAGCACCTGCATCTTTCAGAACTGTAGTTATTTCACCGGAACCTCTGATCAATCCCAGCAGAATGTGCTCAATGCTGACATATGAATCATCCATTTCCTTCATGGCTGCAAGTGCTTTTTGAATTACAGTATTTGCTGATGGAGAGAGATATTGTTGTCCGCCTTCCACCCTTGGATATTTTTCCAGCAGACGCTCACTAATCATCAGAAGAGGTTGAATATTGATGCCGGATTTGTTGAAAATATATGGTGTAATATCAGAATCATTGAGCATCAGAGATTTAAAAATGTGAACATCTTCAACTGCCTGATGAGACATTTCCATTGCAAGTTGTATAGCTCCTTCAATGACTTCTCTTGATTTGTTGGTAAAATTGTTCAGATTCATTGCGATAATATTGTTAATAATGTTGCAATGAATATCAAAACTGCTGCCAATGGCAAAATTATGCCATTATGTCAAAAAAAAAGGCTGCCGTAGCAGCCTTTTTATTGAGATTTGAAAATGGACAAAGCTTATAGAACTCCTTGGGCAAGCATTGCTTCAGCAACTTTTACAAAACCACCAACATTTGCTCCCTTCACATAATTGATATATCCGTTACTTTCAGTTCCGTGTTTCACACATGTTTTGTGTATGTCTTTCATGATCATATGAAGTCTTTGATCCACTTCTTCACGTGTCCAGTTCAGACGCATGCTGTTTTGTGTCATTTCTAAGCCTGAAGTGGAAACACCACCTGCATTGGCAGCTTTCCCAGGACCAAACAAAATGCCTTTTTCAATAAAATATTCAATTGCTTCGGGAGTTGATGGCATATTGGCGCCTTCAGAAACACAAATACAACCATTTGCAACAAGCATTTTAGCATCATCACCGTTCAGTTCATTCTGTGTTGCTGATGGAAGAGCGATATCACATTTTACTTCCCATGGAGTTTTTCCTTCAACGTATTCACAGTTGAATTTCTGTGCATATTCAGAAATACGTCCACGTTTCACATTTTTCAGCCACATGACATATTCAAGTTTTTCCTTGTTAATACCTGCAGGATCATAAATATATCCATTGCTATCTGATAATGTAACTACTTTTCCTCCAAATTCAGTTGCTTTTTCTGTTGCAAATTGAGCTACATTTCCTGAACCTGATACAACGACAGTTTTACCCTGGAAGCTTTGACCGCGGGTGCCAAGCATTTCCTGAGCAAAATATACCTGTCCGTAACCAGTTGCTTCAGGGCGAATGAGGCTGCCGCCCCATGTCAAACCTTTGCCGGTAAAAACGCCTGTAAATTCATTTTTAATCCTCTTGTATTGTCCGAACATAAAACCGATTTCGCGACCACCTACTCCGATATCTCCGGCTGGAACATCAGTATTAGGACCAATATGACGTGAAAGTTCTGTCATGTATGATTGACAGAATTTCATCACTTCATTGTCACTTTTTCCTTTAGGGTCAAAATCTGAACCGCCTTTTCCACCACCCATAGGAAGTGTTGTAAGACTGTTTTTAAATACCTGTTCGAAGGCAAGGAATTTGAGAATGCCAAGATTTACAGTTGGATGGAAGCGTAATCCTCCTTTGTAAGGTCCAATGGCTGAATTCATCTCAATGCGGAAACCTCTGTTAATCTGGGCTTCTCCCTTGTCGTCAAGCCAGGCAACCCTGAACATTATTACTCTCTCTGGCTCTACAATGCGGTCTAAAATACCCTGATATTTGGGATTTTCTTCAATAAAAGGCATCAGTGATTCTGCAACTTCACGAACTGCTTGATGAAATTCTACTTCACCTGCATTTCTTGCAATAACTTTTGCCATAAATTCATTTACTTTTTCATGTACTGACATAGCTTTTTAAATTTAAGTTTTAAGCAATATTAAAAGAAAATTTTATTGTTTTATTAATATTTGAATGTAAAATCTGTTGATAGTATGCAAATTATGTGATTTTTTGATGAACAAAATGAGGGTTTTACTGAGCAACGTCAGTGAAATACTTATTGCTTCAATCTGAAATACGGAATTTTGATTTTTTTTTTGGAACAGATATGTATAAAACACCTTGAATTGATTATTTTTACCATGATATAATTTACTTAATATGAATTCAAATCAGGACATAGAAAGGTTGCTTCATGAAAGCAGGGAAAGGCTTAAAGAACTAAATGCAATAAATAAAACAACGGCTATCATCAGGGAGAACAAGTCCATTGATGAGACCTTACACAATATATGTCTGATTCTGCCAAATGCCATGCAGTTTCCTGAGCACACAGTGTCCAGAATAAGGTTTATGGACAATGAGTATAATACGCATTTGTTTCATGAAACAAAATGGAAACTTTCAAAATCATTTAAAACAATTGATAATTTTCAGTGTGTGATTGAAGTTTTTTATACCAGAGAGTTTCCTGCAGCACATGTTGGCCCGTTTTTAAAGGAAGAAGAAGATCTGTTGAGCAATCTGTCATCTTTAATACTGGGCTATATCAACAGCCAAAAGGCAAAGCAAGTGTTTTCGAAAGTTCGTGAAGAGGAGCAAAAAGTTCAGGATATTACTCAAGGAGCAGAAGGAAAAGATAATATGTTTCTGCTGCAGAAGTATTGGAAAAAATTAAATTATAACAGAGATGTCTTTCATGATCTTATGCCTTTCAAGGTGCGAGAAATCCTTCTTATTTCAACATTATATGATGCATACAGTCTTGAAAAAGAAGGCAGAATTGCTGAGCATGTTCTTGGTGAGTATCAGCAACTTAATCTGTCTTCTTTGCCCAGAATAACTGCTGTTTCGGCCCCTGCAGAGGTATTTGAAAAGCTTAGATCAAAGCATTATGACCTAATCATTTATATGATCGGGAATGATACAAAAACTCCAAAATTACTTTGCAAAGAAATCAAGGGAGAATATCCGTATATACCGATTTTCTTTTTGCTCAACACGAATATTTCTGATGAATTTAACCCGGACGAAGGAGAATTGCCCTGTTTTGATAAAATGTTTGTGTGGAATGGACACCCCAATTTGTTTTTTGCAATGGTGAAGCATCTAGAGGATATGGTGAATGTGGATAATGATACCAGACTTGGGCTTGTCAGGGTTATTCTGGTTGTTGAAGATGAACCCGGATATTTTAGTAGATATCTTCCCCTTCTTTATAATATTGTCTTTGAACAAACCAGAGATATTATTGAGGATGTTAGTACTGATGAACTTTATAAAGTGCTGAAACTGAGGGGAAGACCAAAAATTCTTCATGTTACTAGATTCGAAGAAGCTGTGGATCTCTATATAAAATACAAGGAATTTATGCTTTGCCTCATTTCTGATGTAAAGTTCTATCGCAACGGCGTTTTGGATGAGAAGGCAGGTTTTGATCTTGTTTGTAAGGTGAGGCAAGATAATCCTGATATGCCTGTAATTATTCAGTCATCAGATGTTCATAATGCTACAAGAGCTTATGAACTGAAAACTACCTTTATTGACAAAAACAGCGAAACACTTTCTGCAGATATCATGAGCTTTATTAGGCATTATCTTGGGTTTGGCCATTTTGTTTATCGCAGTCCTGATGGTCGTGAAATTGCAGTAGCACGTTCATTGAAAGAATTTGAATCTCATCTGAGAAATATTCCTGATGATTCTCTCATGTATCATGCAAGAAGAAATCATTTTTCATTGTGGTTGATGGCAAGAGGTGAAATTCATGTGGCAAAAATTTTGGGACCAAAAAAGGTTTCCGACTTTAAATCACCTGAAGAGATAAGGGAATATTTGCTCCAAATAATCAAAACTCACAGAAATGAGCAGGAAAAAGGAAAAATATTACCGTTTGATGGAATTGAACAACTTGAAGAAGGGAATATTTTAAGCCTTTCCGGTGGATCTGTTGGAGGAAAAGGGAGGGGATTGGCGTTTATTAATACTCTTTTATATTCCTTTGACCTGAGTAAAATTTTTCCAAATATTAATCTGAGAACTCCTAAAACCTGCTTTATTGGTACAGATGAGTTTGATTTTTTTATCCATAGAAATCATCTGCTTGAAACAGTAATGTATGAGACTGATTATGAGGTGATAAAGAGGGCATTTCTGAATGCTAGCCTGAGTGAAGGACTTGTAAAAAAATTAAAACGTCTATTAAAGCTCATCAATAAACCAATAGCAGTTCGATCCAGTGGTTTATTTGAGGATTCCATCCGTCAGCCTTTTGCGGGAATTTTTGAAACATACCTCATATCCAATTCAAACCCTTCTTTTGATGCCAGACTTAAACAGCTGACTGATGCCATCAAATTGGTGTTTGCTTCAGTTTTCTCTCCTGTTGCCAGAGGGTATATTAAGGCAGTGAATTATAAAATTGAACAAGAGAAAATGGCTGTTGTGCTTCAGGAGGTTGTTGGAAACAGATTTGAAGACTATTTTTATCCACATATTAGTGGGGTGGCGCAATCTTATAATTATTATCCATTTGCACACATGCGACCGGAAGAAGGTTTTGCAGTGCTGGCTCTGGGATTGGGAAAATATGTGGTTGAAGGTGAAAAAGCCTATCGGTTTTCACCAAAGTTTCCTACTACTGAAATTCTGAATCCAAAGGATCTATACAAAAACAGCCAGATTGATTTTCTCGCTCTTGACCTGAACAAGCATGATTTTGACCTGCTTGAAGGTGAAATGGCATCACTTGCTAAGCTGGATATTTTTGATGCAGAAAACCATGGTAATCTTAGACATCTGGCGTCTGTTTATGATATTGATTCAGGAACCCTAGTGTCTGGTATTACCAAGGATGGCCCAAGAGTTCTGAATTTTTCTAATATTTTAAAGTATAATTATATTCCTCTCGCAAAAACTATTGAGATGCTTTTGAAGATTGTTGAAGAAGCTATGGGTGCTCCTGTTGAGATAGAGTTTGCAATTGATATTAACAGAGATAAAAACCTCAGGGCTTCTTTCTATCTTCTTCAGATTAAACCTTTGCTGGGGTCTAATGAAGATTATGAAATAAATACCTCAGAGCTCAGGAAGGAAGATTTGTTGTTGTATGCTGAAAAAAGCATGGGCAACGGAAAAGTAGATAATATCAGGGATGTTATTTATATCAAAAAAGATGTGTTTGATAAAACACAGACTATGCTGATGGCTGAGGAAATAGAGATACTAAATAAGAAGATGATTGAATCTGGAGAAAAATATATACTCATCGGACCAGGCAGATGGGGAACAAGAGACAGATTTATAGGTGTCCCTGTGAACTGGCCTCAAATTAGTAATGCAAAACTTATAGTAGAAACAAGTCTTGAAGATTTTCCTCTTGATGCCTCGATGGGATCACATTTTTTCCACAACGTTACAAGCATGAATGTGGGTTATTGTTCCATTCAACATACTGCATTCAGAAGCTTTATTGCATGGGAACAACTTGACAAACAGACTGTTATTGAAGAAACAAAGTGGTTTAAACATATAAGGTTTGAAAAGCCCGTTTCAGTCAGAATGGATGGAAAAAAGAGAATTACTGTGGTTTCGGTAGAATAACGACTCTGGTGAAATGAACATTGTTTCATGAAACTTTCTTAAATTTGAGAAAATTTTTCAAGGTTCATGGATCACAGACTTGATTTAAGCAATTATTTCTTTGCAGATACTTCTTTTGACAATCTGATGCAAAAGCGAATCAGGCATGTTTTGCTGATCTGCAGTGATTATGACGCGTTTATTCTTGAAGAAGATGGAAGGATAAATGAGCAGGTTTTTAATGAATATGTATCATTGAACCTGAGATATCCCCCTGTATTTTTTCAGGCCTCAACTCCTGAAGAAGCGTATCATTATCTTCGCGATCAACAGATTGATCTTGTCATCACTATGCTGAATCTTGCTGAAGTGAACCCCATTGATCTTGCACAGGAAATAAAACAAAAATATCCTTCAATTCCACTTGTCATTCTGACACCCTTTTCAAGGGAAGTGAATACTTCTATTAGAATTGAGGAATATGATTTTATTGATTATGTGTTTTCCTGGCTGGGAAATTCAAGCATTCTCGTGGCGATTATAAAACTGATAGAGGATAAAATGAATGCCGAATATGATATCCAGCAAGTGGGAGTTCAGGCAATTTTACTTGTTGAGGATTCGGTTCGGTATTATTCCAGCTATTTGCCGAATATATACAGGATTGTGTTTTATCAGTCCAAGGAGTTTATGACTGAGGGATTGAATGAACATCAACAGATGCTGAGACTGAGAGGGCGACCAAAGATTTTACTTGCAACAACTTTTGAAGAGGCAATATACCTGTATGAAAAATATAAGGAAAATTTACTCGGAGTAATTTCAGACATGAGTTTTCAGAGAGAAGGATCAAAAGACCCCATGGCTGGATTTAAGTTTTGCAAGATAGTGAAAGGTGATGATGAAAACATGCCCTTTTTGTTACAGTCATCTGATATAAAGAACTCTGAAATTGCAAAAAAGTGCAGGGTTAGCTTTATTCATAAATATTCAAAAACACTTCTGGTAGAATTAAAGAATTTTATCAATGAATATTTGGCTTTTGGTGATTTTGTATTTATTGACCCGGATTCAAAAGCAGAGCTTATCAGAGCGAAAGACCTTCAGGATTTGCAGCAGAGAATATTTGAAGTTCCTGACAGTACTTTACAGTATCATATTTCACACAATCATTTTTCCAAGTGGCTGAGAGCAAGAGCATTGTTTTCTCTTGCCACATTATTCAGACAGGTGAGAGCTGAGGATTTTTCTGATCTGGATGAAATTCGAAGGTTTTTGTTCGATAGTATTGCCAAGTATCGATATCATCGATCCAGAGGAGTTATCGCTGATTTTGAAAGGGATAGATTTAATAAGTATTTGATTTTTTCCAGAATCGGACAGGGTTCTCTTGGCGGAAAGGCAAGAGGACTGGCATTTCTCAATTCAATGATTAAGAGAAATGACATCATATACAAATTTCCAGGTGTCATTGTGAATATTCCCAGAACTGTTGTTATTGCGACTGATATTTTTGATGAATTTATTGAATCCAATGAACTCTACAGATTTGCCAATTCAGAGGTATCGGATGTTGACATTCTGAAAGCATTTATTAATTCTAGGCTTCCTTATCGAATTCATGAGGATTTGTTTTCATTTCTGGGCGTAATTCAGAATCCTCTTGCCATCAGATCTTCTAGCCTACTGGAAGATTCATATTATCAGCCTTTTGCCGGCATATATTCTACGTATATGATTCCCAGAATAGTAAATGATGAACGCTTGATGATCGATCTATTGAGTAATGCCGTCAAAAGTGTCTATGCTTCAGTTTATTATAAAGAAAGCAAATCATATATGAGCAGCACCTCGAATGTGATTGATGAGGAAAAGATGGCAGTTGTGCTTCAGGAAGTGGTTGGCAAGCAATATGGAAATCGTTTCTATCCTATTGTATCAGGTGTTGCCAGATCAATAAATTTTTATCCAGTGGGGAGTGAAAAGGCAGAAGACGGGATCTGTAATCTCGCATTCGGACTTGGGAAATATATTGTTGACGGTGGTATGTCACTCAGGTTTTCACCTAAGCATCCTCATAAAATTATTCAACTTTCTTCTCCTGAACTGGCCATGAGAGATACTCAAAAGGTTTTTTATTCGCTGGATTTGGAGCCTCAGAGATTCATTCCAAGCACAGATGATAGTATCAATCTTCACAAATTAAATATTAAAGAAGCTGTTTCAGATAATGTTCTTCACTTTGTTGCCTCAAGTTATGATATGAGGGATAATAGTATCAAGGAAGGGAAAGTAGAGGGAGGAATTCCGGTAATAACTTTTTCCAGAATATTACAGCATAATCTCCTTCCGCTGGCTGAAATTGTGGATGCAATTCTTGAAATAGGTGAGCACGAAATGGGAAATCCTGTTGAAATTGAATTTGCACTTAATCTTGATGTCCCTAAATTTTCACCTGTCTTTTTTCATCTTCTTCAGATCCGGCCAATAGTCAGCAACAAGGAACTTATTGATGTGAATATTGGGGCTTATGAGCCTCATCAGATATTAGCTTTCAGTGAATCTGCACTTGGAAACGGGGAAACCGGAAATATTTTTGATGTAGTCTATGTGAAGCCTTCCACGTTCAATCCTGCAAGGTCAGCTGATGTCGCATATAGTATTGACAAAATCAATGCAGCTCTTGTAAAAGAAAAAAGAAATTATATACTTATAGGCTACGGGCGATGGGGGTCCAGTGACCCATGGCTTGGCGTTCCTGTCAAATGGGGACAGATATCAGGGGCAAGGGTAATTATTGAATCAGCTCTTGATAAATATCAGATAGATCCCAGTCAGGGTACTCACTTTTTCCAGAATCTGACTTCACTTTCAGTGGGGTATTTTACAATTAATTCTTTTTCTGACAAGGGGCATTGGGATGCCGAATTTCTGGACAATCAACCGGCATTTTTCGAAGATCAGCACATCAGACACGTACGGTTTTCAAAACCCTTTAAAGTATTAATTGACGGGAGAAAAAATGAAGGAGTGATTCTTAAACCGAATACAGAGTAGTTTAGCCTGCAAGGCTAAGGGTTTTTAAAATATCCATTCTATTCACTTCCAACTGATTGGAAACAATGGTTATGATGCCGTCATTTTTAAATTCTGAAAGAATACGTACAGCATTTTCAGTTGAAATTCCTGCAAGCGATGCGATATCTTTCCGGGTGATCATTGAGGGAATGATATTCCTAAAAAAAACATCCTGACAAAGATAAAGAAGAGTGTCAGCCATTCGGCCGATTGCCTGTTTATTGGCAATACAGGTTAATTTTTGAAAAATTATTTTATAACTGTTGCAATACCATTTCATTATGGCAAAATTGAATGATGCATTCTGAGAGAGAAGTTGAATAAATAATTGTTTATCAACAAGATAAACAAGTGAACTTGTCAAAGCAGTTGTGGAAAAGTAATAATGATTGCCAAAAAGAGAAGAGAGTCCAATAAAATCATAGGGTTTGGTGATCATAAAATTATAATATTTGTTGGGAGATTCCAGATAGCTCTTTGTAAGACCTTCGGCAAGTAAAAGAAAATAAGAAGTTATTGCACCTTGTTTTCCGATGGTTTCGCCCTTTTTGAAGTGAATTGGGACATTGCATAGTTGCCTGATCTGAGTATCATTTAAATGAAATTCCCTAAGCCAGTCGGTCAGCCCGTTTTCTCCGATCTTTTCAGTTGAAGAATTACCCTGCATACTGGTCATTTCTGATAGACGATGGTATCTTATGAAGTTGGCAATTTTTTCTGATATTGCGTTGAGTAGTCGCTGCTCTTCAGCAAGGAAAATCCCCTTTTCAGATTTAACAGGCTTGATATAATAGACGTTGACTTCTCCGATTTTATCAGTATCAATAATTATGCTGGCACTTTGTTTCAACTCGGTTCTGATAAGTTCAGCACTGGAAAAATAGAAGCCGCTGCAAAATATTTCCACTTTACACATTTCAGGATACCTCCAGCCCTGTGGAATAATTGCAACAATTTCAGACAGTACCTGTTGTAACTCCAGTTCAAAACGACTTGTGATTTTGTCAATTTCATAGAGGCAATTCAGTTCTTTTGCCCTTTCGTTCAGCTGTTTCCACATATACTCATTATCAGCAGAAATTGACATATCTTACACTTGGTTTATATTGGAAAATATTCAACAAAGTTATTGATAAAAATCAATACAACAGCCAAAAAATTAGCCTCATCAGTCATTAAGAGGATATGATTATCAGCCTAACTTTGCCGTACAATTAACATTTAATCTTTAAAACTATGAATGTAGATAAAATTATGATGGACCTAGAACGGAAGAATCCCGGCGAAGTTGAGTATCTTCAGGCAGTACGCGAAGTGTTGGAATCTATTGAGGAAGTTGTGAATGATAATCCTCAGTTTGAAACTGCAGGTATTATTGACCGTATTGTTGAACCTGACAGGGTGTTGATGTTTAAAGTGCCATGGGTAGACGATAATGGAAAAGTTCATGTGAACAAGGGGTATAGGGTACAGTTCAATAATGCTATAGGACCCTATAAGGGTGGTTTGCGTTTTCACCCGAGTGTAAATCTGAGTATCCTGAAGTTTTTAGGATTTGAGCAGATATTTAAAAATAGCTTAACTTCTTTGCCAATGGGTGGTGCAAAGGGTGGATCTGATTTTGATCCTAAAGGAAAATCATCAAACGAAGTGATGAGATTTTGCCAGTCATTTATGCTTGAACTTTGGAAAATTATTGGTCCTGAAACAGATGTGCCTGCAGGCGATATTGGTGTTGGTGGACGTGAAATAGGATTCATGTATGGAATGTATAAAAAACTTGCCGGAGAACACACAGGAGTTCTTACAGGAAAAGGGATCAATTGGGGTGGTAGTTTGATCCGCCCTGAAGCAACCGGATTTGGTGCTGTATATTTTGCACAGGAAATGCTCAAAACCAAAAATGAAACCTTTGAAGGGAAAACCGTTACTGTTTCAGGATTTGGCAATGTTGCATGGGGTGCAACTATCAAAGCAACCGAACTGGGTGCAAAGGTTGTAACAATCAGCGGTCCTGACGGTTATGTTTACGATCCCGAAGGTATTTCAGGAAAGAAAATAGAATATCTTCTCGAATTGAGAGCTTCAAATCAGGACATTGTTAAACCATATACTTATGAGTTTCCCAATGCTCAGTTCTTCCCTGGAAAACGGCCATGGGAGGTGAAGTGTGATGTGGCATTGCCTTGTGCTACTCAAAATGAACTTGGCAAGGAAGACGCTGAAACTCTTGTTAAAAATGGATGTATTTGCATTGCTGAGGGAGCCAATATGCCTTCAACCCCTGAAGCCATTGAAGTTTTCCATGAAAATAAAATTCTCTTTGCTCCGGGTAAGGCTGTGAATGCAGGTGGAGTAGCCACTTCAGGATTAGAAATGACTCAGAATTCAATGAAACTTAATTGGTCAAAGGAAGAAGTAGATCAGAGACTGCATCAGATTATGATAAATATTCACGCAGCATGTGTTAAACATGGGACTGATTCTGATGATTATATTAACTATGTCAAAGGAGCAAATGTTGCAGGATTTCTTAAAGTTGCAAATGCAATGCTTGACCTTGGAGTTTGCTAAGACATATATATATTTAAAAAAAAGAGACTGATTTCAGTCTCTTTTTTTGGTGGGTGGCTAATGGGATTCGAACCCACGACCCTCAGAACCACAATCTGATGCTCTAACCGGCTGAGCTATAGCCACCGTATTGAGTTTGCAAAAATAAATATTTTTTTTGATTCAAAAATATTTTTTAAGCTTCACCAACTGGTCCGCCCATGTGATAGGGAGGGATACCGGGATGTCCATCCTGCTCTTTGATTTCTCCAAAATTCATTTCGAATTTTTTAACATTCTCAAGCAGGGCTTTCATCAGTCGTTTGGCATGCTGAGGAGTAAGGATAATCCTGCTCTTTACCTTAGCTTTGGGAACTCCAGGCATAACATTAATGAAATCGACAATAAACTCTGAATTTGAGTGGGTAATAATTGCAAGATTGGAATAGACACCCTCAGCAACATTTTCGGGAAGTTCAATGTCAATTTTTTGGTCTTTCTTTTGATCTGCCATAATTTATTCATTTTCTTCATTAACATCTGCGAGAACACCTTCTTTTGAGGCCTGCAGACGTTCAAACTCTTCTTTTGATCCGACGATAATATTTTCATAATCACGTAGTCCGGTTCCAGCAGGAATAAGATGCCCCACAATGACATTTTCCTTCAACCCCAGCAATTCGTCACGTTTTCCGCTGACAGCTGCATCAGCAAGTACCTTGGTGGTTTCCTGGAACGATGCGGCTGAAATAAAACTGGTGGTTTGAAGTGATGCACGGGTAATTCCCTGCAATAATTGTTTCGCTGTTGCGGGTTGGGCATCTCTCACCTGTGGTATCTTCTTGTCATTTCTGCGTAACTGAGAAATCTCATCTCTGAGTTTTCTGGCAGTAATAGGCTGACCAGGTTTCAGTATCTGTGATTCTCCAGAATCCACAATGATTTTCATATCAATGATGCTGTCATTTTCCTGTTGAAACTCAATCTTATTCACGAGTTCTCCTTCGAGGAATTTTGTATCACCGGGATCTTCAATCTGAACTTTACGCATCATCTGACGAACAATGACTTCGAAATGTTTGTCATTGATCTTTACACCCTGCAGTCGATAAACTTCCTGAACCTCATTAACTAGATATTCCTGAACCAGAGTGGGTCCCTTAATTGCAAGAATATCCGAAGGGGAAATTGCGCCTTCTGAAAGTGGAGCTCCAGCTTTAACAAAGTCATTTGCCTGTGCAAGAATCTGTTTCGAAACAGCAACAAGATATCTCTTTTCTTCACCTGTTTTTGAAGTGATGATAATTTCACGATTTCCACGCTTAAGCTTGCTGCCAATTGATACAACACCATCAATTTCAGCAACAAGTGCAGGATCTGAAGGATTTCTTGCTTCAAAAAGTTCAGTAACCCTAGGCAATCCACCAGTGATGTCACCTGATTTTCCAATAGTTCTTGGTATTTTAACAAGAACATCACCTGCTTTTATTTTCGATCCTTCCTGAACTGCAATATGAGCTCCTACAGGAAGGTCATAAGATTTCAGGACTTCTTTTCCGGCAGATTCAATATGAATAATAGGATTTTTGTTCTTCTGGCGACTTTCAATAATAACCTTTTCATGGTATCCTGTTTGTTCGTCAGATTCTTCCTTATAGGTGATTCCCTCAAGCACATTTTCAAATCGTACAGTTCCATTGATCTCTGAGAGAATAACTGCATTGTAAGGATCCCAATCACAAATCCTGTCTCCTTTTTTTACTTCATCACCGGATTTGAAATAGAGGTGTGCTCCGTAGGGAATATTAGCCGAAGTGAGAGTGATTCCTGTTTTAGAATCTGTGATTTTCATTTCGGCAGAACGACCCATAACCACATAGAATTCTTTTCCATCACTGTTCACATAGTTGACATAGCGGAGTTCATCAAATTCAGCAATGCCATTTTGTTTGGCAATGATACTGTTTGAAATTGAAATGTTGGACGCAGTACCACCGACATGGAATGTTCTCAGTGTCAGCTGTGTACCAGGTTCCCCAATAGATTGTGCTGCAATTACTCCAACGGCTTCTCCTTTTTGAACCATCTTGCCATTTGACAGATTTCTTCCGTAACATTTTGCACATACTCCACGCAATGATTCACATGTGAGAACAGAACGGATTTCCACAGTTTCAATTGGTGAGTCTTCAATAAGCATACAAATTTCTTCCGTGAGTTCTTCGCCGCTACGAACAAGCAGTTCTCCGGTGTTGGGATGATATATGTCATGAAGTGAAGTTCGTCCGAGGATCCGTTCAAAGAGAGATTCCACAACTTCTTCGTTCTTCTTCAGAGAAGAAACAGTCAATCCCCTTAGAGTACCACAGTCAGATTCTGTGATGATAACATCCTGAGCAACATCAACAAGACGGCGGGTGAGATAACCGGCATCAGCTGTTTTCAGAGCGGTATCAGCAAGGCCCTTTCTGGCACCGTGAGTTGAGATGAAATATTCAAGTACAGATAATCCCTCTTTAAAATTTGAAAGAATGGGGTTTTCAATAACCTCGCCACCAGTGGCAGTAGACTTCTGAGGTTTAGCCATCAATCCACGCATGCCGCTTAACTGACGGATCTGTTCCTTGCTTCCTCTAGCTCCGGAATCAAGCATCATAAACAGAGGGTTAAAACCATCCTGATCACGGGTGAGTTTGTCAATAAGAATTTTTGTCAGTTTGGAATTTGTATGTGTCCAAACGTCAATGATCTGATTATATCTTTCATTGTTGGTGATAACACCAATATTATAGTTCATCATGATTTCCTCAACTTCCTCATTGGCATCACTCACAAGATTTTCCTTTTCATCGGGAGTAACAATATCACCGATTTTAAAAGACAATCCTCCTTCAAATGCCATTTTGAAACCGAGGTTTTTCAAATCATCAAGAAATTTGGATGCAAGGGCAAGGTTGGTATTCTTCAGAATACTTCCAATAATGTCACGCAGTGATCGTTTGGTCAGAAGAGTATTGATGAAACCGTATTCTTTGGGAACTATTTGATTGAATAAAACTCTTCCAACGGTTGTTTCAATAATTTCTGTTTTGTCATTTCTTGTTAATTTCAATCTGATTATAGTATGCAGATTGATTTTTTTCTCATTATATGCGATAATGACTTCTTCTTCAGAATAAAACAATTTGTTTTCGCCTGCAACTTTATTGTTTTGTGTACCTGGACGGGCCTTGGTCATAAAGTACAGACCAAGGACCATATCCTGGGAGGGAACTGTAATGGGAGCCCCGTTTGCAGGGTTAAGAATATTATGTGAGGCCAGCATAAGAAGCTGAGCTTCAAGGATTGCAGCATGTCCGAGGGGCACATGAACTGCCATCTGGTCACCATCAAAGTCCGCATTGAACGCAGTACAAACCAGAGGATGAATCTGGATGGCCTTGCCCTCAATCAGCTTTGGCTGAAATGACTGGATACCTAAACGGTGAAGGGTAGGAGCACGATTTAGCAATACAGGATGTCCTTTCAGAACATTTTCCAAAATATCCCAAACGACAGGATCTTTTCTGTCAACTATCTTTTTAGCAGATTTTACTGTTTTTACAATACCTCTTTCAAGCATTTTTCTGATGATAAAAGGTTTAAACAGTTCGGAAGCCATTTCTTTGGGAAGCCCACATTCATTCAGATTAAGTTCCGGACCGACGACAATCACAGAACGACCTGAATAGTCAACACGTTTACCAAGAAGATTCTGGCGAAAACGACCTTGTTTTCCTTTTAAACTGTCAGACAGTGACTTGAGTGGTCTGTTGGATTCAGTTTTAACAGCACTAGCTTTTTTTGAATTATCAAAAAGTGAATCAACTGCTTCCTGAAGCATTCTTTTTTCATTTCTTAAAATTACTTCAGGGGCTTTTACTTCAAGCAGTCTTTTCAATCGGTTATTTCTGATAATCACCCTTCGATAAAGATCATTGAGATCAGAGGATGCAAAACGTCCTCCATCAAGAGGAACAAGAGGCCTCAGTTCAGGTGGTATGACCGGGACGATTTTTACAATCATCCACTCAGGTCTGTTTTCAATTCTGCTGTTGGCATCTCTGAATGCTTCAACAATATGAAGGCGCTTTAATATGTCAGCTTTTCTCTGTTGAGAGGTTTCAGTACTTGCTCTGTGGCGGAGAGAAAAGGACAAATCATCAAGATCAAGTTTGCACAGGAGATCATGAATCGCATCTGCGCCCATTTTCGCAATAAACTTGTCGGGATGAGAATCATCAAGCAGAAAATTTTCTTTAGGAAGTTTTTCCAAAATATCCAGATATTCATCTTCAGTGATGAAATCCAGAAATTTCTTATCTTCCATAATCCCGGGATTGATTACTACATAGTTTTCATAGTATATAATCTGCTCAAGTTTTTTGGTTGGGAGTCCAATAAGACTTCCGATTTTATTTGGGAGAGATCTGAAAAACCAGATGTGTGCAACCGGAACAACAAGCTGAATATGTCCGATGCGTTCGCGTCTGACTTTTTTCTCAGTTACCTCAACACCACAGCGGTCACAGACTATACCACGATAACGGATTCTTTTATATTTACCGCAATGACATTCCCAGTCCTTTACAGGACCAAAGATACGCTCGCAGAATAATCCGTTGGGCTCGGGCTTGTATGTTCTATAATTGATCGTTTCAGGCTTTGTCACTTCGCCGTTTGACATTGCAAGAACTTTATCCGGAGATACAAGGCTTATGGTAATGCTTGTAAAATTACTTTTTGGTTGAGTTTCCTTTCTGAATGCCATATGGAAAACGTATTATAATTTTTGATAATAAAAACTATTTCTGATCAAATGTGATATCAAGTCCCAGACCTCTCAGTTCATGTGAAAGTACATTGAATGATTCGGGAATACCTGGAACAGGAAGATTTTCACCTTTGACAATTGATTCGTATGCTTTGGAACGACCAGTTACATCATCAGATTTGATAGTAAGAACCTCCTGTAGAATATTGGCAGCACCAAAGGCTTCAAGAGCCCAAACTTCCATTTCACCAAATCGCTGTCCTCCAAACTGTGCTTTTCCACCAAGAGGTTGTTGTGTGATCAATGAATATGGGCCTATTGAACGAGCATGCATTTTGTCATCAACAAGGTGGTGAAGCTTCATCATGTAGATGACACCGACAGTGACTTTCTGGGTAAATTTGTTTCCTGTAAGTCCGTCGAAAAGTTCAACTTCGCCATTTTTAGGAAGCCCTGCATTAGACAAATAGTCATTGATTTCATCAAGTGAAGCACCGTCAAAAATCGGAGTAGAAAAATGTAAGCCCAGTTTTTTCCCAGCCCATCCCAGAACAGATTCATAAATTTGCCCCAGATTCATACGTGATGGTACACCGAGAGGATTGAGTACGATGTCAACAGGAGTGCCATCTTCTAAAAATGGCATATCTTCAGGTCGTACAATCTTTGCAACAATCCCTTTGTTTCCGTGGCGTCCGGCCATTTTGTCCCCAACTTTAAGTTTTCGTTTCTTGGCAATAAATACCTTTGCCAGCTGAACTATTCCTGCAGGCAATTCATCACCCACCTGTGCCACAAATTTCTCACGGGTATATGTTCCGAAAAACTCCTTATACTTGATGTCATAGTTGTGGAGAATCCTCTGAATAACTTCATTCTTTGCTTTGTCCGAAGTCCATTTGGTTGGGTTGATTTCAATATAGTCAATAGATTCAAGGACCTTTTTTGAAAACTTGGATCCTTTTGGGATCAGTTCCTGTTTGATTGTATTGAAAACGCCCTGAGATGTTTTACCATCAATGACTTTCATCAGTTTGTCTATCAACTTTGCTTTCAGTTCAGCGGTATCTTTTTTGAAGTTGTTTTCGAGTTGATCAAGAATAATTTTTTCTTTTGTTTTTGATTTTTTATCTTTGATTACACGGGCAAAGAGTTTTTTGTCAATGACAACACCCTTGAGTGAGGGAGGTGCTTTGAGTGAAGCATCCTTTACATCTCCTGCTTTGTCACCGAAAATGGCACGAAGCAGTTTTTCTTCTGGCGTTGGATCACTTTCCCCCTTTGGAGTAATTTTTCCAATAAGAAGATCTCCTTCTTTAACATTCGCTCCGATGCGTATCATCCCGTTTTCATCCAATTCTTTAAGAGCCTCTGAACTAACATTGGGAATATCTCTTGTAAGTTCTTCAAGTCCAATTTTCGTGTCTCTTACTTCCATGGAAAATTCTTCGATATGAACTGAAGTAAACCAGTCATCACGAACAACTTTTTCAGAAATTACAATTGCATCCTCAAAGTTATATCCTCTCCATGGCATAAATGCGACAAGAAGATTTCGACCCAAAGCAAGTTCACCATCTTGTGTTGCGTACCCTTCGCAGAGCACCTGCCCTCGGGTAACCTTCTGGCCTTTTTTCACAATTGGCTTCAGGTTTATGCTTGTATTCTGGTTGGTTCTCTGAAATTTTGTCAGGTAATAGGTTTTGATATCATTATCAAAACTGACTAGACGTTCTTCTTCAGTACGAATATGTTTGATTACAATCTTTTGAGCATCAACATATTCCACTACACCGTCGGATTCTGAATTGATAAGAACGCGACTGTGCTGAGCAACTGTAGGTTCAAGCCCTGTCCCTACGATAGGTTTTTGAGGTTGCATAAGAGGGACTGCCTGTCTCATCATGTTGGAACCCATGAGTGCACGGTTTGCATCATCATGCTCCAGGAATGGAATCAGTGATGCAGCAACAGAAGCAATCTGATTTGTCGCGATATCAATATAATTGACACGTTCAGGTTCAACATAGGGATAATCAGCTTCAAAACGGACTTTTACTTTTTCGTTGACAAATTCTCCGTTCTGTTCATATGGTTCAACAGCCTGAGCAATGATCTTATCTTCTTCTTCTTCAGCTGAAAGATACATGGGGTGAAGGTCGGTTTTCACCAGACCGTCTTCAACTTTATAGTATGGTGTTTCAATAAACCCAAGTTCATTGATTTTAGCATATACACAAAGAGAAGAAATCAACCCGATATTTGGACCTTCCGGGGTTTCAATAGTACAAAGTCTGCCGTAATGGGTATAATGAACGTCACGGACTTCAAACCCTGCACGTTCTCGTGATAACCCTCCGGGGCCCAGGGCTGAAATCCTGCGTTTGTGTGTCAGTTCAGACAATGGATTGGTTTGGTCCATAAACTGAGACAGCTGATTGGTGCCAAAAAACGAATTAATCACAGATGATAATGTTTTGGCATTTATCAGGTCCATTGGTGCAAACACTTCGTTGTCACGAACATTCATGCGTTCCCTGATAGTTCTTGCCATACGGGCCAGGCCAACTCCAAACTGTGCTGAAAGTTGTTCCCCTACTGTTCGTACGCGTCTGTTGCTCAGGTGGTCAATGTCATCAATGTCAGTTTTGCTGTTAATCAACTCGATGAGATACTTGATAATATCAATGATGTCATCTTTTGTAAGAACTTTCCCTACGTTTGGAGTATCTTCAGGACGATTGAGTTTTTTATTAATTCGGTATCTTCCCACATCACCAAGATCATATCTTTTATCTGAGAAGAATAGCTTGTCGATGATTCCACGGGCAGTTTCCTCATCAGGTGGTTCTGCGTTCCGAAGTTGCTGATAAATATATTCGATTGCTTCTTTTTCACTGTTTGCAGGGTCTTTCTGCATCGTGTTAAAGATGATGGAATAATCTGCGATATTAATTCCTTCTTTATGAACAAGAATGGTTTCAACCCCTGAATCAATGATAGGTTGAATATGACCCTCTTCAAGGACAGTTTCTCTTTCAAGAATGACTTCAACGCGATTGATTGATACAAGTTCTCCGGTATCTTCATCAACGAAGTCTTCAACCCAACTTTTAACGACTCTGGCTGCGAGTGTGCTTCCGATAAGTTTTTTTAGACCTGCTTTAGAGACTTTAATTTCTTCAGCCAGTTCAAAAACATCAAGGATTTGTTTGTCTGTTTCATATCCGATTGCACGAAGCAATGTAGTAACAGGGACTTTCTTTTTTCTGTCAATGTAGGCATACATGACATTATTGATGTCAGTGGCAAATTCCATCCAAGAACCCTTAAAGGGGATAATACGTGCAGAATAAAGGATGCTGCCATTCGGGTGGCGACTATGGCCAAAGAACACCCCGGGAGAACGATGAAGCTGAGAAACAATGACTCTTTCGGCTCCATTGATTATAAAGGTGCCTTTTGGGGTCATATAGGGAATTTGTCCCAGATAGACATCTTGAATAATGGTTTTAAAATCTTCATGTTCTTCGTCAGTACAATAAAGCTTGAGTTTGGCTTTGAAAGGGACAGAATATGTCAGACCCCGTTCAAGACATTCTTCGATAGAATATCGGGGAGGATCAATGAAATAATCTATGAACTCAAGCACAAATTGATTTCTGGCATCAGAAATGGGAAAGTTTTCAGCAAAAACTTTAAATAAACCTTCATTTTTACGATTTTCCGGAGTTGTTTCCAATTGAAAAAAGTCCTGAAATGACTTGATTTGAATTTCAAGCAAATCAGGATACTCCGGCTGTAAGGTATTTGCAAAACTTATTCGTTGATGATGTGCAGCCAAGGTATTCACGTTTTAAATTATAAAAAATTGAATTACTTTAAAAAAGTTAATAACTTCTGCTTCTCCGTGAAGCAGAAGTTAATTTTTTGGTTAGCAAAGAACGTTTATTTGAGTTCTACTTCAGCACCTGCTTCTTCAAGTGCTTTTTTGAGAGCTTCGGCTTCGTCTTTGGTAATTCCTTCCTTTACAGCGTTGGGAGCCTGATCAACAAGATCTTTGGCTTCTTTGAGACCAAGACTGGTGAGTTCTTTCACGAGTTTAACAACAGCAAGTTTTTGAGGACCAGCGGCTTTCAGAATAACGTCAAATTGAGTTTTTTCTTCAACTGCAGGTGCATCTCCACCAGCTGCGCCAACTGCTGCAACTGCAACAGGAGCTGCAGCTGGTTCAATGCCATACTCATCTTTTAAAATCTGAGCAAGCTCGTTAACTTCTTTTACTGTAAGGTTAACCAATTGTTCTGCGATAGCTTTTAAATCTGCCATGATATTTTTCGATTTAAATGGTTTTTAAATAATTAATAATTAGTTTTTTTCTGACATAGTTTTGAGAATTCCCGCAATTTTTCCGCCACCAGATTGCAGACCTGAAATCAGGTTGCGCGCTGGTGATTGAAGAAGTGCGATCAGCTCGCCAAGAAGTTCTTCTTTTGATTTGATAGCAATAAGTGCATCCAGTTCATGATCGCCGATAAAATGCATGTCCATGACATAGGCTCCCTTGAGTACTGGTTTGTCAAACTTTTTGCGAAATTCTTTAATAACTTTGGCAGGTTCGGTAACATTTTCAGAAAACATTAAGGATGTGTTTTCTTTTAAAATGTCATACAGGGGAGAAAAATCTTTTTCAGAACGCTCCATTGCCTTTTTTAGCAAGGTGTTTTTAACGATCTGAAGTCGGATATCTCTTCTGAAACATAAGCGACGCAACTGTGAAGTAACATCTGCATTCAGAGCTGATATATCAGCAAGATACAGAGAATTGGCTTCATTGAGCTGCCTGGTTAATGTTTCAATAAACTGATCCTTTTCTTCTTTTTTCATAGTGAATGATAAACGTTAAGTTTACATTGTGATGGATTTCGAGTCAATTCTGACTCCCGGGCTCATAGTGCTGGAAACAAAAACGCTTTTAACGTATGTTCCTTTTGCTGCAGATGGTTTAAGCTTGATAATTGTAGTCAGCAATTCTTTGGCATTATCTTCAAGTTGCTTCAGATCAAAATTGACCTTGCCAATACTTGAATGAATAATTCCATACTTGTCAACTTTAAAATCAATTTTACCACCTTTGGCATCCTGAACGGCTTTTCCAACCTCCATGGTTACAGTACCGGTTTTCGGATTTGGCATCAATCCTCTTGGTCCAAGAATTTTTCCTAAAGCACCTACTTTAGGCATTACGTTGGGAGTAGTGATGATAACATCGACATCTGTCCATCCCTGTTTAATTTTCTCAACGTAGTCATCAAGGCCCACAAAGTCAGCGCCCGCACTTTTGGCTTCTTCTTCCTTGTCAGGAGTACATAAAACCAGAATGCGAACCTGTTTCCCTGTCCCATGTGGAAGCGTCACGGAACCACGAACCATCTGATTCGCTTTTCGGGGATCAACACCCAAACGAACATCAATATCTACTGAAGCATCGAATGACGTGTAGGTAATATCTTTTACAACTTGTAATCCCTGAGGTAAAGTGTAGGCAGCATCTTTGTCAAATTTTTCCAAAGCAGCTTTCCGTTTTTTGCTAATTCGTGCCATTTCGTTTTATCCTCTTTTGAATTTTATATTATTGAATTTGTTTACTAAAAAGGGGCATTGCCGGTTACTTTTATACCCATGCTTCGTGCTGTACCGGCGACCATTTTCATGGCTGATTCAACGGTGAAGCAGTTTAGGTCATTCATTTTGTCTTCAGCAATTACTTTCACCTGATCCCATGAAACAGTTCCAATCTTATTTCTGTTTGGTTCTGCTGATCCTTTGCCCAGTTTTGTTGCTTCAAGCAGCTGAACAGGCACCGGTGGCGATTTTAAAATGAAATCAAATGATTTGTCGCTGTAAACTGTAATAATTGCAGGAATTACTTTTCCCGGTTTATCCTGAGTACGTGCGTTAAACTGTTTGCAAAACTCCATGATATTCACACCCTTGGCTCCCAAAGCAGGACCTACTGGAGGTGAAGGGTTTGCTGATCCGCCCTTGATTTGCAATTTAATGATTGCACTTACTTGTTTTGCCATTGTATATAAGTTTTATTCGTTTTGTTATTCTTTTTCTACTTGAAGAAATCCGAGCTCAAGAGGTGTCTTGCGTCCGAATATTTTTACCATTACTTTCAGTTTTTTCTTTTCTTCATTGACCTCTTCAATGATTCCTGTAAAACTGTTGAAAGGACCATCAGTCACTTTTACTGTCTCTCCTACAATGAATGGTTCATTCAGTTCTTCATCCTTATCAAGAAGTTCGTCCATTTGCCCGAGAATGCGTCTGACTTCTGCAGGGCGCATAGGTACCGGTTCGCCTTTGGTTCCCAAAAAACCCATGACACCAGGAATACCTCTGATAATATGAATAATTTCACCACTGAGGATTGCCTCTATAAGAACATAACCGGGAAAATAATTCTTTTCCTGACTGATTTTTTTGCCCTTACGGATTTGATACACCTTTTCTGTAGGCACAAGAACCTGAGTAACAACGTTTTGCAGGCCGAGTCTTGAGATTTCATTCTCAATGTACTGCTTTACCTTTTTTTCGCTGCCACTGATAGCTCTGACAACATACCATTTTAATGCACTTTCACTCATTGTTAGCAATCTCCCCTGTGTGTGGCTAATTTAAACTCCGTACCATAAGTTCATTCCGTTCTGAAAAATGATATCCATGAGCAGAACCACCAATGCTATAATTATTGATGCTATGGATACGACTATTGAGCTGCTTTGCAGTTCTGACCATGTGGGCCATGAAACTTTATTTTTCATTTCATCGACCACATCGGCTACATATCGTCTGAGTTTTTTCATATTTCTTTTTCAGTGATTTAGCGCGGGCGGAAGGACTCGAACCCTCAGCCTATGGTTTTGGAGACCACCACTCTACCAGTTGAGCTACACCCGCCAGAAACCAAGAAAGAGCCATGCTCTTTCCTGAATTGAGGTGAGATTAATCAATAATTTCAATGACCTGTCCTGCACCTACTGTGCGACCACCTTCACGGATTGCAAAACGCAGGTTTTTGTTCAATGCGATTTCAGCAATCAGTTTTACATGAATAGTGAGGTTGTCACCGGGCATAACCATTTCAACTCCGTCTGGAAGATGAATTTCACCGGTTACGTCAGTGGTGCGGAAGTAGAACTGAGGACGATATTTGTTCTGGAAAGGAGTGTGGCGTCCACCTTCTTCTTTCTTCAGAATATAAACTTCAGCTTTAAAATCTTTATGAGGTTTTACAGATCCTTGTTTTGCAACAACCATTCCTCTGCGGATTTCGTCTTTGTCAATACCTCTGAGCAAAAGACCAACGTTGTCACCTGCTTCACCACGGTCAAGAATCTTACGGAACATTTCAACACCAGTTACAACTGATTTTAGTTTTTCAGCTCCAAAACCAATGATATCTACAGGATCACCTGAGTTGATAACACCTGTTTCAATTCTTCCGGTTGCAACTGTTCCACGTCCTGTAATTGAAAAGACATCTTCAACGGGCATCAGGAAATCCTTATCACGGTCACGTTCGGGTGTTGGGATATATGTATCAACAGCATCCATCAATTCTAAAATTTTGTCAACCCACTTTGGTTCTTTGTTGAGGCCACCAAGAGCTGATCCCTGAATAACAGGTGCATTATCTCCATCAAATCCGTAGAATGTTAACAGTTCACGAATATCCATTTCAACCAGTTCAAGTAGTTCCGGGTCATCAACAAGGTCAACTTTGTTCATAAATACGACAAGTTTAGGAACACCAACCTGCCGAGCAAGAAGGATATGTTCTCTTGTCTGAGGCATAGGACCATCAGTAGCTGCAACAACGAGTATTGCACCGTCCATCTGGGCAGCACCTGTAACCATGTTCTTAACATAGTCAGCGTGACCGGGACAGTCAACATGTGCATAGTGACGGGCAGCTGTCTGATACTCAACATGCGCAGTGTTAATAGTAATACCCCTTTCTTTTTCTTCAGGAGCGTTGTCAATCGAGTCAAAGGAACGGAATTCGGAAAGACCCTTTTCTGCAAGAATTAATGTGATGGCTGCAGTAAGAGTGGTCTTGCCATGATCAACGTGTCCGATAGTACCTATGTTCACGTGTTCCTTATCTCGTACGAATTTTTCTTTTGCCATATGTTTTTATTTTAGGTTAATAAAATATAGTTCGTCTAAAAAAAATTTCAGAGCCATTGATGAGATTTGAACTCATGACCCCTTCCTTACCAAGGAAGTGCTCTACCCCTGAGCTACAACGGCTTTGCATGAGCGGAAGACGGGATTCGAACCCGCCACCTAAAGCTTGGAAGGCTTTCGCTCTACCAAATGAGCTACTTCCGCTAATTTTCTGAGTGGGGAGAGAAGGATTCGAACCTCCGAAGGCGTCGCCAACAGATTTACAGTCTGCCCCATTTAACCACTCTGGAATCTCCCCCTGTTTGAGCCGATGGAGGGATTCGAACCCCCGACCAGCTGATTACAAATCAGCTGCTCTGGCCAGCTGAGCTACATCGGCTTTTCTCCTCAAAGAACGCAAACCCTTGACCATCACCGTGTTTCATGTTTAGGGCCAAAAATTCGGACTGCAAAAATAGTAAGTATTTCTGATATGACAAAAATATTTTGCCTTTTTTTGTGTTTTTCAGAAAAAATTCATTGCGATTGCTCTCTTCTGTTTATTTTGAACTCAGATTGCTTACATATAAACGTTTGTAAGCATCTCCATAATATTGCTTATACAAAAAGAAAAGATTTCCGTTGTAAAATCTGATATTTTCAATGTGTGAGTATCCACTTAGTTTTGTTTCTTCTCCTGCTTCACCTGTCTCTATGTTAATCGGGACAATATATGTCGTGCTTTTTCTGATGATTGATGTGTAAAACATATCCTTAACAGGATCATAATAAAAATCACCTGACCATTGCTTGTCTTTTATAAACTGCATCTCTGTTTCATCGGTCAGTGAGCCCGTTAAACCTGAATAATGCTAAATATTACCTGTGATACAATTAAATACAAGTACTTCTGAATCCCGCACAAATACAGGTGCCTGTATGGGTTTGAAAAATATCTGACTTGCAAAGCGATTATCAAATTCTTTGCCGTCAAAAAATGCACCCCATGACATCATTTCAATTCCTTCATCATTAATATATGTCTTGAATTCTTCAGCATTCCTTTTCTCGTTTTTCCATGAATAATAGCTTAGTATCTGGTTGTTATAGTAATATTTCTTGAGCAGAAGAGTGTATAGAGTGGCAGCAAAAGAATTTCTTGCAGTATTAATAATTGATGCATCAATTGCTTCAGAAAAGCTGAACAGACTGTCCCTGAAAAAAATCTGATGTCCGTTACCGTTCAGTACAATATAACAATAATTATCCGGATCCTGATAGAGTCCGCCGTTGTTTTCAATTTCTTGTTCAGCCAGTTTTTCTCCTGCAGTTGAAAACATTATAAGATATTGTCTTGAAAACATTCTGTTTTTATATGCCACAGCCAGAATATTGCCATCCATTATCCGATAATCTGTAATAAAATATTGATCTTCAGGGTTGATACACCTGATTTGTTCAGCCCATACACTAAACTCCGGAAGTACTTTTGATGACTTTGAAAGGAGTACAGTAGAATGTCCTGTTTGATTTGGCTTCACTGTTATTGAATCTGATGAATAACTGATATGCGAAATGCTTAAGACACATGGTGTATGATGAATTCTGAGGCTAAAATTTCCTGAATAATCGCTGACAGTCCCTGATGTGGTTCCTTCAATGAAGATATTAGCTCCCTGCAAAGGTTGCATGCTGGCTGAATCAATAACTGTTCCCGTGAATATGAATGTCTGGGAAAAACACATGGAATGCAATAAAATTATTCCTAAAATCAGTATAAGTTTCTTCATGGCTATTGTGCATTTAGGATTTTTAATTTTATCTGTATGGCAATGTCTGAAAAAGGACTTTGTTCAGAAAGCATGCTTTCTATGAGGGTCAGAGCCTCAATGGTGTTCCCTTCCTGATGGAACATGTATAGTTTATGAAGGCGGGATTCATGATAAAATGTCCTGAATGTCGAATGTTCACAATGATGAAAATAGGAAAATGCTGTTTCATATCGCCCAAGCTGAAATAATATGAGTCCTTTGTAATAGATTCCGTTTTCATCATCAGGTCGCTGATTGAGTAAAATATCGGTTAGCCTGAGCGCTTCTTTCAGATGCCCTGATTCCATAAATATTGAAATTTTTTTTCATGTAGTCAAGATATGCAATGGTGTCTTGCATAAGAAATGTTTCATGAAGCCTGACTGCATCCTGGTTTTCATATTTAGCCTCAAGTCCGGTAAGTGTAGGAAGTAGCAGGGGGTTATTTTTTTCATATATGGAAGTGAAATCAAAAAATTTATATTGACCGTAATTGACAGAAGGGAAACTTGAATAATGTGGAACAGTTGGACTAAAATCCGGAATAGTCAGTCTGTCTGATGAGATTGCTTTCATAGGCTGCATTTCAGAACATGCTGGTTTGTTCATGCAAGTATTGTATGGACGTGAATGTTGATTGGTAATTTTAAAGTTCTCAGTTTCACTTTGAGCATCACTCACAATATTGCTCACTGAATGAGTGATGATTTTTCCTTCAGAAGAATATTCCTTGTGCATTTGCTCAAATGAGGAGCGAAGGATGTG
The DNA here is from genome assembly GCA_964428185.1 of uncultured Bacteroidales bacterium. Taxonomy (GTDB): domain Bacteria; phylum Bacteroidota; class Bacteroidia; order Bacteroidales; family DTU049; genus CAYMAZ01. Next base: position 34,010 of record CAYRXH010000002.1, read on the forward strand.
AATGAATATTATACCTGTTGTTGCAGCAGCAACCAAACCTGTAATGGCAGCTGCTTTGATAGGTAGCGTAAGTGCAATCCAAGTTGTTTTAAGAATAAGAAATCTGAGTTTAAAACGAATTCTGGGAATTCTGGATACACTCCAGGGAAATAAACTGAATCCTTCTGATGCATCCCTGCTGAAATCATCGTCATCAATCATGTTTATTCTGTATTGAATGAATCCAAGAAATGGCAACATACATTTATAATTGTTATTTTTCATTGTTGTTTTCTGTGACTTTGTAAAGACTGATTCTCAGATTTCTCTTCCCGTTCTGTATATGGCTTTTTACTTCACTGAGGGAGTATCCGGTATGGGATGAAACATCGTTATAGCTGAGGTGTTCAAGATAAAAGAGCCGGATGCATTTCTGCTGTTCAGGTTTGAGCTTTGAAAGAAGATGATTCAATGTATGAATTAAAGTTTCGGTTGTGTGTTGTGGATCTGATTCTGATGTATAAGTTTCAGATGCAATAGTCTCGGCAATAAGATCAACAAAGTATGGTTTCTTTTTTCTCAAAATCATCAGACAATGGTTGTTACAGTATGTGTGGAGCCAGGCTCTGAAACATTCTATCTGGTATTTTCGGATATCAGATATCAGTCGTTCAAATATTGCCATTGTTTCATCTTCAGCAGTATTGAAGTCTTTCAGGTATTTCAGGAAGAGACCGAAAACAAGCCGGGCATATCTGTTATACAGGATGCCAAGAACAGCAGGATTGCCCGATTCAATGAACCGGGCAATGACTGCTTCGTCACTGAGATCTTTGAGCCTGTTATTCCCTGTGAGCTTCATCTTTATTTATTCATAAGTTCTCTTGAGCGTTCTTTTGACAACCAACTGAAATATCCTTCTGATTCAATAATGATGACACCACCGGTAAAGTCTCCGTATTTTGCTGGAATTCCTCCCGAATATACTGTCATATTTCCAATTCCCCGCGTGGGAATCATGGCTGTTGTATTCACCATTTTCACACCATCAACAATATACACTGCATCATTGGCCCGTGAACCTCTGAAGTGGATTTCTCTCTGATCTTCTGAAGAGTAGATGTCACTTGTTGTAGCAGTAAGCAGCATATTGAAATTGCTTGAACCAGGGATTTTTTTTGCGACAATCATGTCCATGGTTTTCTTTGATGGATCTTCTGCATCTACAAGATCTTTTTCCCAAGTGATATAAACCGTTGGCAAATTGTTGCCCTGAGGGAGTTGTACTTGCTTGATATAGGTAATTTTGTCAGCATCAACAATGACCCCGACAGTTTCAACTTCTCCGTAACCAATAAGTGAGGCTGTAACAATGAAGGTTCCCACCGGGACAGGTTTCATCCTGAAGTATCCGTCGAAATCAGCAACTGTACCTACCAGTATTGTTCCGTCAATTTTAATATAGACATTTGCCAGCGGAACTGGGTCTCCTGTTTCTGCATCAATGATTTGTCCGTGAATTTCTCCGCTGCTCTGTGAATATAATGAAGGAGTGTACAGAACAAGACAAGTGATAAACAGATAATGTAAAATTGAAATTTGAATGGGAAGTCTGAACTTTTTCATAAGGCATTTGGTTTTCATGTTTTCATAGGGATGCATCAGTTTTTGTTTTTCACAAGTCTGTTGTTCAATTTATTCTTAAAGTTATAATTATTCATAACCAAAGACAACAAACATCAAACAAAAGGTAGAGATGAAGCAGTTTGTGGTAGAAGCTGAAAAAGAGTTTTATTTAAATTCATAGGTGTTTTTATAAGAAAAAATGTAATTTTACAAAAAAGAAGCATGTATGGACAGAGTGGGATCTGTTGATAAACTTCAGAGAATTGCATTTGATATACGCATAAGCGTTATTCATTCGCTGGCTGCGGCAGGTTCAGGACATCTGGGTGGATCCCTTGGTCTTGCAGATGTTTTTACGGTATTGTATTTTCAAGTTTTAAACCATAAACCTTCCTGTCCTGATTGGGAACATCGCGACAGACTCATATTGTCTGTGGGTCATCTGGCTCCTTTACTTTATGCTACTCTGGCAAAGTCAGGGTATTTTAATGAATCTGAGCTCTCTACCCTCAGACAGCTTGATTCACGATTGCAAGGTCATCCTAGCAAGGAGTTCGGATTGCCGGGGATTGAAATATCCTCTGGAAGTCTTGGACAGGGACTATCGGTATCTGTGGGGATTGCTCTGGCTGCAAGAATGGACAACAGGAATATGCATGTGTATACTGTCATGGGTGATGGTGAATTGCAGGAAGGCAGTGTATGGGAAGCGGCAATGAGTGCTGGCTTTTACAAGCTTGATAACCTGATTGCCATTGTTGACAGAAACTACAAACAGATAGACGGAGATACTGAGCAGGTGATGGCGCTTGAACCCCTATCTGCCAAATGGCAATCTTTCGGATGGGAGTGTTTCAGTTGTAATGGAAATAATATCAGGGAGTTAACAGACGTTTTTGCCAAAATGAAATCTGTGAAAGGCAAGCCTTGTGTGTTGTTGGCAAGGACGGTGATGGGAAAAGGAATTCCATCAATCGAAAACAATCATCTTTGGCATGGAAAAGCTCCAGATACAATGCAGATTAAGCAATTCATAAAAGAACTTGAGGATTATGCCCATGAAGGAAATCATTAAATATAGGGAAATTATTCCAACGAAGGTAGGTTTTGCCCGAGGTCTTGTGAGCGCTGGCAGAAACAATCCTGAACTGGTTTGTCTGGGAACTGATATAACTTCATCAGTTGGAATGGATGGTTTTGCTTCTGAATTTCCAGATCGGTTTTTTTCAATTGGTATTGCGGAACAGAATGCAACAGGGGTGGCTGCCGGAATGGCATTAATGAAAAAAATACCCGTTTTTTCAACCTATGGTGTTTTTTCTGCATTCAGAGCTGCAGACCAGATCAGGGTCTCTGTCTGTTACAATAATTTGCATGTAATTATCGGAGGAGCTCATGCCGGAGTATCAGTAGGGGCAGATGGTGCAACACATCAGGCACTCGAAGATATTGCTGTTATGAGAGTATTGCCGAACATGACTGTTTTATCACCTTGTGATGCAACTCAGACAGAAAAAGCTGTTCTTGAAGCAGTTGAAAATATCAACGGACCAGTATATATCAGGTATGGTCGGGATGGGGTTCCCGATTTTACAAGTCCGGATCAGATTTTTGAAGTTGGAAAGGGGCAAATTTTAAAGTCTGGCAAGGATGTTTGCATAATTGCAACCGGTCATTTGACATGGCATGCACTTGTCGCTGCAGATCAGTTGGCAGACTCAGGTATTCGTGCAATGGTTGTTAATATTCATACAATTAAACCTCTTGACAGGGAACTTGTGCTGAGTGCTGCTGAATATTGTGGTGCAGTGGTTTGCTGTGAAGAGCATCAGATGGCTTGTGGTCTTGGATCAACTGTTGCAGAAGTTCTGAGTCAGCATTATCCAGTACCAGTTGGTTTTGTTGGAGTCAATGATACTTTCGGTGAATCCGGTCGCCCTGCTGAACTGATGGAAAGATACGGATTGACTGATAAGGCAATTGTTAGTAAAGTATTGAATGTGCTGAAAATGAAACGAAAATGATAAAATGGATGTTTTTGTATTTATTGTTTGTGATTGGAATTTTTCCCACTCAGAAAAACACTATGAAAAACACAAATGATATGAAGGAATTACTGCTTGGAAAATTTAATCCAGCTGAACATGAGAATTTTAAAATGGCACAATATCCATATACCCAGAAGGATGGAGTATGGCTCCAGACAGAAGTATTACTGGCTTTTCAGAAAATGCATGACGCAGCAAAAATGGATGGCATCAATTTATATATTGTGTCAGCGACTCGAACTTTTTACAGACAGAAGCAAATCTGGGAGAATAAATGGACCGGAAAAACCCTTGTGGGAGGAAAAAACCTTAAAACGACAGTTACTGATCCTCTTGAGCGTGCAAAGATTATCCTCAGATATTCTTCAATGCCCGGAACATCTCGACATCACTGGGGAACAGATATTGACATCAATAGTGTTGACCCTTCTTATTTTAAAACAGAGAAAGGCTTGAAGGAATACCAGTGGCTTTGTCAGAATGCTGCCACCTATGGATTTTGTCAGCCATATAAAAACAAGGGGACTGATAGGCAAACAGGATATGAGGATGAGGCATGGCACTGGTCCTATATTCCGGTTTCTTCAGTACTTGCTGAACAATTTCAACTCAACATAAGTTATGAAGATATCACAGGTTTTATGGGCTGTGAGACTGCCCGGGAAGCTCAGGTTATCGAAAATTATGTGTTTGGAATCCATCCGGATTGTCTGCCAGAATAAAAAAAAAAAGAGCCTGAACAATCAGGCTCTTTTTTTTGTGCTTAATTTACTTATTGTACGATGAGTTTTTTAATTGTATTCCCGTTTTCAGAATGAACAGTAACCATATATACACCTGCAGCAAACAAAGAGCAGTCGATATTCAGACTGTTTGTTCCTGAACTGATGTTTTGGCTGTAAACTGTTTTTCCGTTGATGTCACGAATAGTGATGAGATCAAAGTTGTGGTCGGTTTTTGTGAAAGCAAGAGTAAACTGATCTTTGGCAGGATTTGGGTGTAAAATAATTCCTGCTGTTTGTTGCTCTTCATCAATGCCCACTGTTGTACCGTCAATCAGCACATCATCAACACAAACACCATATCCGTAATTGGCATATCCTTCAAAAGCGACCCAGTATGTTGCAGTTACACTTGGGAGTGAAATTGTGCGTAAAGTCCAGCTTGTTGTGTTGGTATTATATGTTTGCAACAGATTCCAACTTCCAGAAGCGCTGTTTTTGTAGTAAACTCTTAGTTCATCAAGGTCCCCTAACCAGTCTGCCATAGCATGGTAAAATGTCAGAGTAGCACTTGTCATACTGCTCAAATTCAGCTGGGGTGTGATAAGTTTTGAAACAGGAGCTGTATAATTGTTGATATAGAACAATGCGTTATATGAGCCTGAGTATGCAGCAGAAGGATTTCCATTAACTCCGCCATAAGCAAGGTACCAAGGTGTAGTTCCGTAGACGTATTCAATTGACCAGCAATCAACAGAGCCAGTTTCAAAATCTTCAAAGAAAGGAATTGAGAAGCTGAATACTTCAACATTCTGAGTCAGTGAATTGTTGGCAGGGTTTACATCTGTTGTGCCGTTGGGATTGGAAACTGTGGACACAAAAGTGTGAGTTCCAACACCAATTGGTATCTGCGGAAAAGTAACTGTTGCAGTTGCTCCGGTTGCCAATGAGCCTGTCCAGTTTTGGTTCACAGGAGCGCCACCGTTCAAAGTATAACTTACAGTTGCAGAAGTGAGAGTAATTGTTCCTGCATTTCTGATAACTACTTCAGGGGTTATGTTTCCGGTGCTGCAATAGGTTTCTTCAGGAACAGTAACAGCATTCATTTGGGCATCAACGCCTGCAACTTGATTCGGGTCAAATCCATCAAGAACTAAAGGTGCTGTTCCCAGTGGGTCAAGCCAGTTGCTGAGACGTGTGGCATTAGTACCGCCACCTGTCCATGAAACTCCGAGTTTGCCATACCAGTCGGATGTCATGCTAGAGCATGATGCATAGCCTCCGTGTAACTGCCCAATAATATGTCCATTGGAGTCAAATAAGGGAGAGCCTGAAGATCCTCCTTCAGTTGTTGTGCCGTCACTCCATTGGGTGACGCGCCAATGAGTTCCGTCGCCGGGAACTGGGTTCTGCAAATATGATGTTGTTGAAACACCAAGGTCTGACCAGCTGATTTTTTTAATATCACCTGAAGGATGATGAATTCCCCATGCCGTTCCTGTGAGGGTATTATTGAGAGTTCTGTTCCATCCTGAATAATAGACATTCCATGAAGCTAGAGGTGCTGAACTGAGTTCTACAAGCCAGAAGTCTGTTGCGGCATTTCTTGCTATCTGTGTTGCTCCACTAATGGAATTGTATGGAGGTGAACTCCCAGGATTTGAACATGTTGCACTTTGCCAGTTAAACCAGTAGACTACAGAAGAAGGATTGGAATAGCAGTGGTCAGCACTGAGAACATAAGGTGTGCCGTCGTTTGCTGTATTATTGATCAAAGAACCTGAACAGAATCCGCTTCCTCCTGAAACAAGCATACAGACTCCTCTGATCTGATCAGCCATAGGTGCTGCTTCGGGACAGGCAACATTGACGTTGCAGGAACCGGAACTGCCGAAGGATTTAATAAATTCTTCCGGGCCACGGTATCCGTGAGTCACTGTGCTTAAATGCAGTGTGCCTTCAAAAGCTGCATCTTCAGGTTCGTAATATTCCAGAGTAATATGATCACCGCGAATCAAGGTGGTGGCAAAAATCCTGTCATCCCGATTGTTGAACTCTGTAAACGCTCCCAATACCTCGCTGCGATCCTGATTGTAAATAAACAATGTGGAACCTTCGGGAATCTGAAAATTATCAAACTGGAAATTTAAAGATAATGCTCCGGGTGATACAATGTCAATTCTCCACAATGTGCCACCGTCAAACAATTCATCTTTGGTCCCCATGGTTTTCACATCAATGGCTACTTCAATGTTCTGTCCGAATCTCCAGGGAATATCTTTCCGCTGATCAAGTACAATGTCTTCGGCTTTGAGTGCATCAACATCAACATAAGGCATCACCTGCATAGGCACATTTTGTGTCAGGCTTTTTTCTCCCAAGGTGAATGAAATGGGAGTACCTCCCTGACTGATCTGAGCAGCAGAATAGTGAACAAAAACTGCCATCAGAACAGAAAATACTGTCAAATTGATAAATTTCTTCATAATGGATTTGATTTTAATTAAAAAAAAGTTAAATAATTTTTACAAATATCAGAATTTTTTTTAGAACTCAAGTAATAGATTTAATTTTTTACAATTTGGTTGCGTATTTTTTTTAATTTTGAAAAAAAATAACACATGAAATTATCAGAAATAGTAAAACCAGGCGTAGCAACCGGCAGTGTTGTGAAAACAATTCTTGATTATGCAAAAGATAATGAGTTTGCTCTCCCAGCAGTAAATGTTGTTGGTACAGATTCGGTGAACGCAGTGCTGGAGGCTGGCAAGGTGGTTAACTCACCTGTCATTGTTCAGTTTTCAAACGGAGGTGGTCAGTTTTTTGCAGGGAAAGGCATTGCTGACTCCATGAAGGCATCTGTTGCAGGAACGATTTCAGGAGCCTATCATATTCATAGAGTGGCAGAATTGTATGAAATTCCTGTAATTCTTCACACAGACCATGCAGCAAAGAAACTGCTTCCATGGATTGATGCAATGCTTGATGAAGGGGAAAGGTTTTTTAAGATTACCGGAAAACCATTGTTCAGTTCTCATATGCTCGATTTGTCAGAGGAATCTCTTGAAGAAAACATTGACATCTGCAGTAGATATCTTGAACGCATGTCTAAAATGGGAATGACACTTGAAATTGAACTTGGTGTTACAGGAGGTGAAGAGGATGGTGTTGACAATTCAGGAATTGAAAGTTCAAAATTATATACTCAACCGGAACATGTGGCTTATGCTTATGAAAAGCTGATAAAAATCAGCGAGAACTTTACTATTGCCGCATCTTTCGGGAATGTTCATGGTGTATACAAACCAGGGAATGTGAAGCTGGAACCACGAATATTAAATAATTCCCAGAAATATGTCCGTGAGCATTTTGGTCTGTCTGAAGAGAAACCACTGAATTTTGTATTCCATGGAGGTTCAGGTTCTTCAAGGGAAGAGATCCGTGAAGCTATTTCATACGGGGTTATTAAAATGAACATTGATACTGACACCCAGTGGGCGTTTTGGGATGGAGTTCATAAATTCTATCTTTCAAGAAAGGAGTATCTTCAGGGTCAAATCGGGAATCCTGAAGGAGAAGACAAACCAAATAAAAAGTTTTACGATCCCCGCACATGGTTGCGTGAAGGTGAAAAAGGAATTATAGACAGGCTGAAGATTGCGTTTGAAGACCTGAATGCTTTGAACAGATACTAATCTAGTAGGTTTTATTGAGATTCTGAAATTGATTTTTAAATTTTTTCACGCCGGATCAACATGAATCACAACATGGGTTGCTTCTCCGAACCTGTCTTTGAGTTTTTTTTCAACATCAAGTGTCACTTCGTGTGAATTATACACACTCATCTTGGGATCAATCTTAATGTGAATTTCAATAGCTATGTTATTTCCTATATTTCTGGTTCTTAGTCCGTGAGGCTGTTGTACATGGTCTACTGAAGAAATGATTGCACAGATTTCTTTTCTGGTTTTTTCAGGCAATGATTTTTCTAACAGATCATTTACCGCGGGGAGTATTATTTTCAGGGCAACCCTGATGATCATAAAACTGACAATTGCTGCAGCAAGAGGATCCAAAATTTGCCAATGACCACCTAAATAAACAGCTCCGCCAATTCCAAGTAAAGTGGCAACAGAAGAGAGGGCGTCTGATCGATGATGCCAGGCATTGGCTCTCAAAACCTGACTGTTGTGGCGTCGTGCAGCAAAAATAGTGTACCAGAACAAAATCTCCTTGACAATGATTGAACCTGCAGCAGAATACAATGCGATGGTTTTTGGAGGCTCTGATATCGCACCGATGCTGTAAAGATAAATATTGTTTCCCGCATCCCAGAGTATGCCTAATCCTGCCACTGCAAGCAATGTTCCAACTACAAATGTTGAAAATGTCTCAAATTTGCCATGCCCATATCTGTGGTTATCATCCACAGGTCGTGCAGAAATTTTTACAAAAATCAACACAATAATGTCTGAAATCAGATCTGACAGCGAATGTGTGGCATCGGCAATCATTGCACTGCTGCGACCCACAATGCCTGCAAAGTATTTTATTGTAGTAAGTATAACATTGACTATCAGCCCGGTCAGCGTGACTTTTACAATTTCCTGAGTTGTAATTTGAACTTTTTTGTGCATCCGAAACTGAATCTATTTGGCAAAATTAAAGATTTTACCACAGGAAAATGTGCTGTTACCTCAAAAAAAGAGGATTGTTCAAGAAATCAAATACTTTTGAATGATGATTTTCATTAGAATTATGAGTGATAAAGTGAAAAGCTTTTTAATTTTTTTTCACTATTGTCAGGAAAAAATGTTTAAAGTTTGAAAAGCCTTGAAAATATTGTGTTTTAGAGATTCTTATGCGAGCTGGGGCTTACTTATGAAAGTGGCAAATTTGTAAATCATAAAATACTCACATTCAAAATATTATGTTTTGAAAAAACAAAATATTTATTTTTATCGGACAATAATGATTAAAAGATTGGAAGATTCTTAGATTGCGTGATGGTGTTGTGCTTGTGACTGGCTATTAGTGATTGGTGAGGGGTAAAAAACACTTCGACATTCGATATTTCATGGAGGGACTCCTTTGGAGCAATATTCATTATTCTATACCTTATACTTTATCCTTTAGAAAATAGAAAATATTTCCTTTTGCCTTGTACATTTTCCCTTATACCCTTATACCCTTATACCCTCCACCTCTATACCTCTATACCCATATACCCCTAACCCGCCTGTCAGTTCGAGTAGACCACGTAGAGGTCGTATTGAGAACATGTAGCCACTTCTCGATACTCCCTCCTGCGTCGGGCACTCGAAGTGACACAACTGTCATACAGAGGGATTGATAGACGAAAATCATACTATGGCGTTATTTCTGCAATCCCGAAGTATCTCATACAAGATGATGCAATGACCCGCCACATTCAAAGCTTCATGACTACTATGAATCCATTCTTCAGTAATTGGTATGTTAGACATAAGAAAAAAGTGTAAAGCGAGATAACTCACTTCACACTTTTATCTTTTCACTTTCACCTTTCACCTTTCTACTGAAGAGGAGTAACAACTTCAAGAACTTCAGGAAGGTCCATTCCCAGATCTTTCAGTCTTTCGATGGTAGGAACCCCGTTGGGTGTCCAGCCACGTCTTTTATACACAGCGTCGAGGAGTTTTTCGTACTGATCTTCGCGGTGTTTTCTGAGAAATGCCATTTTTTCCTGAGTGCTTTTTCCAGCGGGATCAATACCAAGAAGGTCTTTCAGTTGACCATCATAACGCTCTTGCCGTGATTCATATTCTTCAACTGTAACAGGGCCTGCAGCACGATAAGGCTGTGCGTCATGTTTTCTTAGTCCGTATCCGCGGCGGATGTTAAAAATCCTCTGGAACTGATATACCCTTTCACTCTGGCGGATGAGTTCCTCTTTGGTAAAATCGTTGCCGGTAACTGCTTTGTATATGGTAACATAATTATCAACGTGCTCGGGCACCTTGGCAGGTTCAGCCTGAAGGTGGTTGTCGGCAGGTTCTACATCATTCCATGGCAGTTTGCACAATCCTTGAAGTCCGAACCATGTTCTGAACATGGGGAAATAATACAAGGCCTCGGCTTTCTTTTCAAATGTAGGAATCTGATTGTTGACCATATCCATGAAAATCAGCCAGGCTTCGTCATGCTGCGGACCTTTGTTGGTCATTGCATATCCACCCTGTTGTGCCAGTGATTCTTTGGAGATATATTGGCTGTATTCAAGACCTTTGTTTTCCATAGCTATATCTGTAATAAACATTGGATCTCCCCAGCCTTTTTCGATAAACATTTCTTTCATCTTGCGGACACCCATTCCGGCAATCACACCAAAACCCTCACTGCGTGCCAACTGATGCAATAGTTCCATGGCATCATTTTCACTGCCAAAACTCAGATCCAGACCACAGGTGCGTTCTTTATTGAGGATACCGTTTTCATAACATTCCATGACAAAACCCATGATGGTTCCCCATGTTATTGTACAGATACCGTAAGTGTCACAGTAGAAGTTTGCTTCGATGGTCCATTCGGGATTGAAAATTCCCATGTTTGACCCCAGCGATGAAGTTGTTTCATATTCGGGACCGTCAACAATGACCTTTTGTCCCTTGTAGGGACCGGTTTTCAGTTCAAAATTATCAACACCCTTAGCACAGCTCATATTACAACCAATCCAGCAACCGTCAGGAACTCCCTGTGTGAAATAACTCATCCACACATCACCGTGAATTTTATAAGCGTCAGGGTGAATTCCGAATTTGAAATTGTGAACTGGAAGCAAATCATAGTCATTCATGATGTTTGTAAGGTGAGCTGTCCCCTTTTTGCGCATTTCACACTGTGAATCATCAAGCTCACGCATTTCTTTGTTAAAGCGGCGACCGCGTTCCATGATGGCTTCAATGTCAACAACATTGTTGATGTTTCCTGTAATACCAGGGATTTTTGCAACGATGGCTCTGATTTTTTTGTCACGGAGGACAGTCCCTGTACCCCCGCGTCCGGCCTGTTTCAGTCTGATTTTTTTACGCTTGTTGTCGTAAAAAGTAAAGTTCAACATTCCAATCAGTGAATGGTCAGCAGCATCTCCTGCAGAGACAATTCCGATATTTTTCTTGTCCTTTTCGTCAGTTGCGAAAAGATCAGTCAGTTCTTCAGCAAGCAGGTGAGAGTCATGAGAAAATCCGGGATCTTCAAAAATCTCAATTCTGCCTGTTACTCCGTCAAGATAAATCACCACATCCTTTTCTGCTTTGCCCTGAATCTCAATTGCATCAAAACCGCACACCTTGAGAAAAGGACCAAAGAATCCACCCACATTACTGTCGATGGGGATGTCCGTCTGGGGAGATATGGTAACGACTATGGACTTGCCTGCCCCTGAATATTGGGTAATACCACAGATGGGACCTCCGGAGATAACTAATTCATTTTCAGGATCATTCCATTTTGTTGTGGGGAGTGTGGCTTCCCACAACAATTTTAAACCATACCCCTTCCCTCCAATGAATTTTTCTTTCATCATGGGGGGAACATCCTTAATACTGAATTCAGTATTGCCAACATTCACATAGAGAACTTTGTCTGTATATCCCTTGTTAATGGAAGTCTTTTCATAGGTTAGCTCTTTCAGAATGTGTCGGCTCTTTTTAATTTCTTCAATGTTAATCATATTGTTGTTGTTTGATTTTGTCTGAGCGGCAAAATTATGAAATTATTCTGCATTTTCAAACTTTAGGAACTCCAAATTTTTGGAATTTGATTTTGATGTTTATCATAACTGATATGGACAAAGAACTTTATATTTTACGTTATCAGAGTATTATAAAAAATATTTTCTGGCTGTTTCCAAATTTCAGATAGTGATTTTATATATTTTCTCTATAAAAAGTAAAGAGTAGAGAGTGCAAGTGATGAGAAACTGCAATTTCTTTCTCTATCTCTACTTACTACTTGCTACTTTTTTTTTCGGTTGTGTGTAAATTAAAATGTTCATGTAAATTTGTAGAAATATTTAATTTAAAAATGACATTTTCAGAACTGAAGAACAAATTATCAGGTTATACTGTAGGCATTGCAGGAGCCGGTGGTCTTGGGTCCAACTGCGCCGTTTCTTTGGCCAGAGTGGGAGTGGGGACATTAATTATTGCCGATTTTGATAAAGTAACAGAATCCAATCTCAACAGGCAGTATTATTTTTACGATCAGATTGGCCGACAGAAAGTGGATGCCCTGAGAGAAAATATTCAGAGGATCAATCCCGAAGTTCAAGTGATTCCAATTGATGAAAAGCTCACTGCTGAAAGTATTGCTCTTAATTTTGGCGAATGTGATGTGATAGTTGAGGCATTTGACAAGGCTGAAATGAAACTAATGATTATTGAAGCTGTTGAAATGTATTTTCCCGACAAACCTCTGGTGAGTGCAATGGGACTGGCAGGGTTTGGCAATCTGAATCAGATGAAAGTTGAGCATTATGGAAACTTGTGGGTTTGTGGCGATCTCATCTGGGAAGTGACCGAAGACAATCCACCCATCGCTCCACGTGTTTGCATCGCAGCCAATATGCAGGCCGATGTAGTAATTGAACTGCTAATCACCAATCACACACTATGAAAATACAACTGAACAACAAACCCGAGGAGTTTTCAGGGACTGAGAAGATGACAGTTTCGGAACTACTGAAGAAAAAGAATTTTACCTTTAAGTTGCTGGTAGTAAGAATCAACAATAAAAGTGTTTTGCGTGAGCATTTTGATACTACTGTGATACATGATGGAGATGAAGTGATGGTGTTGCATTTGATTTCAGGTGGATAAAAAAAATTACATTTTTTTCTTTGCAGATTAAAAATAACTATTATATTTGCACCCTCAAATAAGGGAGCATAGCTCAGCTGGTTCAGAGCACCTGCCTTACAAGCAGGGGGTCACAGGTTCGAATCCTGTTGCTCCCACTCCAAACAGAGCGAGTGTGAGAGTTAGTGTGAAGCACTTACGACCACTCTCGCTCTGTTTCTCTAAACTCACACTCACACTGATGGGGAAACACCAGAATATATCGTTCCATACGGGACTTAATTTATTATGCGGTGGTTGAGTTATCGATTTTTTCCCTACGGGACAAAAAAAACATTTAGCGGTACTGCCAATTAACCAAGCAGTTATGAATTTTCAGATCTTCATCCTCATGCTGGAACAAGTTATTACCTTTTGGTTCAAACTGACTATCACGAAAAAAATACTGTATATAATGTTGTTGCATTTAACGACCATTGTGAAAATAATCAACTGCAGACCCGGCTTTATCACAATCCGGTTTTTGAATCTGATCTGAAACTTGAGTTTGTGCTGACAATAGATATAGGGACAGATATCAGAATCATCTGCACCATGGGTGAAGTTGTTTCTAAAGTGCAGACAGTTATTGTTCTCGACAAACGATTTCATCAGATCAGCCTTGATGCTGATCATCTTAATTCAGGAATGTATTGCCAAATCATCTCTGCCAATGGAGAAAACATCTATCTGCAGTTTGTGAAGAAGTAGGGCATTGTTCATAAATGCCTTAATGATAAGCATTGACTAATTAAAGATTATAAAAATCAAAACTCAGGTTCTTCAAATTCGGGCATGCCTTTTCGTATTTCTTTTTTTCTGATGCCGAAATTGTATCTGATATTGATGCCGAAACGGCGGTTATCGGTATATCTGTCTCCTGTGTTCCTGATTGATCCCTGATTGAACTCAAACCTATTTACATTGGTTTTGAAAATATCTCTGGCATTCAGTGTTACCGTCAGTTTTTTGTTGAGAAAGGTTTGGGTGAGCCCTGCATTGATCTGTCCGAAATCTTCAAGTTCGTAAAAATTCCACACTCCGTTTTTCATCATAAAGCCACTCACTGTGAATTTGGTGTTTTCAGTGATGTTGAGTGAGTGAAAGGTGAAAAATCTCCAGCTGTTGTTGGTAAATGTCAGAGGTTCGTTTTCATACATCCCGTCGTATTCATTCATATTGTATTGAGCTCCAAGAGCAAAGAAGTAGATCCCTCCGGGAGGAATTCCCACCATTCCTCTCAGGTACTTTTCACGGCTGGTTCCCACATTATCATAGGTTCTGACAAGCACCTCTGGATAATCATCATCCCGATACATCACCATTGAAAAAATATCGGTGGTAACATTTTGTCCCACTGCAAACACCGGAAAATCGTTGAAGCTGACATTTAGTTCCACATTATCGGTGAACTGTGGTTTCAGTGACGGATTTCCGGTTTCGTACATAAACTGGTCTATGAATCTGATGTATGGATTCAGATCATCATAATCCGGTCTGCTGATGGTGCGGCGGTAGATTGCATAACCAAACAACTCAATGCCCATCAAATCAAGCACTTTTCTGCTGAGATACACGTATGGGAACCAATCTGCCCTGTTGACCAGAAAACTGGTGTCAGCAGGTACAGTTTGCTGTCCGTTCATGGATGTGTGCTCCATACGAACACCTGCCTTCAGTTGGAATCCGGCAAACAGGGGTCGGGAGGCCTGCACATAGAACGCATTGATGTTCTCTGTATAGGTATATGCATTGGTCCGGCTGTCGTCAGTGATCTGAACTCCGTTGTTGTCCAGATAATACTTCGCATCACTATTATACAACTGCCATGATGTTTTGATGCCTGCTTCCATTTTAAATTTCCATGGAAGCTGTTGTGTCAGGTCTGACTGAAAAACAATAAAATGGCGGTTTTGAAGATTATCTCCGCTGGTTGCATAGGCAGTGTCAATGGGAGAGACATATTCTGTCAGGTATTCCTGGTCTGAACCTCTGGTATTGAACGAATAGTTGAGTTTTGTATCAATCTGAGAGCCTGAGGTATCTGTTTTTATGATCATTCCCCAGTCCTGCTGAATATTCAGAAATTGGACATGGTTATTGGTAAAGTTATCGCTTTCTGACAGGATGACTTCTCCGGGTGCAGTGATCAGGTTGGTGTTTTTTGATTCAGAATTCCGAAGACTTCCATTGATACGCCCGTCGTACGAAAAGCTTGTCTTTCTGCCGGGGTCATAGGTGAACCCGTATCCCAGATAAAGCTGGTGCCGTTTCCGCACATCTTCTGACGACTGTTCGAGGTTCGTGTCATTCTGAAGATATCGCACAGAATTGATTTCGTCAAGCCGTTCATCATTATTGTAATTAACATTGATGTAGCCGGTGTACATGTCTCCACTGTTGTTGAAGGTGAATCCCCCGAAACGGTTGCCATACACTCCCTGATTCATCCCTCCGCTGACAGAACCGAATTTCCCGATTTTCACTCCTTTCTTCAACACAATATTGATAATTCCTCCGGAGCTGGAAGCATCATATTTCGAAGACGGAGTGCGGATGATCTCAATTTTTTCAACACTATGGGGAGGCAGGCTGCGCAGGATGGTGTTGATGTCTTCGGTACTCATTTTCTGTTCACGCCCGTTGATATAAACAGTGGCAGGGGTGGCTCCCGTAAGGAAAATACCTCCGTCCTGATCCACATAAATCCCCGGAGTACTTTCTATAATTTCGAGAGCATTGGTGCTGGTGTTTGCAAGTGGCTCAGGGTCAATGATCATTTTGTCGTCTTCCTGCCTGATGAGTGGCTTTTTGGCAGTAATGGTCACACCTCCCAGCGCAATGGCATCAGCTGACATCATAATGTCAAAGCGGCGGTTGTCGTCATCAACAATGATTGTCTGTGAAACAGGGTTAAAACCAATATACGTCACATTCATCAGGTATGCTCCGGAAAGAATATTATTGAATGTGGCCACACCCTGAAGATCTGATATTGAATGAACTGTTGTGCTGTCGCCGGTTGAAGTGAGAAGAACGGCAGCACCTGGGAGCAGATTATTTTCTGTATCAATCACTCTGACTGTCAGTTGCTGGGCACTTCCGTAAAAAACAGACAGGTGAAACGATGAAATTAAAAAAATCCGGAAACAGAGTGTTTTCATGGCACTGTTGTAACTAACGAAGATAATCGAATATTTTCGTTTTTGTTGGTAAAATTAAATAAAACCTCAACTTCTAAAACCAAAAAAACAAAAAAGGAATTGTTAAAAAAATATTCAGATAACAGGGACATGTATATTTACTGCACCTGCATCTGAAATCACAACATTGTTCTGTTGTGCCATAGTCATATATCTGAAACTGAGGAGGCTGTCCATTCCTTCATAAGTGCATACCGGGGGGCCAGCTGCTGTAAAAATAAGCATCCCAGTTTTTTTCTTCCCCAGGTCATAAAAAACATGTTTTCGGCACATGGATTCTGCACATTGATAAGACTGTCAAGAATGGCAGCATAAGAATAAACATCCTGTTCCACAACTAAGACCTGAAGTGAGTAACGGTGGCTTTGTTCCTGCAAAACGACATAGTCCCATCATCCGGTTGATATCTTTGCCAGTGTTGTTGTATTTGAGCAATGAGCTTTAAAAAGTATAACCTCAGGGAGTGTTGCTGTCATAGATCAAAGTATCACCGCAACTGAGTGCAATTTGAGAAACAAGCTGTGGCAGATTGTTGGAAGCAGTATAGCTGTTGCCTATAAAGAGGGCTTTTATTGTTTCCTGTGCCCTGACAGAAATGATAAAGAATATAAGAAGCAGAAAGCAAATATTATTCATCATAGGATCATTCCGTTTCTTTGATGAGCAAATACTGAAAATACTTTTTCCCTGCCACATCAGTGACTTCAACATTGTTAAGAGAGAATCCGTAAAAAGAAGCAACAGTAAGAAAATCCACTTCAGTTCTGACCACTGTTGATTTTCCGTTATCATTAAAAATAACAGTTCCCGATTCACCGTTTGATAAGATTCCTTTCAGGGAATGGCTGTTCATGTTGCCGATGTTTACTTCGAGCCTTGATTCCATTCCGGTTTGTTTCAGGATGTGCGTAACCCACAATACCATGTACTCAGGGTTTTTTATACTACTTGTTGTTTGTGAATTGCCCTGAAAAGGAACAATGATGGATGATATAAACAGAATATAAATTAGCTTTTTCATGAGAATAAAATTTCAGACAAATATACAAATGAAAAAAATCTCACACACTGAAGTGAGTGAGACTTGGGAAAGAATATTCAAAATAATTAGAATCTGGTGGTAATGCCGAATGAAAGCAAGGGTCCGCCCAGTCCCATTTCAGCTCCAATGCCAATATTTTCTGTGAAGTAATAGCGGGTTCCGATACAAATACGCAGACCGACAGGAATCAGTGAATCAATCTCTCCTTCGTCAAAATTGGGGTCGTTGGTTGTAAATTTATAATTTCTGTTTCTGTATCCCACGCCAAATCCACCATAAGCATCCACTTTGTCACTTTTGGCAAAGTGGAAATTCATTCTAAACAATGAATGAATTTTGGGCACTGAAACTTTGTAGTCATAGACTAAACTAGTGCTCACATCTTCTTCTTTATATTCCACCCATGTATTGACATATCCTGCATCCAGACCAACACCCACAACATCAGAGATCATGTATTCAAAACGGAGTCCGAGAGGTCCCAGTGTCCCGATTTTAACACTATTATCAACTGCGTTTTCTGCATAGAGCTCTTTCAATACTGTTGTATACAGGTTTGGCCAGCCGTAATAGAGATCTACAACAACATTTCCTTCTTCAACAATTTGTGCTTTTGTCGTAGTGGTGCCGGCCATCATACAAATCAAAGCAATCATAATGAATAGTTTTCCTTTCATAATTTTTTTTAGTTTTTAGGTTTCACTTGCAAATAAACGAAAAAAAATGAATGAAGTTTCTGTTTTTACAATTTTTAACGTAAATTTGCACTTTTTTCTGTCTTTCGTGCAACGAAATTTTATGGAAATTGTTCTTCATACACATAACACACAACACATTGAATAAGCTTTTAAAATTGTTATTGCCATGTTTGCTGATGACTGTCATAGTTTCATGCAAGCCTGATTTTCCCTCCTGGGAAACGGAAGCCGTATTCCCGGCTTTTCATGCAAGAATGACACTGACTGATATTGACAAGGATTCTTTGCTTGTTTCTGATCCTGATAGTATGCTCCGTGTGTTTTATGAGTATTCACTGACTGATTTTGACATTGATTCTCTGATTATAGGGCTTGATACCATTGCCAGTTACACATATACGTCTCCCATTACAATCACATTGCCTCCGGGTGCTCAGGTTCTTGACAAAGCAGAAATGAAAAGACTGGGTGTTTCAGGTGTCTATCTGAGCGATATGTTTATAGGCAGTGGTTTTCTGAAAGTAAAGGCATTGAACAAGTATACTCAGCCAATTGTCATTGAATATACGATCCCTTCGGCAACAATCGGAGGTTCTGCATTTTCCATAATCCGTGAAATTCCTGCGGCGCCTTCTACCGGACAAAATTATGTCTATGAGGAGCTGATTGATATTACTTCAATGGACTGGGACTTATATACCATAGGCATTAATCAGTATAATTGCTTTGATACTCAGTTTAAAGTGTGGATCAGTCCCAATGCCACAGAAAATGTTCAGGTAAACTTTGGCGATCCGTTTATCTTCTATATTGGTTTTGAAGATATCGTCATTGGTTATGCGCGCGGATGGTTTGGGCAGCAATCAACAGTATTTGTTGAAAATGAATCACTGGATATTTTTAAAAATATTTCAGCCGATGATTTTTCGATTGAAGATGTGGATCTGATTTTTGAAGTGACCAATAATATGGGTGTTGATTTTCAGTTGAAAATTACAGAATTTTCGGGAACTAATACTCACAGCGGGACTGTGGTCACTTATGCAGGGCCTGTTTTGAATAAACCGATTCAGATTACACGTGCAACGGAAGTATTCCCTGAGCAGGGAATTGCCTATGCCCCTCATCTTGAAATTGACCTTGAAGAGAATTCAAATCTGAAGGATTTTATTGAAAATATGCCCGGTGAGATCAGCCTCAAGGTGAATCTCGATATCAATCCTCTTGGAAATCCAAGCGCAGGAAATGATTTCTATTATGGCATTCCCCTGGATGCAAAACTCAGCCTAAGCATGCCCCTGTTTGCTTCAGTGACTAACCTTTCATTTTCAGATACCACGGATTTTTCGGGTGATATTTTTAATAAACCTGTCAACGGAATTCTGCTCAGGACAATCGTCAACAATTGCTTTCCTTATGAACTGGATATGTCAATGACCTTTGCTGATAGCCTGGGAAATATTCTTTTCCTTCTTCCTTTCAGTAAGCCTGTTGCTGCAGCAGTGATTTCTGGAGGAGACCGTACTGATGGCCCGAGATCAACAACCATATATACAGAAATTCCCGTTTCAAACATTGAAGCCCTTCGGCAGGCTGAACAGATTATCCTTCATGCAAGCTTATCAAGTTTACCTTATGGTCAGAACGTCAAAATATTCTCCGATTATTATATTGATATTCAGTCGTTTGCTGTATTAAATCTGCTGATAAACTCTGATGAATAAAACAATCATTTCTTTTTGTTGTGGATGTATGTTGGCAATGAGCTTCAGTGTGACAGCTCAGATCAGGGATATAGGGGATATCCAGTATGATTCACTGTCAAAATTTTCTTTTTTTGGGAATATGGGTCTTATATCAGATCAGGTACCATTTTCTTTTTCTCAGTTGTTTTTTCAGGGAGGAAAACTTGAGGACAATGATATACAGGCCACTGTTGACAAACTGCAGCCATTCAACCGGTTCGGGTTTCAGACTACTTACGGGTTCAGATTTTCAATGAGCACCGAATACATCAATGACTCCAGGTCAAGAGTGTGTTCCTATGGTGGCTATGAATATCATAATATGCTTTTTTTATCATTCACTGACGATTTGTTCAGACTCATTTTTCAGGGGAATGAATTTACCCTGGGTAAAACAGGTGTTCTTGACAAAAGCAGATTTTCTGCCTATGCATTTCATAAAGTCTATGCAGGATCCAGAAGAACCATAGGAAAAAACAACAATATTGTATTTGGAATCGCTCCTTTTGTTTCGTTCCATAAGCCACCTATAATTTTTGAAATAGAAGAGGGTTCAATTTATACCGAGCCCGATACATCCTCTGTCAGGCTTCTGGTGGATGGGAAACTCGTATCGGGTTTGGAGATGGAGAAGCCTGTTCAGGCAATGGGTGGAGGAATTGATTTTTTTGTTGGTTCAAAGGACTTGATCCCCGGGTATTATACTGAATTATCGTTGAATAATTTCGGGGTGTATGGTGGCTTCAGAGGACGTGTTATCAGTACATCAGGTGATAAATTTGTTGAGATTAACGGGGTTTCGCTCAGAAATCTGCAACATCCCGATAGTCTGCTGATCAATTATGCTGATTCTCTGTCCGGAGAACTGGGATTTTCTGATGATACACTGATAGTGTCTGAAATGTTGCCATGGTCACTTCAACTTGAAATGATCAGTCTCATTGAATCTGATGTTTTTGTCAGTGGAAGGCTTTCCTGGTATCCTCAGCAACAGTGCATGCCATTTGTTGAAGTATATCCTCAGTATAGGATTTCTCAGGCAATATCAGCCGGTATTCCTGTAGCATATGGGGGAATGGGAGGAATACAAACCGGAATTTTTTGTTCAGTCAGGACAGGAAATGTCTCATTCAGGCTGAATATGACCCATGTAAGATCATTTTCCGGCTTATATCCTACAGGGTATTATGCAGCTGCAGAATTGAATTATAAACTTTAAATTAAATAATGAAGAAGATTTTCTTTTTTGTTTGTATGATATCATTGCTTGGAACTTCTGCCCAAGAAGTACAGAGTTTTATCCGTTCATATGGTTACGATGGCTTTCACTACGGAAAGAGAATAGCAGTTCTGGCAGATACAAGCTATCTGATTATGGGAAACAAGTCGGGAACTGGAAGTCAGAGTAATATCTATCTGATTCATGTGGATAAAACCGGCCAGATTATAAAGGATAATGTGTTTGGCGGGACTGAACTTTTTTACGGAACGGATATGATCGTTGTAGGTGATACTGATATTTATGTGTGCGGGTATGTTTTAAATTCTTCGGAGTGGGAATATGACAACCTGGTCATCAGAGTAAATTTTAATCTGGAGCAGGAGCATATTCATGAATTTGCATTTCATGGCTGGGATTTTGCCAAAGGTATCACTGCAGACAAAAAGGGGATGAAGTATGTTGTATCGCAAAATTCAGTTGAATATGAAAGACCTTCGGTGCTTCTACATAAGTTTGATGAAAATCTGATGCTGACTGAAGAAGTGTATTTCGGAAATGATACTTTCGCTCTTGAACCTACTGCAATTGTGCTTTCCGGTGATACAAGCCTGTTCGTTTCTGGCTTTTGTGAGACGGCTACGGGGTTTAAAAAAGGCTACATTTTTAAAGCAGATACAACCCTCATGTTTCTTGATACTCTTTATCTTTTGAAAGACAGCGCTGATGTTGAAATACTTGATATGGACACTACACATTATGGTGGTGTGGTCTTTACGGGAAAGGTGACATGCTATGATGATGATTCCCGAAGGCTAGTGTATGGTATTACTGATGAAAATCTCAATATTACACATCTGGAATGGGGTTTTCATCCCAATGACTGGTGCAATTGTATAAAAACAGCTCCTTTTTCAGATTTAATAGTTTATGCTGGATATACTACTTCAGCAGGGTCAGGAGGTAGTGATTTTAATTATCAGTTGTTTGAGGGTGGAGTATATCAGCTTTCTTCCACAATTGGAGGAATCATGTACGATGAAGCCTTTGATTGCGCTTTTGCCCTTGATTCTACTATTGTTTTGCTTGGAACGACTAAAAGCTACGGACAAACACAAACGAGCATCATGTTTGCCAAAACATGCAAAAATTACTACTATTGTGTTTCAGATCAACAGCATATTCTTGAGATTCAGGAAGATATGCAGGCAGAATCAGATGTGCTTTTGTATCCTGTTCCTGCTTCGATGTTTATTTATGTTACTGTAACAGAACAATTGCCCCCCGGTCGATGTTCTTTTGAACTGATTTCAATGAACGGTGCAGTTGTTGAATGTGATTATATGAACACTGATCCACAGAATTTTGTGGTTTCAGTCCCTAACTTGCCTTCAGGAATATATGTGCTACGTTTTTCAAAAGGAAGCTGGACCTCTTCACATAAACTGATAATCAACAGATAATTTTTTTAAATTAAAAAAAGATTATCAGATAATTACATTAGTTGGGTAAATTTTTTTTGAAAAAAATTTGTTTTTTTCAATTTAAGTGTATTATATTTGCAGTGTATTAGTAAAGTAATACACAAAACAAACAAATACATTGTATATTATGGTACACATTGAATCACTACAATTTGGATATCGCAAGGGGATGTATCTCTTTGATGATCTCAATCTGAGCCTAAGGCGGGGTTGTGTTTACGGTCTGTTCGGGGTGAATGGTGCTGGTAAGACCACATTGATCAGACATATTGCCGGCTTGCTATTTCCCACCTCCGGAAGAGTGCTTGTTAACGGGCGCGTATCAGGACGCAGGGATGTGCAAACAATGATGGAATTGTTTATTATCCCTGAAGAGTTCTGGTTGCCATCAGCAACGATGAAGGAGTATGTTTCCATCCATAAGGGATTTTATCCCTTATTCAATTCTGAAGTTTTCGGGAAGATCATTTCGGAGTTTGAACTTTCTGAGCTAACAAATCTGGAACATTTGTCTTATGGTCAGAAGAAAAAATTCATGATTGCTTTTGGGATTGCTTCAAATTGCAAACTGTTGTTAATGGATGAACCGACCAACGGGCTTGACATTCCCTCCAAAAGTCAGTTTCGAAAGATCATGGCATCATACATCAATGATGAGCGTTGTGTTTTAATTTCGACACATCAGGTCAGAGACTTGTCAAGCATCATTGATCATGTGATAGTCCTTGACAGGGGGAATATTCGTTTTGCAGAGAGTACTGAAGACATTATGAATAGTTTTTCTTTCGGGATGCTTGGATCTGCTGACGACGGAAATATGATTTATGGTGAAAAGGTCTTTGGAGGTTTTGCAGGGATGTATATGAACAGGGGAAAAGACACTGAGATTGACTTTGAAATTCTTTTCAATGCTGTTATCAGTGATTTTCAGAAGGTAACCAATTCTTTAAAAAGGAGGTCAGAATGAAAACAAGTTGTTTTTCAATGAACAGATTTTCATTATTACTGCTCAGGCAGAAGATGCTTCATCTGAAAACATGGCTCATAGCTATGATATCGGTTGCAGGCTTTAATATGTTTATTGCATTTCTGACACAGATGTCATCATCTGTGCCCGATGGCTGGATCAGTCCGTTTACAAATTTCGGAACAATAGCCTTTGTGATTATGGGATTGGTTTTTGCTTCAATGTCTTTTTCTGAGATGGGGACCTATTCCAGGAGTCTGCAGTTTGTAACCCTTCCGGCAAGCAGGTTTGAAAAATTTTTTACAGCATGGCTTGTTTCATCAGTCTTTTACATCATTTTTTCAATGGTGACTCTCTTTGCAACTTCTCTTGTCATGGCATTGATATCCATGGGGCTTTATGAAGGATCATTTCTCGTATTCAATCCTATAACCCCCGAATTTGGAAAAGCGGTTATTGCGTTTTTTATTGCACATTCATTTTTCTTTCTTGGGGCTGTATGGTTTCGCAAGGCTGCTTTTTTTAAAACCTTGCTTGCATTATTTGTTATCAACATCATTATGAATGTCTGGATGACTATTTTATTCTTTCTCATCATTAATCCGTTTAAGTTGTTTACAAAAATGGGGCAGGTGGTTTATAAATTTGAAGGAATGATTTTTTCAGAGCATCTGATTTCGACTTTTGTGCTTGGATATTTCGGCATACTTGCTGCATTTATGCTACTTATTGCATGGGTGCGTTTTAAAGAAAGGGAGGTGTAAGATGGAATTTGCCGATAAGCAAGCAATTTATCTGCAGATTGCCGAAAGGGTGTGTGAGTTCATTCTGTCAGGGCAATGGAAGGATGGAGAACGGATCCCGTCTGTCAGGGAAATTGCCGTAATGATGGAAGTGAATCCAAACACTGCAAACCGGGCGTATGATTATCTGCAGAGCAGGGGAGTCATTTTCAATAGAAGAGGAATCGGATATTTTGTTGCTGAGGATGGATATGTGAGGACCATAGAACTTCGCAGAACAGAATTCCTTGAAAATGATGTTCCCGCGTTTTTTAAAATGATGAAACTGTTGGGTTATTCCTGCAGCGATCTTGAAGAAATCTTGAAAAAATTAGATCACTAAAAATATTCAGCTATGAAAAAAAGTACTGTAATGTTGTTGTCTGCACTTGTGGTAACAATGCTGGCAATGCTCGTTGCCATATTGTTGATTAACAGGTATGTTGAGAGAAATATTGAATATGGTAGCGGAAATTTTATTAAAAAGGAATATCAACAGGGAGAGTTTCAGAACATATCAGTTGCAGGATTGTTTGAGATTACGCTTAAACAGGCATCTGTTCCAAAGGTCACTGTGACAACCCATGATAATTTTCAGAAGTATATTGCAGTTTCTGTCAGAAACAACACATTATTTGTGAGCAACAAAAATGTTTTTCAGCCACTGGGATGCAAAATTGACATTCAAAGTCCGCAATTCAGCAGAATCAATCTGCAGGGAGGAACGCAATTGATTGTTCAGGACAGTATTGTTTCCGAGAACTTATATATTTCTGCAGATGGTGGAGTTAATGCTAAAGTTACCGGAGTTTTCCAAAGTCTCAATGTGATCGTTTCAGCCGGTTCTTCAGTCACACTGAGGGGGAGTTCAGAGTTTGCTGAATTTGATATTTCAGCAGGATCAAATCTGATGGCTGTTCAAATGCCTGTCGATTCGTGCAATATTACTTCTAATGCAGGCTCTGATGCTGAGATTTTTGTAACAGGAATTCTCAGTGCAAATGTGCTTGCCGGAAGTACAGTGATCTATCATGGAAATCCTGAAACAGGTGCAATGAATGTGGAATCAGGAGGATCTTTGGTGCCGAAGAGGGATGATTAAAAGATTAAGCCTAAGGCTTCACTTATCCCAAGCCAAAGGCTTCCCTATGGGATAGGGACTCCTTTGTAGCAATATTCAATATTCATGATTCTATACCTTTTCCCTTATACACTTATACTTTATACCCTTTTACCACCTCTATACCCATATACCCCTTACCCGCCTGTCAGTTCGAGTAGACCACGTTGTGGTCGTATCGAGAACATGTTGCCACTTCTCGATACACCCGCTGATGCGGGTACTCGAAGTGACACTTTAAGTAGCTTTTGATTTTTACCCTCACAATGCCATTTCCCCTTTAGGGGCAAGTGGCAAATGCGAATGTTCAAAAAAATCAAAAACATATCATCGCCTTATAGTTTGGCAAAACAAGACCACGGAAAGAGAAGGATCTCATTCATTTGTGATACTTCGGGATTGAGAATATTCAGCCATAGGCTAGGTTTCTCGCAACAATCCCTATGTATGACAACAGTGTCAGTTCGTTTAGATGCAAAATATCGTATCGAGAAGTGTCACTTATTGGATATATAAATAGGTTATTAAATAAAAAGGTTGCAGGAAACGGCAACCTTTTTGTTGGTTGTTATTGTCGTATTATTCTTTTACCATTTTTCGTGTAAGTTGTTTTTGGTCAAAAGTAATAGAGTAGTAGTAGAGACCGGCTGCCATTGAACGTGTATTCAGAAGAATTGCATGTTGTCCTGTAGCATAGTCAGCACTTTCAGAGTAAATGGTTTCACCAAGAATATTAGTCACTGTGAAAACAACCTGTCCTGCTTCCGGGATGGTGAATCCGATAGTTGTTTCATCAGCAGCGGGATTTGGTATGTTCTGCATCAGAATAATTCCGTCAAGGCTGAGTTCTTCCACTCCGATAATCATTCCCTGGCAGAACTGATCATTAGTGGTAATGGCGTCACCTGCTATTGCAGTTTTTGCGCAAAGCTGGTAGTCAGCCGAAGGACTTGTAAATGTAGTAACAAAAGTATAATCGGTTTCAGCTCCGGGAGCCAAAGGTGTGGTAATCAGTTCGGTTGTTTGAGGAACTCCGTCAATAAGGAACTGAACAGGGACTGAGTTGAGTGTTTGCAATCCATGGTTTTTCACACGAATAGTAACAGTGACATTCTGACCTGCCCAGGTGAAACCTGAAGGACTGATAATTGAGATCACTCCACCATCAATATTTGCGGGTCCTGCATTTAAGGTAACACATGTAGTGTCATTGAAATCGTATGTATCACCGCTGAGGTTTGTCCAAGAGCATAGGTCATAGACACTCTGGAACGGGCCTGTAAATGTAGTTGGGAAGGTGAATGATGTTTCAGCATCAGGAGCCAGCGAACCAGTCCATGTACCGTTCACCGGAGGTGCACCTGTCATCAGTCTGTAAGTTACAGGAATTGATGTCAGAGTTTGAGTACCGAAGTTTTTCAGTCTTACAGTCACCTGATTCTGTGCGCCTGTTGCAGATTGTCCCACGGGAGCTTCAATTGCAATCACACCTGCATCATTGGGTATCTGAGGCTGGTAGATTGTAAAGTCATCAACAGCCCATCCATTATATGTTACAGATGCATTTGAAAAGAAATGGAATCTGAACTGAACAGGAAGCGGGAAGTAATCAAATGCAGAAAGGCTGATTTCTGAATACTGCCATCCTGCAGATGAACCTGAGAATCCGGGAGCACTTGCAATGTTAGCAGTATTATACCAGTTGGTTCCTGTTGGATCATTGAGAACACCCAAAGTGAGCCATGTGGAACCACCGTTGGTTGAATACTGAATCTTGCCACCGTCAACACCGTTTTCAGTGTCAAGCCAGTGCCAGAATCCAAGAGCCATATTGTTTACATTGCTGAAATTAAACTTGGGAGTGTATAAATAGTAGTTGCTGTTGTTATTGTAGTTCCCATTGAGTAGAGTTGCCCAGGCATTAACGGGGCTGTAGGCAGAATCAATCACTGTTGCACTTGGTATTCCAAGTTGCCACTGATTGTTGGTTCCGGCAATATACCAGTAATTTGTTGATTCAAAATCATCAAAGTATGGTACTGACAATACAGGAAGTCCGTATCTGTTTTCGCAGATTTCGTTGTTGCCGGGAATGCCGTCGCCTGCCAGATCTGTTCTTACACAGATTGTGTAATCGCCATCAGGGACAGTAAACGGAGTAGTAAATGTATAAATGTCTTCCTCATCAGCGGCAATTGATCCTGTCCATGTTTCGGTCACAGGTATGCCGCCATTGATTGTATATGATACAGGAACAGATGTGAGTGTGGAAGAACCGTAGTTTTTAATGGTAATCTGCATATTGATAGCTGATCCGCCATCTTCCATAGCATCCACGTTGTCAATTGATACGGCTCCTGCATCCAGAGGAGCAAGGATACGGATGTTGATGTCATCAATGTATGAATACCAGTTTGCAGCAGGGCTATATGCATACCATCCGAAGTAATATATTCCGCTGGTCGTAGGTGTATAAATTGCAGTTGCAAGCTGATGAGTTGTGTTGGTAAAGAGTTGCAGCTGAAGTAAAGTGTCAATAACTGCTGTGTTTATCGGATCAGTTGCTACAACCAGGTCAGTGTTCTGGGCATATGTTGCACTTTCAGCACGATACCAGAAGTCAATCTTGTATGCAGTGCCGGCTTCAAGATAGAAGCATTCGCTGAAGAGATAGTCATTTCCGGGATTGGTGCTGCCATTATAGAATCGTGCTGATTTGGATCCTGTGTGAGCAAAGGTTGTACTGTTATAACCTGGTTCCCAGGTACGGGCGTCACTGTTCAGGTCGAGGACTGTCCACTGACTGTAATCTTCACCGACTTCGAATCCCATAAAGTAATCAGATGAATAGAAGTCATGACCTGATTTAATCGTGTAGGTAAGAGTATCATTGAATGCAATTCCGTCACCTGCCAGGTCCACTTCGAAGTATATTTCATATACGCCGGGAGCAGATAAGTCAGCAGTTTGAGTAAATGCATAGTCAGTAACATCTCCTACTACAAGAGTGTCAGACCAGACCTCTGAAACGGGAGTGCCTCCATTGATTGAGTACGATACATTCATAGAGAAGATTGTATCAAGCCCCAGATTTTTCACTCTGACAGTGATGATTTCAGCATTGCTTAATCCGCAGCCTGCAATGGGAGAGATTCCCTGTACAACAGCAGCATCAATGCTGGCAGGAGTGTATTCATCCGCACCGATTGCAGGAGCTACAGGATCACGAAGATCACCATCAAAGTCATCGGAAATTTCAATGATGGGAGTGCCACTAGCCCAAAGTTGTGTGGTTGAAGCATGAAGATCTGTAGGAGAATAGTAGAAAGGATTCCCTACTTGTGAGTTGAGGTCGTTTCCTGCAGGTGCATTCACTGACTGCAAAGCTGTTAGGTCTGCTCTTGCTGCTCCGTAGTAGACAAAATTTGTTCCGGTGCTATAATAGTTATTGTAGTCATGCGCCAAATAGTTGGTTGTCCCTACTGAATAGTGAGCATAACCGGCACCTGTTCCTGTAAAGGCGAGGGAGTTATTGCGGAAATCTGTTTGTGTTGCAGTTGAATTAATATAAGTAGCACGTCCGGTAATTCCGTTCATATTTATACTATTATACCACACATTGACTTTTTCAACAGTGGTAATATATAACCCTGTTGCTGTTGAAGCAGTTGAAGTAAATCCACCACCAATCATATTGTTTGAAATTGTTGAAGGAATTGTAGTTGGAATTGCTGATGTTGCAGTAACATATATACCGTAGGCACCAACATTTGTGATCTTGTTTTTATTGATTTCAAAAGGAGGAGCAATATTGGAATGGTAGATGCCGTAACTTGAAGTGGTGGTTGTTGGAAGAGTTCGTCCAATAACAATGTTGCTGTTGACTTTGGCCTGATCAAGTTGCAGTACATAGATGCTATAATAATACTGGTCTTTTAAAGTATTGTTGATGATTTCCACATCCTGCATTCTGGAAGCTGAGAGACCATAAAGGATAATTCCGTAGTATCCTCCGTTGATTGTGTTGCCGTCAAGAAGCAAATCAGTGACTGCATTTCCTCCTGTTGTTGCAGAAGTGGCGCTGCCGCTGGCTACAAAGCCGGCATAGTTCGTTGAACTTGCTGTTGTGTTAGTGTTCAATGTACAATTTGTAAACTGAATATCTTCGCAGCCATTCATCAGATGAACTGCCCATCCATATGTGGCATTTGCTTCTGCCTCAATGGTCAGGTTTTCAAACCTCATGTGTTTTGCACTGTCCAGTTTTAAAACATAGCGTTCTGCATTTACTGATGGACCATAGGATAAAACTGCATTGCCGTTACCAACGAATGTAATAGTATTGGTAGCGTCTGTGCCGGGAATATCATTCAATCTGACTTGTTCATAATAAGTACCCTGTTCTACAATAAATGTAACAGGACAACTGATCCCCCAGTTTTGCAAACCATTTACTGCTTCGTTAAATGTTGTAAAGTCAGGATTTGTACCGCCGATATGATACACACCACACAGAGGTTCGTATGCTTCAAGCTGATAGTAGGCTGTATCATTGATGTTGATCAGATCAGTTCCACCATTGGGACTTTCTGTCCATGCAATGATTTCATTGTTCCCTAATAAAAATGTTGTAGATCCGATTGTAATATCAGTGGCAGTTTCGCCGGTCGCAAGAATTCCTGTCCAGTTATATGGAGTCTGCGCTAAGCCGTTGACAGTCCAGTGAATTTCAACAGCAGTAAGAGTATCTGATCCGTAGTTCTGAATGGTAACCTTTACATCATTAGCTTGCAGGTTGGCCGGATCAAATGGTTCGTCAATTGATACTACGCCAGCATCAAGGTTGGGGATGCTTGTTGTGTCAATAATTGCCCATACTTCGGCACGGTCACTTTCGCAACCACCAGCAACTGATTCATAGAAAAATTCACCGTTGAACATTCTGAGGTTGTTTGTGCCTCCGAAAGGAGAGCAGAGTCCAATTCCACTTTCAAATGATAAAGTAGAGTTGGCAACTACAGTAGTTGAGGTAACATTTGTGTAATTGGCATTATACTGTACATATATTCCCATGAGTTGTTCGTTGGGGAGAATTAAATCATCACATTGAAAATAGACCGGAACATCTATGGTTGCATTTACGGTATATGTTCCAAGAAGTGTCCAGTTACCGGGTGTGAGTTCGGATCCAAGATATGTACCTGTTTTGTAATAAATACTGACAGGGAGTGCAGCATCTGAAGAGTTGGGAAGTATTTTCATGCCTGTGATTTTAATATCACCATCAATTGCTGTTAGGTTAAACATATTTCCACCTCCGCAGCCATTGCCCATTGCATATGAAATTTCAAGAGAATCTTCAACAAAAGTACCTTCACTTGCGCCCACATAATATGGAGTATTCGCATATAGGATTGGGGTCACATACACTGCTCCGGTATCAATTACAACATCTGAAGTTGGAGAGTCGTACCATTTGAGCATATATGTGGAAGAGGCTGTGAGGGTTGCCTGTGTTGCATAGGGGATTGTGTCATTTTCAACGAGAGGCAAGGGAGCAATAAATCCTAAAGTTGCTGATTTACTTGTTGTATCATTCAGCTGATACCAGTCACCCGGATGTTCAACCCAAGCTGTGATTGTTATTGTTGTATCCCCGGTGGTGAGGTTTAAATCAAACGTTGTTGCAAATGTATAATCTGCAGTATCTCCGGGAGCAACAGTGATTGTTACGTTTTCTGTAACAGGAGTGCCACTGTCTATCTGATAAGAAGCAGTGAGTCCTGACATAATGGTATCTGTTCCGAGATTTGTAAATCTTATGCTGACTTCATTTGCATCACTTGAACAATCTTCATTAAGAGGATTAACGACTTCAACAATGGAAGGTTCATATTGTGGAAGAGTGACGTGAGCAGTTACAGGGACCCTTTCGCTTGAGCAGCCAGGTGCACCAACCTCCCAGTTGTAAAAATAATAATAAAGATCGTTTCTCGGAGTGTTTGTGGGATGTGCTGTAAGTGTACTAGTGTTGAGGGTAATTATCCCTGGTATTGAAAACGGATAGCCATAGTTCCCGGATGGAGCTGATGCTGATGGTTCAAACAGGAGACCTGAAATACCAGTAAAAGCTGGTCGCATTTTAAGATTGGTCCCTATCTGAAGATTGAAGTCTAGCTGAATGACATGGGGAGAAGGTGTTCCTGCAGGACCACCGGTAACATTCGCAGTTGTAGTATGTAAAACAGTTCCCGTTCCATCAATAATATCAATGGTTACTGTTCCTGAAGCACTGGTTGCACTCACAGGATAAACTGTAACTGATTTCAGAAGTGTCGGTGAGAAAACATCAAAGACAATCCCGAAATTTGTAGTGCCAGTTCCACTTGTGGCAGTTGGAAGTGCAGCAGGTAATCCGATATTCTGTAGTGTGCTGTTTGATGATTCAGCCCAATAGGTTGTAGTAACAAAGAGAGGAGGTGTATTTAACGTATCTCCCTGATGAATTGATGCCTGAGATAAAGAATCGGGAAACCAGTAGATTGTAGAGTTTGAACTTGCAATGAGCTCAGCAGGATAGCCATAATTAATATAGTCATCCTGAACAACAGGAGTATCAGGAACAAACCTGAATGTTTTTGTGATTTGTAGAGAATCATTGTCATGATATGGGTCTCCAGAAATATTGACGAATGTATTCAGTACAAAAGTTGTATCACTTGTGATTAATCCGAAGTTCAGAGGGGTAGTGAATGTGAAACTTGCTGTGTCATAGGTAGGAATCGTCAGAGTAACAACTTCATTAACAGGAGTTCCTCCGTCAACAGTATAGCTTGCATTGAAAGCGAAAACGGTATCAATACCGGTATTTGTAATATTAATGGTAACAAATTCATCTTCTCCGTTATGGCACAATTCATCATCTGGTGATGTAATATCAATGACTGACAGATTGTAAGGGGGAATGTTCACTGTAATAAATACAGTGTCAGTGAAAGTACCACATGTGTTGGTAAAGGTAGCAACGTAATCATACTGTCCGTTCACAGTCCATGTCCCTACAACAGTATCGGTATTGTTCACACTAGTGATAATACCTTCCAGACTCCAGTCGAACCCCGATAATGAAGCCGGAGCGGGAGGTGTAACATTGTTATTGAGGATATTAGGATTCTGTGGCGAAGTTCCTGAGTTGATCCAGTTTGTAGCATCATTTGTATATGGTCCTTCCAGCCTGTTTCCGGCACTGCTGACTGCAGGAGTGGTGCCGGTCCAGATATCAGGAGTGATTCCGGCGGCAACAGGGAAAGTCATATTTCCGTAAACTACGGCATCAACGATATCACCTTCGGTGTCTTTAATGACATAACCCTGTGGAATTGTTGAACTTAAGGTTGCAGTATGTCCGGAATGGTAATAGAAATTAGCAGGACTTGGAACACTACTTCCAAGTTGTCCAGTTGCAATAATACATATTCCGTTCGGGCTTAATACAGTACCAGGGGCAAGAATTTGTGCACCTGCAAGTGCTGATGATGACCAGATTTCAAGAGTATACCCGGAGATATCAGTATTGGGAGATCCGGTAATTTCAATATAATCGTCAGCAATCAGATATGAAGGCCATCCGCCAGAAGGAGCTCCGGTTGAGGAGCCTGCGTATTGACAGACTTCAGTGATAAATACTGAAGATGAAGGAAACATATTTGAAGTAACAGATAAATCAACTGTTTCTCCGGGAAGCATGACAGTAAATGAGTCAGGTGATGCATTGAACGTATATGCAGGGACAACAATGGAAAATGCAGGAGATAATGTATCATTGATAGTAAAAAAGTTGAGCATACTTGGTTCAATGAATGCATTGAGTGTGTATGTGCCGGGAACAGACATGTCAATTCCGTCATCTGATAAAATCAAATCCGCTCCGGGATTGAGTTTTCCTGTTGAAACAGTGATGGTTCCGTTTGTATTTACCGGACCAGTGACATTCCATGTGATTTGAAGTGGGAAGATACTGAAATCTGCTGTATCACCAATGATATTGCTGATAGTAAGATATAGACTGTCGTTATTGTTTAAACAAAGACCTCTAATAAGTTCGCCGTTGGTAATGCCAAGGTCGTGAGCCACAGGTGTGTATTCAACACAACCGATATCGGGAGTTGATGGGTCTCGGGGATTACCAAAGAAGTCAACTGTAATTCCTGCAATTGGAGTAGCTTTGCCATCAAGTTGTGGTCCCAGAGGTTGAAGATCAAGAGGAGAAGAAAACACTGGGTCACCAACATATGAATTAAGATCATTTCCTGCAGGTATATTGACAGCTTGCAGAGCTGCAAGATTTGCACGTGCTGCTCCGTAATAGACGAAGTTGGCACCGTTGCTGTAGTAGTTGTTGTAATTATGAGCTACAACACTTGCAGTTGATTGAACATTAGTGGCGTAGCCTGTAGTGCCTCCGTAATATCCAAATGAGTTATTTCTGATGTTGAGGTTGGTAACACCTGATACGACATATAGACTTCTTCCTGCCCCGGCAATGTTCACATAAACTGTATTGTAATAAATGCCGATATTTCCGCCTGAAGATAAATAAATTCCTGAAGGGGTTGCAGCTCTGAAGCCTCCGCCAATCATGTTGTTGGCAATGATTGATTGTCCTGAAGGTGCTGTGGATGAAATCACATAAATACCATAGGTGCCGGCATTGATAATCTTATTTCTGTTTACATCAAAATTACCATAATCATAACCTACATAAATTGCATAATGTAATGTGGTTCCACCAGTAGTACGTGCATCACAGAAATTCCCAATTATTTTGGAAGAGTTGACATAAGAATTTCTTACATTGTAATAATAAGCATTGTTCAGTGTGTTGTTGAGAATCTCAATTCCTGTAAGAGGTGTTGCGCTTGCACCGTTAAAGCTTATGCTGTAGTATCCGCCATTGATAGTATTGTTTTCAATTAAAATGTTATTGGCAGAATTTCCTGTTGTAGTTGCTGAAGTAGCCGACCCTGAAGCAATAATACCTGAATGATCAGATAAAGTTGATGTGCTGTGAACATTAATAGTACAGTTTGTAATTTCAATGTATTCTGTCTGGTTGGTCATAAAAAATGCCCACCCGTACGTTGAAGTATTTGGAATTGTTACCGTCAAACTGTCAAATCTCAAGTATTTTGCTCCGTTCATGTAAATGGCGGCACGATCAGCTGAAACAGTAGTCGTATACTGAATCATTGTTCCTGTGGTACCTCTGAAAGTAATAGTATTTGTAGATGAAGCACCGGGAAAAACACCGTTAAACACCAATCGGGTGTTAAAGGTGTCAGCAGCTACTTCAAAAACTACCGGACCATTGACGCCGCAATTTGTCAAAGCCATCATTGCATCGTCAAAAGACTGGAAGTTGGTGCCACCTGTCACCATTGAACTGTCAATGGTATAGGTTCCGCTGAGGATTGACTGGCATGCCCAGAGATTGACCAATGAAGTATCATTATTATTGTTGAGGTCAATTCCTGCATTGGGGTTTGTTGTCCAGACTTTCAGTTCATTGTTGCCGTCGGCAAAGGTGGCAATTCCGATATTGATGTTGGCAGCGACCATATCTTCTGTAAGCCATCCGGTCCAGTTGAATGTTCCCTGAGGAACCCCGTTAACTGAATACTGAATATCAACAGCGGTAAGCGTATCAGAACCGAAATTCTTGAGAGTCACATACACAGGAGTGGGAACACTAGTAATCTGCGTCCCTGTGGGGCCTGTGATGGCTGTAATGCCAGCATCAAGAGTGTAAACTGTTGCATCAATGAAGAATTTGGTATCTGGTCTGTATTTATAGGAGGCAATTGTTGCATTCAGCGCAGTAGCACCAGTAATAACTGTGGTTCCGGTCCTTGCAATAATTGAGGTTTCTGTTCCGCTTGAGTATTTCCAGTCAAATTTGTCGGTAGCATAAGGAGATGGTCCGGCAAAAGTTACATTGGTTGCCATTTCCAGGCTGCCTCCGGTGTAAACGAAAGGAGTTGTCAGGGTCACTTCGTGCCACCCTGATACAGCAGGCACCTGATGGTTTGCATTGCTGTATACCATTGTAAAATTATCCAGAACATACTGCCAGGTTGTTGTTGACAATGGCGGGACATTGGCTGTATTGGCTAAATAAATTGTAAAAGAAAGTGCATTTGCATTGGTTCCTCCGGCACCTGCTTTATCCCAGGCGAGTTTTGTAATGGTCATTCCCGGATATATTCCGGCTGCATTGAGCTCTGCAGCTGTCCAGACAACCACAGATGAAGCATTTGTTGTTGTAGAAGTGCTGCTGAATCTGTATATTGGACTATAAAGTGTGTTTCCCGGAATCAAGCCTTCAGTACCAACAATGGTCTCGGCAGCTGCCTTTTTGGTGTAATACCAATAGGTTGATGTTGTTGTATTATTTGAAGCAGGTGGGTTATCAAAGGCTGAAACATACCAGTCAACATGAGTATTGAGAGGAACACTTGGAATAGATCCTTCATAAATATCACCTGTTGTGTTTGTCATGACAATCGTGTCTGTAACGGCATTGACAGTATAAATAAGCAGTGCTTCGTCAATACCTGAAGCATCAGTGATTGTTGCTGAAACCATAAATGGTCCTGTTCCGGTGAGAGTGTCCTGGGGTATAGGTGCAATCAGCGAAATTGTCGGAGGGATAAGTTCATTTGGTGAACCGATGATTTTTATATCATCCAGAAACCATCCGGCATGCAGGTTGGCTCCGTTTCCGTTACCGTCTTTCATGCGAAATTTAATTCTTACCTGTGACTGATTGGCCGCAATCGAAGACAGATCAAACTGTTCTTTCATCCACCAGCTGTTTGTTGGAACAGCTGGTGGTACTGAAGCCTCCCAAAGAGTGGGATAGGCTGTTGCTGTGAATTTGTCGCCACTGGTTGAGAACTGACTTCCGTTCAGATTGATATACTGAGTACTGGTCAGTTTGGTCCAGTTGGTACCGTTGTCAGTAGAAATAAAAATTTCTCCTGCATCGAAAAATTCGATTTTACAAATATGATAAAATTCCAGCAGCACAAAATTGTAACCCGTAAAATCCATCACATCAGTGATGACCCATGATGAATCATTCAGGGCAATTGTGTTGATGTAGGAATTTGTGCCGCTCACCTGCAGAGTATTGTTGATTGACCATGCGGGAACGCCTCCGGGAGTAACGACATAGGTGCCGCCCTCGAAATTTTCATTCAATACAGTTGTTTGTGAAAAAACACTGAATGAAAAAACGAAAATTAAAACCGGAAAAATGATGTGTCTGAAAAATGAAAATGATTTCATATTAATAAATTATTAGGGCTGAACCTACAAAATTATAAAAATTTTGGAATCATCAAAGAAAAAAATATTAACAAATTGTAAATTAACAAAATAATAATGTGAAATTTAGACAAACGAAAGCACAGGTCTGATGAAACATGCAATATCAATGAATGCGATTATATAAATAAATACATATTTTAAATGTTTAAAAACAACAGCGTGTTAAAAATTAACATTATGCTTGAAGAAGTTTTTCGTAATTGTACTTTTTTCGTGCTGACTTTAACAGGAGATAATCTATTGCAAATACAATGGCTGAAATGACGACTATCAGAATTTCATTGAGAAGAAACAAGCCTGATGCCTGGCCGATAACGATCAGAATGACAGGAATAACAACAAAAACAACATTCTGTTGGGGCTCCTGAAAACTTTTTGCTTTGGCTGATGTTTTTACAATGATGGTCAATCCCAGAATCAGAATTGCCGGACACAAAAGAAATATCACAAGGATCCATTTAAGAGACGGAAAAACCAGATGTCCGAAGTGCAGCATTCCTCCGATATTGAGAATGATACCAATGATGACGAATCCGGCAAGTGTAAGAACAAACGCAGGAATAAAAGTACCGGCCACTTTCGCTTTGAAAAGGTCGGAAATTGAAATCGGGCAGTAGAATAATGATTCAAGCGTGTTTTTTTCTTTCTCAATCACAAAACAACCGGCTCCGATCAGACTGCTCATCATCAGAGGTACAAGCAGAAAGATGGGAGGAAGGTAGTATTCTGAAAAAATCAGAATTAACAGTTGGGCGCTATCTTTTTCAGGAAGATGAAGTTTCATCATTTCTGCCATTTCAGCAATCTCATCTGTATCAAACGAATCGGCAAAGGAAGCCAGAATGACCAAAGCAAGGGGCATAATGACCATGAAGATTGCGGGAACAATAAGCAGAGGAAGCAGGATTTGTTTGTTGCCAAGACTTTCCTTAAGGTCCTTGCGGATAATCGCTTTTGTCTGTTTGTTGAACAATTTAATTATGACTTTCTGAATTTTGATATGGGTAATAAAGGTCTTCAAGATTTGGTCTTATGCGCCGTGCTTCATAGACTTCCTGACCTTTTTCAACCAAACTACGAATAATTAAAGCTGCCTGTCTGTCGTCCTGAATAATATGTTGTTCTGTAATCATGTGTTCAGGTTTTGCTGCAGACGAAAATCTGATTTCCAGTGTTTCCTCAAGTTCTGATTTTTTCAGCAAGTCATCAAACGTCCCCGATATGATCAGATGCCCGCTTCTTAAAATCCGTAATGTGTGCATATCTTCTCAATTTATCTGAGCTGATGAGAGCATAAAAACACAGTTTTCTGCTCTTCTTCGGCCAGTGTTTTAATGAGATCAAGAACGTCTTTGGCAGACTCGGGATCAAGGGCAGCTGTGGGCTCATCAAGGAATAAAATGTCAGGATCATGCAACATGGCAATGGCAAGAGACAACTTTTTCTTCATTCCTGAACTGTATGTCCGTGCTTTTCTGTCTGCTGCATCTATAAGTCCCAGATATTCAAACAAATAATCACTTCTTTCAGAAATGGTTAGCTCAGACATCAGGTGCAAGTCCCTAAAGAAACGGAGGTTTTCAATTCCACTCAGGTTTTCATACAGAGCAGCGTTTTCTGTCATTACACCGCACACAGAATGAATGTCTGTACCCATTTCTTCCAGTGACTTCCCGCTGATTCTGATCTGGCCATTGTCGGGTTTCAGAATTCCGTTCATCAACCTGATGCAGGTAGTTTTCCCTGAGCCGTTCGGACCAAGATATCCGAATACCGATCCTCGAGGAATATGAAAACTGATATCATTCACAGCTTTTATTCCCCCGAGGAATGTTTTACTTAGATGGTCAACATCAATAACTGACATTGCTTTCGTTTTGTGTTACTCAGGCAAAAATATGAAAAAACATCATTCCATACTTCACGCTTGTTTTATTATTTTTGCAGGATGTCAGATCATCCTGAAATTATTCTGATTGAAACAACAACATCAACCAATCTGGCTATGGCTGAGATGGTGATGCATCGTATTCCTGAAAACTATACTGTCATCAGGGCAGTGAATCAAACCCAAGGCAAAGGACAGGGAACTCGCAACTGGATTTCACAGGAAGGAAAAAATCTGACTTTGTCCATGTATATCAATGTGTCCGGTCTTGATCCTTCAGCATTATTTGTTATTAATAAATGTGTTGCAATTTCGGTGGGCGAGTTTGCAAAGCAGTATTTATCCGGAGGGACGATTTCTGTCAAATGGCCCAATGATATTATGGTTGAACACAAAAAACTGGCAGGAATTCTAATCGAAAATATATTTCTCAATGATCAGATTCATTGCATTGCAGGAATAGGGATCAATGTGAATCAGGAAGTTTTCCCGGCCATGGAGAGAACTCCGGTGTCGTTCCGACTCATCACCGGACAAATCTATGATCTTGATGAACTGACACTTATATTGTCTTCAATTCTTAGACAAAACATCAGCAAAGTATTATCCGGAAGCACTGATTTTGTAAACAAAGCCTATGATGATGTTCTCTGGAAAAAGAATGAAATGATTCATTGCTCAATTCAAGGAAATCCATACACAGGGAAGATTCTGGGTGTTGATACTACCGGAAGTTTGCAGTTTCAGATTGCGCACAACAATGACATCCTGCTTCTCGAACATGGAGAAATTCAATTTTAATGGGAATTTCGGTCTAATATTCCCGCTCTCTGCTCTCTTTCTCACTCTATCTTCAATTCGTCCCAGTAGCCTCCGTCATAGATCATAACCCAGGGATGTTTTTCATAGAATTCCTCAAGGTCATGACTGTCAAAGATAACCACAGGCCGCCCGCTTTGTTTCAGGATGTCCATTTCCCGGTCGTGAGGAATGCCATTGTATGCAACATGATCAGTGTAAAACATCATTTGCGCATGATCATATTCCCTCAGATTGATAAACACTGTTTCCTTTGGAAAATTCATGTCATCAATGGTTCTGAAAACATCAGATCCCCTCATCCATTCAAGCCGGACATAGCATTGCTCAGCTTTCCAGCATGTGTGAAGTTTTTTAATATGATCCACATTGAGAAACCAAAACATTGAAGTTGTCAGAAGTGCAATTGCTGATACTTTGCCTGCATACAACACTTTTTTATATCTGATTCTGAACAGTAGAAACACTTTGTAGATGAGCGTTCCCATGCCCAGATAGACAACAAAGAGTCCGGGCAATGTAAATGCAGGCATTTTGGTTTCGGCAATGCTGTAAAAAACAAATATGATTGAAAAGAACAGAATCATTCCAAGCCTCACTCTTTTATCTCTGATATTTTTCCATAGAAGTATCAGTGCAGGGATAATCAAAAATTTCATTCCTGCAGCATAGATTGTATTCAGTTTATTGAAGTGCCAGAGCAGACCCCCGAAATGACCTTCAACAGGTTCCCAAAAGTGCCGGGCCTTTTCCAGGGCTTCAAATGCGTGTTCTGCAGGAAACTTAATCCGGCTGTATATTTCCCAGGGAAGGAATGAAACAAGAGAAACAACAAATGAAATACTTATATCAACATACGACATTATTCGTTTCCGCATCTGACGGTCTGAAAGAACGACAATGCCCCATACTGCGAAAATAATCAGTCCTGTCAGCCACTTGGTCATCACGGCAGCCCCGACAGAAAGGCCTATGATCAGTATCCAGTAACAGGTCCTTTTATCCAGATATCTTGTCCATGCCCAGAAGGACAGGGTGACATAGAAGATAAACACTGTGTCATTCTGCTCCGAATGATGATAGCCCGACACAAGATCAAGAATATATGATGAAAAAGTATATAGCAGAGCAGCATAAAATGCAATGTGTTTGTTGAGCCATCGCCGTCCCAGTGACCAGATCAGAAGAACTGTAAGCAGCGACATGAGTGCTCCGGGGAATCTGAGACCAAACTCATTTACTCCGAAAATTTTCATGCTCAGTGCCATCTGCCAGAGGAACAGGGGTGGCTTGTGCAACCAGACGTGATTGTAATTCCATTCTTCCATGATATAAGGAAGAACCGGATCCTTGTAGAGCATGGGTTTGAAGGGCTCTTCCATCATATTTTTGGCAACCACGGCATGATAGCGTTCGTCCCACAAATTCAGATACGGGTCGTAAGTAGTTATTGCGAAACGGATGAGACCTGCAGCAACGAGAAGGACAATCAGGGCAGCTTTGTATTTTCTGAACCCATGCCACAGCAACACAGCAGCAAAGCCCAGTGCCGCCGAGCCAAACAAAGTGAGCATCTGAAATAAGGTATATTCTTTGTCCACCTGAACAGGAATGAAAGTTCAAAAGTAATCAAAAAAAGAAATGCAATACCTTTCGTGAGGCTGAAAAAGAATTCTCATAATTATTCACGGATACATTTTCATGAAAAAACGTTTTCAGCACTCAGGTAACTGACCCACACGTTTTTGTATGAATTGATGAAATATAAACCCCAGACGCTGAGACCTTCATCGGGGTCAGAACTGAACTACTGCCCGTATTCACTAAGATCCATGAATTCACCTTTGCTGGTTCGTAAGCCTGAGGCAATTGCATCAAACCCACTGCTGCTTTGCTCTTTGAGTGCTTCATAACCAACTTTATTTACATCGCCAGCTTCTGCATCTGGGCACCCGTCACCCGTGACAAAATCTATGAGTATTTCAAAATCATTCTTTGACGTGAGTCGCCAGCCTTCGGGACACACATTGAGCGAAGTTTTCCAATCATAAAGATATCCATGCACAGGAAGCAGAGATTCATCATTATTATACATACTGCAATTGCCGTTTTCAACTTTGTAGGCCATGTTTGTTTCCTTCCAGATCTAATTTCAGATCTGAACAACAGGATAGGTTTTGCCGTCACTATTGTCGGTTAAAGTATTGTCAGTTTGACAAAAGATATTACCTGAGAAGATT
Organism: uncultured Bacteroidales bacterium; assembly: GCA_964428185.1. GTDB lineage: Bacteria > Bacteroidota > Bacteroidia > Bacteroidales > DTU049 > CAYMAZ01. The sequence continues at coordinate 75,859 of CAYRXH010000002.1, forward strand.
GTAAGCAGGACAGTAATGAATAATGTTTGTTTCATATGTTTTAAATTTAGTTTTTCACACAACCTACAGACAATCTCAGCACTTTCAGATTGGAGACGGTCTCAATTTTACCGAAGCCTTTTTGAAACCATGATGTAATAGGCCATCTCTGAGTCAAATTCATTATGAGTCAAGTAATTGCCGTATTCATTCAGGTTTTTGAACAGACCTTTTGGTGAACGCCATCCTCACAACTGAGCATCGAAACCGGATTTGCCACAGGGCATCAGATCTTCAAAATAGGCAGTGCCATAACCACAGAATTGATTCACAAGAATCTCAAACTCATCGGGCGAGGGCAGATGTCAGCCATCAGGATAGGCATTGATCGCGGTATTCCAGTTGTATAAGTACCCATATTTGTCGCCTTTGTTTTCGTTCATGTCGTAGGGTCAGTTTCCGTCACCATCATCAATCCATGCCAGATTCTAGTACATCCACTCCTGACAGCCGATCTGAACGGTTTTTTTATGTCTTCCCGTCTCTTTTGTCTTTCATGGTTCCGGTGGTCTGTGAAAACGAGCTTGTGCCCGTAATAATCACTACTAGGAAGAACATAACTCCTGCCTTCATTATATTACAATTGAATTAGAAATGGCTGATTCAAAGAAAAAGAATTATTATTCAACGAAAAATATAAAATATTTGTTTTAATAAGATCATATACTTTGTATTTTTTTCTGAAAATAAAATCATAACAATGGAAATTGCCTAATTTTGACAAAACTCATGAAATATGAAAGAAGAACAGATGAACTCCTCTTCAGAATGGGGTAAAGTGAAAATCAACCGAACTGCATTCACACATTGTGAGTGGATTGATATTCAGAATCCCAGTCGCGAAGAATTGCTCAATCTAAAGGAACAGTATAAACTGGAGATGACTGTTTTGAACGACAGTCTTGAGCCAGGCCATTTGCCCAAGATAGAGATGACACCATCATACACATTTCTTATTCTGAGAGCCTATTCTGCAAAAAAGGATGATATTATCACTACAGTGGCAGAACTTTCAGATAAAATTGCATTTTTTATTACTGAGAATACCTTGATAACCATTCATCGGGCATCAGTTTCCGCACTGAATGAGCATTATCCTGATACACTCTGCCCCGAGGATCTTGCATTGTCAGTTATGGACAGAATACTTCGCACTTATGATGAACCCCTGGAGTTGCAAAGTCAGGTGATGGATGTTTTTGAAAAGGAGATTTTTTTAAAAAGCGGCAAACCCATTTCAACGGAGCAATTGTATTACGAAAAATCAAAGGCCCGTATTTCAAAGAAAGTGCTGCTGCTCACCCAGAATGTGTTGAATCAGTTCAGTGTGAAGTCCCGCAATCTCACACATCTTCAGGATTTGCGTGAAACAGTGCAGCATTTGCTGCTGCTTTATGACGAAGTCATCGAAGATGCCAACAATCTGCTCAACACCTATCTGTCAATCACAACAAAGAAAAGCAATGACGTGATGAAGGTGCTTACAGTGTTTTCAGCCTTTTTTCTTCCGCTAACTTTCATAGCCGGTATTTACGGAATGAACTTCGAACGTATGCCCGAACTGGGGTGGCACAACGGATATTTTATTTCCTTGGGGGGTATGGCTGGGATATCACTGATAATATTTATTTGGTTCAAGTGGAAGCGGTTTTTATAGGGGGGGGGTGTTGAAGATTATACTTTTTTTTAAATCATTATTGTTCGATAAAAATAAAAAAGATGTTTTTACAAAACATAAATATCTGAATATAAGCATTATAAAATTTTGCAAATTTGCCATTTTCAAAATTAAGCCCAGCTTGTAAAAGATTCTAAAAAAACACAATATTTTCAAGGCTTTTCAAACTTTAAATGCTTTAAATGTTTTTTTCCGGACAATAGTGAATTTTTAAAATAATCTTTTCAAAAACGAAATTCTCTTGCTTTTTTAAAAACCGGAAGCGTTTTAAATCAGGAATTTGTGTGAGAGTGAGTTTAGAGAAACAGAGTGAGAGTGCTCGTGAGAGCGAGAGCTATCACGAGCACTCTCACTCTGTTTGGTACCCAGAGCGGGACTTGAACCCGCACGACCTCAACGGTCACAGGATTTTAAGTCCTGCGTGTCTACCAGTTCCACCATCCGGGCCTTTCAAAAAAAAACCCTCAACGCTTTGAGAGGTTTGAGCGAAAGACGGGACTCGAACCCGCGACCCCGACCTTGGCAAGGTCGTGCTCTACCAACTGAGCTACTTTCGCTTTTTTCGTCATGCAAAGTTACTATTTTTTTTGAAATGAAAAATTGTTTTTAAAAAAAATCAGAATTACGAGGTTTTTTTCTCCTAAAAATATCATGTAACTTATATTCGAGAACGGATTTTCTGGTCTTTTACGTTCGACCATTTTCTAAACAAATTGACTCAGAAAATTTAGTGTAATTTTGCGGATTAATTTCCAATTCTATGATTATGTTTATGAGAAAAATTACCTTATTTTTAAGTATCGTTTTTTTTGCAGGAATTGTTTTTGCCCAGCAGCCTCTACAAAGTGATTCTGTCAGGTCTTTTACAATGAATGAAGTAGTGGTAACTGCTAATCATTCACTTGCACTGTTTTCTCAAAGATCGCGGGTTGTTCTGCTTCTTACAGATGAGAAGCTGGTTCCTCTGCCCGTAGCCGGAATTGATGAGGTGCTGAAGGGACTCTCTTCAGTGGATATCAGGCAAAGAGGCGGATACGGTGTGCAGTCTGATGTGAGTATCAGAGGCGGTCATTATGAACAAACCCTGGTTTTGCTCAATGGGGTAAATTTCAGCGATCCCCAGACAGGTCATTTTAATCTGAATCTGCCATTGAGTTTCGAGTCTGTTGGAAGGTTAGAGGTGTTATATGGCTCCTATGGACGCTCTCTTGGTGCAAATGCAATGAGTGGCGCCCTGAATATTGTGGCAACACCCAAAGATTCTTCCTTTGCAAAGGTTACACTGATGGGAGGACAACACGCACTTTTTGGTGCCGGCGTTTTGCTGAATTTTGCCTTCAAGCCTTCCCAACATCTGCTTGCAGTGAACAGAACTTCGTCTGAAGGATATATACACAACACTGATTTTAAAAATCTGAACATTTTTTATTCAGGCACTGCAGTGTGCAAAAAGGGAAATTTCGAATTTCAGACAGGCTTCACTCAGAGAGCATTTGGTGCAAACAGCTTTTATACAGCAAAATATCCGGATCAGTATGAGACTGGTAAAACTGCTATTGCAAGTGTACGATTTCAGTCAGAAGGCAGAATAAAGCTGATCCCTCTGATTTACGGACGGTTCAACACCGATCGTTTTGAGTTGTTTAGAAATTTTGAAAATGCCCCATTATGGTATCTTGCACATAACTTCCATAAAACTCATGTGGTAGGGACTTCAGTCAGTTGTGTCGCTGAATCAGCCGCAGGAAGAACATCATTGTCAGCATCATACAGATTTGAGGAAATTTTCAGTACTGTTTTGGGTGATGAGTTGAAAAACCCATTGTCAATCAAGGGAGAAACTGCTAGTTACAGGTATGCATATCAAAGGGATTATTTCAGCCTTTTGTTGGATCATCAGTATTTATTTAGAAGATTATATGTATCATGCGGACTTATGGCTCTAGTCAATAGTGATCTTGAAAAATGGAAACTGCTTCCTGGGCTTGATGCATCATTTATGTTGAATGAAAACCTGAAGCTTATTGCTTCAGTTAGTACTTCGCTAAGAATGCCTACATTCACAGATCTGTTTTACAAATCACCTGTTCTTATTGGAAATCCTTCATTAGAGCATGAAGAATCTCTGACAGGAGAGACAGGTTTTAAATTTATTGACAATAACATGAATATTCAGGTTAGCACATTTCAGCGCAGAGGGAGAAACCTTATTGACTGGATTAAATACCCAGAAGATTCTCTTTGGAGAAGCGAAAACATCACTTCAATAAATTATACGGGATTTGAATTTTTGGGTGAGTTTACACCAAATTTTTCCGCTTTAATTTTGAGGAGTATATCACAATTGCAGCTGAGCTATACTTATCTTCATGTCAATAAACTCAGCAGTGGATTTGAGTCTGCATATGCCCTCGATCAGTTGAAACACAAAGCCGGATTTTCAGCAGAGTTCAGGGTTTTTGGAAACTTTGGCATCTCTTTTCGCTTTTCCTATTGCGATCGTTACGGATCATTCATGAAATATGTAAATAATCTTGAAAGTGGATTTGTTCCTTATGATGATTTTGTATTGGCAGATTCTAGATTGTTTTTCAAAACGGACAATTTTAATGTATTTGCCGATGTGACTAATCTGTTTGATGTCACTTACTATGATATCGCCAATATTGAACCGCCGGGAAGGTGGATCAGAGCTGGTTTTTCATGGCAGATGAATTTGAAAAAATCGAGAACTAATAGTATTCACTGAAGAGTTTAATGCAAATGGATGCAGTGAACATCTGCTGATCCATTTTAGACCAGTTCAGTTTTTTTTTGTATCTTTCCTCTAAAAAAAAGAAAAAGCGTAGAGAGTGCAAGTGCAGAAAAACTGCAATTTCTCACTACTCTCTACTTCCTACTTGATACTTTTTTTTTATTCCCCGTTAAATAAATGATTTATCCTGTTAGATTGTTTTTTTTCTAACAGGACAATTTAACGGGGTGAATGTAAATAAAATTTTCATGTAAATTTGTTTACTTCTTTCCCTGGCTTGTTTATGGTAATTGCAAGTGCACTTTGTTAAAGGAAAACAGAAAAAACAGAACTGTTATGAGTAAAACCAACATTGATTTTTTATATCATCCAAGACATTACAGGGAAATACCATTGTGGAAAAATGTGACTGAAGCAGAGTGGGCTGACCCGCACTGGCAACTGAAAAACAGTATCAGAAATACATCTGATCTGAATAAAGTGATATCATTGAGCAAAAAGCAGTTGTCAATGATTGAAGATACTATCAGGCGGATGAAGGCTGAGGGCAAGGAACCTATGAGAATCACACCCTATTATACTACTTTGATGCAGGAAGATGTTTTTCACCCCCAAATGCTTGAAGGCGAAAGACAGGAAGAACGCCTTGATCCCATATTCTGGCAGAGTGTTCCCACACCTGCTCATTTGTTTTACCCCGATGCAGCAGTTGAGGGCTTCATGGCTGAAGGCTCACGCAGTTATGGCTCAGTGTATCAGCGTTACCCAAATCGGGTAGCATTTTTTGTTGGTTCAAACATCAACTGTTCATCCTATTATACCCACTGTCAGCGAGCAAAATCACTGGATAAGGACTCAACAGTTTCCACTGAAGATATAAAAAAAGGACTGTTTTATATCGCCTTGAATACAAATATTGATGAAGTGCTGGTAACTGGTGGCGATGCTCTGCAGATCAACAAGCAACTGCTGGCTTCACTTCTTTCTGAATTAAGTAAAATCGGTCATGTGCGTAGTATCAGAATTGCAAGCCGTGTTCCTGTTGTGATGCACATGGGAATCAATGATGAGCTGATGGAAATGATCAAAAACAATGCAAACAAGTATAATGATGGTTCCCGGAAACATGTGTAAATTATGATGCATCTGGATCATTATCAAGAGGTTACAGAAGAGATGCAGCAGTGTATGGAACGCATTCATTCACATGGTCTGATTCCTCGCAACCAGACAGTTTTACTCAAGCATGTGAATTCATATTACCGGACTCTTGCTGAGACATTCAGGCGGATGCACTGGGCAGGATTACATCCCTATTATTTGCTTCAGTGTCATAAGGAGCGTGGGATTGTTCACTTTATTACACCCATTCAGGTGGGAAAAATATATATGAAGCATCTTCAGGGCTGGTTGTCAGGTATTGTACTTCCCACTTATGCTGCCAATGTGGAAGGGGGAGGAGGCAAGGTGCTTCTCATGCCATCGGGATATGATACACTGAACATGCTCCCTGATCTGGAAGCGAAAAGGAGGAAACACTATGCACGTGTGAAAACTTGGGATGGAAGAATTATTGCTGAATATGAAGCCCTTGGAAGAACAAGCCGTGATGAATTTGATCAGTCTGTAAAAATTATGGATGAATTCATCGGCAGGAGCGGGGTTTATAAGCCAAGTCTCATTATTACAGAGAAGGACGGTACTCCTGTCAAGGTGACCAATGTCAAATTTCCTGACCTTTAAAATGAAAAGAAATCATGTTTGCTTGATTATGACATACAGGATAAGGAAAAGGGCCTGCCGTGGACAAATCCTGCACTGATCAGCAACATTCTTGATGAAAAGTACAAAAAGTTGCATTTATAACTTGAATTCAACAATTATTTATCCTGTTAGATTGTTTTTTATCTAACAGGACAATTTAACGTGAATGTAAATTAAAATTTTCATGTAAATTTGTAAATTCAAAAAGATATAATCATAAATACTCTATAGAAAATGGGAACATTGAAACGCGTTTACACATTTGGCAACAGAAAAGCCGAAGGCAAAGCAGAAATGAAAAATTTACTGGGTGGAAAAGGTGCGAATCTGGCTGAAATGAGCCTGATCGGAGTGCCTGTACCTCCGGGACTAACAATTACAACCGAAGTTTGTACTGAATACAATCAAATAGGAAAAGAGAAGGTGATTGAACTTCTTCTGGATGATGTCCGTTCAGGGATCAGGAATATGGAAGACATCATGGGAAGCCGGTTCTGTGATTCACAAAATCCATTGCTTGTTTCGGTACGTTCAGGAGCTAGGGCATCCATGCCAGGGATGATGGATACCATCCTTAATCTTGGTCTGAATGATGAATCCGTGGAAGGAATTGCCCGTAAATCAGGGAATGAGCGTTTTGCATGGGATTCATACCGCCGGTTTGTTCAGATGTATGGCGACGTTGTTCTTGGAATGAAACCTGTTTCCAAAGAAGATCATGATCCGTTTGAAGAAATCATTGACCACATGAAGGAAGAGAAGGGTGTTGAACTGGATACTCAGCTGACAACTGATGATTTGAAAGAACTGGTCAGGCGTTTTAAAACAGCAGTGAAAAACAGCACCGGCAGAGATTTTCCTGCAGATCCCTGGGAACAACTCTGGGGAGCAGTGATTGCCGTGTTTGAAAGCTGGAATAATGAGCGCGCTCGCTTATACCGGAGACTGAACAATATCCCTGACGAATGGGGCACTGCAGTTAATGTACAGGCCATGGTTTTTGGAAACATGGGCGATACCAGCGGAACAGGAGTGTGTTTTACCAGAGATTCAGCCACCGGAGAAAATATTCTGACAGGTGAATATCTTATGAATGCGCAGGGGGAAGATGTGGTTGCCGGAATCAGAACACCTCAGCAGATATCAATTGAACAGTCAAAACGCTGGGCGCAGCTTGCACAGGTTTCTGAAGATGAGCGTCGCGGCAGATATCCATCACTTGAAGAAGTGATGCCACAGTCATATCAAGAACTTGTGGACATTCTTAATAAACTGGAGAACCATTACAAAGACATGCAGGATATTGAGTTTACAATCCAGGAAGGGAAACTCTGGATGCTTCAGACAAGAAACGGAAAACGTACAGGTGCTTCCATGCTCAGAATTGCCATGGATTTTTACCGTGAAGGCAGACTGACAGAGCAGGAAGTGCTGAAACGTATGGATCCTGCCAAGCTGGATGAGTTATTGCATCCTGTATTTGATACATCAGCTCTTGCAAGTGCACATGTTATTGCAAAAGGACTCCCTGCATCTCCGGGTGCAGCAACAGGACAAATAGTATTTTTTGCAGATGATGCTGAAGCCTGGTCAAAAGACAATAAAAAAACAATTCTCGTCCGTGTTGAAACCTCACCCGAAGATCTCAAGGGAATGAACGCCGCTGAAGGAATATTAACCGCACGTGGCGGGATGACCAGTCATGCAGCAGTTGTTGCACGTGGTATGGGAAAATGTTGTGTTTCAGGTGCGGGTGGTATAGTGATTAATTACAGGGAAAGAACAATGACCACTGGTGGAAAAATCTATCGTGAAGGAGATTGGATTTCTCTCAATGGCAGTTCAGGTGAAGTGATTGAGGGGAAAGTTGCCACCGTCACTCCCGAGTTGAGTGGTGATTTTGCATTGCTCATGGAAATGGCAGAAAAGCATACACGGATGTCGGTCCGCACAAATGCCGATACTCCTCATGACGCACGAGTAGGCCGTGAATTCGGAGCAAAGGGGATAGGTTTGTGCCGTACTGAGCATATGTTTTTTGAAGGAAACAGAATTGTTGCCATGCGTGAAATGATCCTTGCTTCTGATGAAGAAGGCCGCAGGAAAGCACTTGATAAACTTCTTCCCATGCAGCGTGAAGATTTTGAAGGTATTTTTGAAGCCATGAACGGCTATCCTGTCACTGTCCGACTCCTTGATCCCCCATTGCACGAATTTGTACCTCATGATGATGCAAGTCAGAAAGAACTTTCAGATGCCACAGGCATTCCTGTTGAGGTCATCAAACAAAAAGTGCATGATCTTCATGAACAAAACCCCATGCTGGGGCATCGTGGTTGCCGTCTCGGAAACACTTACCCTGAAATTTCTGAAATGCAGGCACGTGCAATTATTGAAGCTGCTCTGAACTGTAAGAAGAAGGGAATTAATGCTGTTGCTGAAATCATGATTCCTCTTGCAGGGACACTGAAGGAACTGAAAATGCAGGAAGATATTGTCAGAGGTACTATCAGTAAAGTGTTTGCTGAGTATAACGATACCATCGATTATTTGTTCGGAACAATGATCGAGGTTCCACGTGCAGCCCTTACTGCTGATCTGATCGCTGAAAGTGCTGAATTTTTCTCATTCGGAACCAATGACCTGACACAGATGACCTTTGGCTATTCACGTGATGATATCGGAAAATTTTTGGGAATTTATCTTGACAAAAACATTCTGAAACAGGATCCTTTCCAGGTACTTGACCGCGAAGGTGTGGGGCAACTTGTGAAAATGGGCGTTGAAAAAGGACGCCAGACGAAGCCAAACCTGAAAGTGGGTATCTGCGGAGAACATGGTGGTGAGCCGTCTTCTGTTGAATTCTGTCATATGGTGGGGATGGATTATGTCAGCTGTTCTCCATTCAGAGTTCCCATAGCACGCGTTGCTGCAGCACAGGCTGCGCTCAATTTCCCCTCAGGTGAAAAAAAAAATTAACTGAGGGTCTGATTACCAGAAGATGTAAAAAATGCAACAATCTGGTGGTTGAAGTAAAAAAATGTAAAAAGGATAAACCCCGAAAAAAAGACGGAAAAGACAAGAAGGATAAGAAAAAGAAGAAAGGAAAAAAATAAGTCGTTATTCTGGAAATAATAAAAAGGTCTTCGTTTGAGGGCCTTTTTTTTGGGGAAAGAATTATAAGAATAATCCTGTCGGTTCTCGTTACTATGACTTTTGCAAGCCAAAGGCTTCTCTTTCCCAAGTCAGAGGCTTCCCTATGTGAAAGGGATAACTTTTTATCACTATGTGGTGGTATAGAGAAACCAATGGCTTGCATCTACTCGAGCTGACACTGTTGTCATACAGAAGAATTTTTGAAAGAAATTCAGTCTATGGCGAAACATTCGCAATCCCGAAGTATCTCAGAGTGAGTGTGTTTCTTCTCTGCCCCATTCTTGCTGAGCCAAAGCATTAGGCGGTGATATTTTTGATTTTTTTGAATTTTTCGCACTTGCCCCTTGCCCCTGAAGGGGAAATGGCATCGTGCCTCGAAAAATCAAAAAATAGTAAATTTATTGATC
>CAYRXH010000003.1:0-79127 GCA_964428185.1 uncultured Bacteroidales bacterium
CCAATGCAAGCCCGATTAACACGCCTATAACTTCATCGTGGCTGTTGAAATTTTGTGTTTTGTATTGAGAAATCCAGTCACTATCCCCAATGTCCTCCCATTTGTTTTCGTAATTATAATATTGATTAACTGAATTATTTTCATTAAAAACAGCATTAATACAATTAATTCTGTTATAAGAAATCTTTGCTGGTTTGCCATATTATCCATAAAGAAGGAGATTTTCAATGTTATGATCAGAAAGACCTTCGTTAAAATGAATTAAATAGTTTTCAGCGTCATATTGGGCATTGAAAAGCGGAGGCACATCTTCTCTCACAAAAAACCCATCCCAGTAATCCTCAGTAATTCCGAGATACGACCATGGGGGACCTGATTCGTGCATGTCGGTTCGAATCAGAGCATTGAGCGCCAGTTCAATTTCATACAGAATAGCAGAAAGTTCATGATATTGCCCATTATCTTGCAAAAGCTTGTATTCTGTTGCCAGCATCCCGAGATAAAACCCCATGCGGGTATATTGTTGTCCGAAACGAATTATATCTTGTTTATCATTCCATGGTTGATTACGAATATCTACCACTAAGCTTTGACCTGCATTGGTCCCCGGCATCACAAAATATTCAAGACGATCTCTATAATACCAATATTTCATTAGATTATCTGACCATATTTGTGGTTGAGCTTGTTGTTGAAAACAAAGCAATACCACTACCACTACAAACAATAACTTATTTGTAAAATTCATAGCTTCTTAAATTTGATTGTGTAAAGATTAGTAAGGTCATCTATTTGCAAACACATTTCTTTTTTTGTTAGGCGTAGTATTTTCCAGTAAGAGTAATAACCAGGGCTATAGGTTAAAGGATACATGCCATATCTGTATGAACTATCGTTATTTAAGCCCAATTGCATAAAAATATGATTGCCATCTTTTGTCAAATCCCAATTATAGTATGCAAATGGAAAAGGACCATAATTCCACCCGTTTAATTCGCAAATTAATACCATGTAGTTTCCTTTCTCAGTAAATGTATGAGGAACAAAGTCATACTTTAATTCAAGCAAACAACCGCAAGTATCCTGATAGAATACTGTAATATTCTCATCATTTTTTAAAAATTCTTGCACCTCCCATTTGCCCAACAATCTATTTTTTTTAGATCGAAAGCTTATTAATGGACCGTCTTCATACTTATCGCATGAAAAGCACGAAAAAGATAAAATCAAAATACTAATATAAAAAATCCATTTATTCATAATCATTCATTTTTTTAAAACTAATTAGGTATGGAATATTTGATGAATCTGTAAACATTAGACGTAAGTCATTTTTTTTAATTTCCTGAATAAAAAAATCATGTCTTTTATTTCCAAAACAAAGAGGATAAAACCCCCAATGATATAAAGAGTCGTCTTGAAAGTTGCCCAAAGAGCAATTGATTGATTCCCCGTCTTCAGAGACTGTAAAATCAGAACTAAAAATTCTTGTATATCTCATCAATGAGAAAATTGTGTCAGTTTGATAGAAGTTCCATTCATTTATAGTGCATTTTAATACACATATTGTAGATTGTCCCTTAAGGGATTCGAAAATTAGCCTACATCCGCATGAATCTTTGTATAGCTGTGTCAAATCATTTGCACCATGCATAAAGCTTGTTACTTCCCATTCTCCATAAAGCATTTTTTCAATTTGTTTTTCTTTGCTGCAGGCAAAAAGCAAAACAATACCTGCAATAAAAGATGTAATCATTAATTGTTTCATTGTTCCAATACATTATTTGTTTTACAGATACTGAATTCTGTTTTCAAGAGAAATGATATATAATGTCAATTCCTCAATTTTTTGCAATAATAATACATTCATTTCGAACACATCAATCCCTTGTTCAATAACTTCAGCCTCAGAGGGTATTCCGGGTAGTTTTTTGTTTTCAAGAATATATTCTTCCAGCATTTCAATTGAAATCAGCTCATAATTGGGATCAAACACAAAATCAGCCCAATGATAATTGCCAACCACGGGTGATGTCCTTACTCTGACAGCTTCTGCCCAGATGGTTTGTGCATTCACAACACCATTTCCCCATATCATAAAAAGTTCAGCATCATTTTCTGAATTTCTGAGGGTAAATGCTTTCGAAGGATTATTTTGATCCGTATCATTCACATCAAGAATAACTCCATACGACCATGATCCTCCTGTATGATTGATGTGTAATGCTGCATGCGGCCTTCCCGTCCCAATCCCCACATTTCCGTTGTCGGCAATATGCATCACAAAGTTCTTATAGCCTCCGCTGCTGCCAAATGGTCTCCAAAAGTTCAATCCTCCAGCATTGTTTTGTGTTGTGTTTTCGGGGAGATATTCGATGCCGTAGTTGCACTGGTGAATCAGATTTAATGACTGACTCATATAAATCATTGTTTTATCAGATTATATTTTAGAACAATTTGAAATCGCCAACAAATATATAACAATTTTAGTTGTAAAACAAGAAAGCCCGGAAAAAATCCTTCAAAAATCAGTAGAGTTGAATAAGTGCGTCAATAAACCTGCCCTTACTCAGAAAAAGTATAACTGAGAATATAATCTCCGAAAAACTCACAGCGAACCAGGAAATCGGTAACCGTATCATTGAGAAACACCTTGATTTTAATGTTCCAGTGTCCGTTGTCTCTGCGCAATGAGTGAATATGAATGTTTTCCTTCAGTGAGATTTCGGGGTTATCATAACATTTATAAACAGTTTCTTTTGCAGACCAGAACATGGTATATGTTTGGGGAGAAGGATTGACTGAAGCCCTGATAAGCTCCACCGGATTCAAATATTTTGATCTGACACGCATCACTTTGGCATCAATTTTCTCCAGATCAATGCCGGGGTTAATGCTTTTATCTTCAGAGATGAGCGTTGCTGAATATTTGCCTGAATGAGTGACTGAAATATTACGGGGCGGGTGAATAAGAAACGGCTTGCCATTTGGAGTGTAGTAAATCTTATAAATAGTATCAATTTTTACAAGATTTCTGATGAGTACTCTATAGCTGAGCCATTGTTTTTGACGATGTTCGGTTTTGAATCCTTCCAGCGTTTCAAATTCTTCCTTGTTAAGATATAACTGAGATATCAGTTCATCAATGCTTTCATTAATGTACCACAACCCGAGATGAATTCCCGGGGCTAGCAGAATATGCTTTATTAATGGCATTCTTTCAGAAGTTTTAATAATTTCACTGTAAAAGTAGAGTTTTTTTCCGAAAACAGAAAAATTGCAATCTTCCAACAAAAAATGTTTCCCGAAAGTTAACATTTATTGGGCGTTTTATCACACATTATCCGGTCTTCTCTATACCAAACGAAAATTTGTATAATTTTGTTCTCTTATTTGAGTTTATATTCAAACTTTAAATACAATATTTTTATGAAAAAATATTTTGCATTGGCTTTGATACTTGTTTTCCCCTTTTTGGCTACAGCACAAACCGGCAACACATCGAAATCCATTTCTGGGAAACCACACACATCAGAAAGCGATATAAACCTGAAAGACATTTCGTTTTTGTACTGGCAGGATTTCGATTCCGGGCTGATGCCTCCCACAGATTGGACATTGGTTTCCGGAGTCACTCCTCAAACCTGGCAACTAGCAGATTCAATGGTTTATCCTCCCATGTCTGGCGATTATTTCATGCTGTGCAGGTATGATGAAACCTATGATACAACGGGGCAGGATGAAAAACTCTTTACTCCGATTTTGAGTCTTAGCGGCCTTTCAGATGCCCAAATGTCTTTCTGGTTTTTGTTTAGCAGATACTGGGGCATCACTCCAAACAACAACTATGATCTGCAGGTTCTTATGAGTCTGGATGGAGGTGCAAATTTTAATGACACCATCTGGACTGAACTATCAACGGATACATCCGCATGGAACTCATGGCAGTGGGTCAGGGCTGAAATTGACCTTACTCCATACACCGGCGAAACCAATGTTCAGTTTTGTTTTCGATATGTTGGGTTTGACGGTGCTGATGCAGCCATAGAAGATGTGGCAATTACTTTTACTACTTCCATGACTGAACCGGTGAATTTACAGGTCCCCCTCTACCCCAATCCGGCTTCTGACTACCTTGTAATTCCCGGAAATTTCGTACGCACAGTTCATGTTTACGATATGCACGGAACGCTTGTGATGAGTTGCTTGATGGATGCCGGACAAGAGGCTATAAACATCTCAGAACTTCCGGGAGGTACCTATCATCTAGTGATTTTTTCAGACGGAAAAAGCAAACGAGTCGTCCCCATTATTAGGCACTAGTACTCTTTTTCAGAATCGGGAGGATATAATTTACTGGTTTTTTTCACCAACAATTGCAGCATACAGGAATTCCCTGTTCATTTTTGCAATATGTTTTTTATGAATGTTTTTCGGACATTCGGCTTCACATGCGTAGGTGTTGCTGCAGCTGCCAAAACCCAGAGTTTCCATTGCACCAACCATATTCTTCACTCTGCTCACTGCCTCTGTTTTTCCCTGAGGAAGATATGCAAGATGTGAAACCTTGGCGCCCACAAACAGCATGGCAGCAGCATTGGGACATGCGGCAACACAAGCACCGCAGCCAATGCAGGTTGCAGTTTCAAAGGCAAGATCACCGTAGTATTTGGGTACGAGAATGGCATTGGCATCCTGAGCACTTCCTGTATTAACAGATACAAAACCACCGGCCTGAATAATGGTATCGAAAGCAGAACGGTCAACAACAAGGTCCTTGATGACAGGAAAAGGTTTTGCTCTCCAGGGTTCAACCACAATGGTTTGACCGTCTTTAAAACTTCTCATGTGCAGCTCGCAGGTTGTGGTGCCCTTTTCAGGACCATGAGGCCTGCCGTTGATGTATAGCCCGCACATACCGCAAATTCCTTCCCTGCAGTCGTTGTCAAAACTGACAGGGCAACCACTGTATGCAACTCCATCCTTTCCTTCAACAAGCAGCTTTTCGTTGAGAATTTCAAGCATTTCAAGGAATGAACAATCAGAAGAAATATCTTTAACATGATATGTTTCAAAATGTCCCTTTGATGAGGCATCTTTTTGTCTCCATATTTTGAGTTTGAATTTCATAATCTAACAGTTTAATGATTAAGCTTCCAAATTATTTATAGCTGCGTTGTTTCAGTTCAACGGTTTCAAATTTCAGTGGTTCACGGTGAAGTTGAGGCAGAACACCCTCTCCTTTGTATTCCCACACGCTCACATAGGCGAAATCCTCATCATTTCGCTTAGCTTCTCCTTCTTCGGTCTGGCTTTCTTCTCTAAAATGTGCTCCGCATGATTCCTCTCTGTTCAAGGCATCCATGACAATGAGTTTCCCCAATTCAAGAAAATCTGCCACCCGACAGGCTTTTTCCAGATCGGGATTCATTCCATGAGGTGTTCCGGGCACCTTAACATCACGCCAGAAATCCTGCCTCAACTCATCAAGAAGTTCCAGTGCTTTTGTCAAGCCGGCTTTGTTTCTAACAAGCCCTGAATAATCCCACATAATCTTACCAAGACGTTTATGGAATGATTTGGCAGACTGATTTCCTTTGACAGATATGAGTGTGTCAATTTTTTCACAGACTTCTTTTTCGGCAGTTTCAAATTCGGGCAAATCAGTATTAACTTTCTGAAATTGAATCTGATCTGCCAGATAGTTGGTCAGGGTATTGGGAATGATGAAATAACCATCAGCTGAACATTGCATGAGAGAACTGGCGCCGAGGCGGTTGGCTCCATGGTCTGAAAAATTGGCTTCTCCTGCAGCAAACAATCCAGGTATAGTAGTCATCAGTTCATAGTCAACCCACAGACCTCCCATAGTATAATGACCCGCAGGATAAATTTTCATTGGGGTTTTATAGGGATTTTCTCCGGTAATTTTATGATACATCTCAAACAGATTTCCGTATTTTCCTTCAATGGCTTTTTCCCCCTGCTTTGCAATGGCATCTTTAAAATCAAGATACACTGCCAGACCCGTGTCTCCGGTGCCAAATCCTGCATCACAACGTTCTTTGGTAGCACGTGATGCAATATCACGGGGAACCAGATTACCAAAAGCAGGATATCTTCTTTCAAGAAAATAATCACGCTCATGTTCAGGAATATCAACAGGCTTGCGCTTATCCCCCTGTTTTTTTGGAACCCACACACGACCGTCGTTTCTCAATGATTCTGACATGAGTGTGAGTTTTGACTGATACGGATTCAGCACAGGAATAGAAGTGGGATGAATCTGAATAAAACTGGGATTTGCAAAACAAGCTCCTTTTTTGAAAGCCTGCCATGCAGCAGAAGCATTAGAATTGACAGCAAGTGTGGACAGATAATAGATTGTGCCGTAACCACCGGTGGCAAGCACAACCGCATGAGCAGCATGACGCTCAATTTCACCAGTAATCAGATTGCGGGCAATAATCCCTCTTGCTTTTCCATCAATCACCACAAGATTCATCATTTCCCTACGGGAATACATTTTTACGCTTCCTTTGGCAATCTGTCTTGAAAGAGATGAATAAGTTCCAAGCAGACACTGCTGTCCTGTTTGACCTTTTGCGTAAAATGTGCGGGAAACCTGAACTCCACCAAATGAACGGTTGTCAATAGCTCCACCATAATCACGTGCAAATGGAACTCCAAGAGCAGTAAAATGGTCAATCACCTGATTGCTTACTTCGGCAGCTCTGTAAACATTCGCTTCTCGAGCCCTGAAATCACCACCCTTTATCATGTCATAAAACAGTCTGTAAATACTGTCACCGTCGTTCTGATAATTTTTTGCGGCATTGATACCCCCCTGGGCAGCAACAGAGTGAGCCCTGCGCGGTGTGTCCTGATAACAAAATACTTTAACATTATATCCCAACTCCCCAAGAGCAGAAGCAGCTCCAGCTCCAGCAAGACCTGTTCCTACAACAATCACTTCAAGTTTCTTTTTGTTTGCCGGGTTGACAAGTTTCGAATTGCTTTTATATCGTGTCCATTTTTCGGACAACGGGCCTTCTGGAATTTTCGCATTAAGTTCCATCTGTTAACCTCCTGTTAATTGAAAAAAAACATAAAATAAACCGGAATTGTAATAAAACCGGCAGAAATACAAATCGCATACACCGCTCCTATTGCTTTGATCCACCCAAAATATTTGCTGTGATGAAAGCCGATGGTCTGAAAAAAAGACTGAAATGCATGGTATAAATGAAGTCCAAGACCAGCAATGAGAATGATATATATCCATGAATACAGAGGCTTGCTAAACAAGGCTACTGCCATGGGATAAAAGTCATGAACATCTTTTGCTACATCTGGCTTGTCCACCCAACCAAGTTTCACAAAATAGAAGTTCATGAAATGAATGATCAAAAATGTTACAATGATTAGCCCTGTCCAGATCATGTACTTTGAAAAGAATGAAGTATCCGATCTGCAACACACTTTATACCTCACAGGTCGGTTCATCCAATTTCGGATTTTCAACATAGCCCCAATGAACATGTGAATGATAAATGCGGCAAACAGCACAATTTCAAAAACCTTGATAAACAAACTGCTTGTCATAAAATGAACGGCTTCGGAAAAAGCAAGACCGTTGTCACTCTTCAGCATCAATAAATTAATACCCAGATGCACTACCAGAAAAGACATAAGGAATAATCCTGCAATTCCCATGGTAAGCTTTTTGATAATGTATGTAATGTTCAGAAATGTGAAACCCATAGCATCAGTTTTATGGTAAAACATTAAAATTAAAAGTAAATTTGTGAAGCAAATGTAAAGAACATTTCAAATAAGTTAAAAAAAATTTTTTTAATTTTAACAAAATTTATGAAAAATATTATAAGCAAATCGCTGTTATTCTCAGACAACAGAAGTGCACTGATTAAAAAATTGCCCGAAAAAAGCCTTGCTATCATTACTGCTTCTGATTTTATGCCTAAAAGTGCTGATCAGACATTTCCGTTTTATCAAAACAGTGATTTTTTTTATCTGACAGGCCTTACTCAGGAAAAATCTGTTTTGTGCATCTGTAAGTCACATCCCAACCCGGACTTCAGAGAAGTCCTGTTTCTGCTTGATGCCTCTTTCGAACTTAAAACATGGACAGGACACAGATATACACGTGAAGAGGCCCGAGACATCAGCGGAATTCGAACTATTGTATCTCTGTCCGACTTTTCTGCAAAATTGAAAGAATTAATGGTCATTTCAGAACATATTTTTCTTGCGGAAAATGAAAGCATAAATTTTTCTTCAGAGATATCAACCTATCCTGAAATCATCAATCGTAAGATACGCACCGACTATCCTCTCCACTCCTATAAAAGACTGACTCCATTGCTGACTGAGCTGAGAATGGTTAAAAAGCCGGATGAAATTCGTTTCATAAAAGAAGCGATAAAAATCAGTAAAAAAGTCTTGTTAAGGGTGTTAAAAACTATCAAACCGAATTTATTTGAATATCAGATAGCTGCAGAAATCACTCATGAGATTTTGTGGAATGGTGGTACTGGTCATGCTTTTGAGCCAATTGTTGCATCTGGCAAAAATGCCTGTGTGTTGCATTATGTCACCCAACAAGATCAACTAAAAAAAGGAGATCTTCTGTTAATTGATTTTGGCACTGAATGGAATCATTATGCATCCGACTGCAGCAGAACACTACCTATCAGCGGGAAATTTTCAAAAAGGCAAAGGGAATGCTATAATGCAGTACTCTCAGTATATAAAAAAGCTCACACTCTGTATGTTCCGGGAAATACTATCAACAGCATCAACGAACAGGTTAACATTTGGATGGAAGAAGCAATGATACAACTTGGTTTGTTTACAAAGAAGGATGTAGTCAATCAGGATCCCGAAACTCCTTTGTTCAGAAAATATTTTATGCACGGAACTGCACATTTTGTTGGTCTTGATGTCCATGACTCCGGGCTGAAACATTTTCCTCTGAAAAAAGGAATGGTATTGACATGTGAACCAGGGCTCTACATTCCGGAAGAAAATATGGGAATCAGAATTGAAACCATGATTCTTGTTGATACCAAACCACATGACCTGATGTCAGATTTTCCTGTTGAAGCAGAAGATATTGAAAAGATTATGGGAATTGTCTAGTTTGACAAAATTTAGTATAAGAAATATGCCTACTCGGCGATTTTATTGTTTAATATAAAAAATTATTTTTGATATTATCGAAATATTTTGTAATTTTAAAGGCTGAAATTTAATCATTTTCTGTCATGAAAAAAACACCCCCCAAATGCAGAGTATATATAATACTACTGTTTAATGTTTTTATTTTGGCTATTGCCTTGAATGGAACAGCACAATGCACACAGGTAGATCATGCCGGATCAAATCTGATTATCAACACCAATACAAGTCTTGGAGGCGAACACATCAACATTGGACGGTTTGAGGTGATCAATGGGGTTACCCTCACTGTTGATCCTGTTTGTAAATATCTTATTATTAATGCTGACACAATAATTGTTGCAGGCATTATAAACGGAAATAATGCGGGAGATGCCGGTGGTTCAGGAGGATCAGGCGGAGGCATGGCCAATGGCAGCGGCAATCCCGGGCAGGGCGGATATGGAGGTTCTGCAGGGACTGGTCTCGGAGGAGGGCTTGCTGGCAGTAATGCAACAGCCGGATTAACAATAACCCAGATTTGCGGAGGCATTTTTTGTTCAGGAAACCGTGATGGTTTGAATGGTGGCGGAGGCGGTGGCGGAGCAGGAAGCGGAGGAGCTTACGGAGGAACAGGAGGTGTTGGCGGCTGGGGAGCTTATGGTTCAGGATTTACCGGTGCTCCAGGTGGAACCTATGGATCTGCCGGAGCAGCGACCATTGCACATGGAACTGAGGACGGAATAGACATCACCTGGGGTTCCGGTGGCGGCGGTGGCGGTGGCGGCGGTGGCGGATGGAGTTCCGGCACTTCGGGAGGCAAAGGAGGAAACGGTGGAGCAATGGTCAGGCTGACATCCGAAGGACCACTGACTTTTACAGGGAGTATCTGGTGCAACGGAGAAAACGGACAATTTGGAGGCAATGGAGGAGGAGAAAGCACAGACAACGGATTTGATTGCAGTTGTGACGGATATGATGCATGCGGAATATGTTCTGAGTCTGTTTTTGATGCTGCAGGTGGTGCAGGTGGCGGAGCCGGGGGTGGTGCCGGTGGCGGCATAATGCTTCAGGCTAATGGTCCTATGATTGTAACAGGAACCTTGCAGGCCAAAGGAGGCGATGGAGGAACGGCAGGAACACCCACATCAAATACAGGTCCCTGTTTTGATAATGCTCGCGGAGGAGGCAGTGGAAGTGGTGGTCGAATCAAAATTTTTTCCAACCCTTGCTATAACGACAATATTGCACCAAATGTCAATGTGAATGCAGGTGCTGGCGGAGCAGGAGTTGTAGGAGGCATTGTTGCCAATGCAGGAACCTATCGGGGCGACCTCGTCAATCCATCCTATACACAGCTTGCAGCAGGAACCATCTTGCTTGATGACCCTGATTTCTGCATGTACGGAGATGTTCCTGAAATCACATCTGCAGCTCCTGCAATAGGTGGCGTTCCCGGAATTCTCACCTATCAGTGGCAATACAGTATTACAAGTTCAACCTCAGGATTTTTAAACATTCCCGGACAAACCGGACTTACTTATAATCCCAATCTGATTTCCCAAACAACATGGTATAGAAGAAAAGCCATCTCCGGAATCTGTGAAGAATTCAGCAATACTGTTCAGGTGACTGTTACTTCTCCTCCTACAGTAACTCTGTCAGGACTGAACACACAATATTGCAATACTGATGCACCTGTAACAATGACAGGAACACCTTCTGGAGGGACATTCAGTGGCTCAGGTGTCACCGGTAATCAGTTTTATCCATCTGTTGCAGGAGTTGGCATGCACACAATTACCTATACATACGTTGAAGGTGGGTGCACTATTAACGACCAGAAAAATGTACAGGTTATCAACTGTACCTCAGTTAATGAATTTCAGCAGTGCTCTCTGAACGTGTATCCTAATCCCTCAGCAGGTGAATTTTATATTGAACTATCAGGATTTTCTGGAAAAGATGTAACTGTAAAGATATTGAATATTTATGGTCAGCTTGTCGCAGAAACACGCAGAGACGCATACACAGACGGGCAAAAAATCTCATTTGTAGTCAATATTCCGGCAGGAAATTACATTATTCATGTAATTTCTGCAGAAAAGTCACTGATTGAACCTTTAACGATCCAATAAGCAGAGAAGCAAGTTTCAGAGTTTTTGCAAAAAACACAAAGCACAGGGATGAATTCAACTACCTTGTGCTTTTTATTTCATGTAATTATTGAAATTCACTGTAACGACTGAAAATTCATATCATATTCAGTTCTTTCAGAATTTGTTCTGTATGATTTTTTGTGTCCACTTTGCGTAGAATTTTGAGAATAAAACCCTTTTCATCAATGATAAATGTTGTGCGTAAAACTCCTTCGTAGCTTTTACCGTACATTTTTTTCTCTCCCCAGGCACCATAAGCTTTCAGCAACTGTTTTTCTGTGTCGGCAATCAGTTCAAAAGGTAGCTCGTGCTTTGCCCTAAAGCTGTTATGTGAATTTTCACTGTCAGGACTGACACCGATCACTTCAAAACCTTGCTTTTTCAATTTGCTGAAATTGTCTCTCAGGTTACATGCCTGAGCTGTGCAACCGGATGTGTTGTCTTTTGGATAAAAATACAGAACTACTTTTTTCCCGGCATAATCCTTAAGTGTTTTTCCTCCGATGAGAAAATCCGGTGCTTTCTGACCTTCTTTTAAATGACTCATTATATGTGGTTTTTTTTATTTATTCACTGTGCCAATTTTTTCTTCAACAGATTTGATTTTTTGTTTCATTGCATTGATGCGCCCCTTGCGAATGTCAAATTTTATCGTCGAATAGACCCTGTCACAGTCAGGCTCTAAAAGTGTATAGGCTTTTTCCACAAGATCCAGTGCTGCCCTGATGGTTAATGTTTCAACAATGGTGCCCATGGGAGTAAGCTGATAGTCATAGCCGCTGTTGCGGATCATTTCTATGATTCTGCTTACATAAAGACTTGAGCCACTTCCTCCTTTGCTGGTGGGAAACATGGCAAACTCCATTAATACTGACATGATGTACTATTTTATGACAAAGTTACAAAAACTCGACGGATTTTACCCATTGAGGTGAGCAGCAGAAATATTTGGCAATGTGCAAAAATGGTTGTTTTTTTGATAAAAAATTGATTCATGCACAAATTAGCAGTATTTGCCTCAGGATCAGGCAGCAATTGTGAAAATCTTATCCGATATTTTCAGGATTCGAAGGAAATAGAAGTGGCTGTAGTCATCACCAATAACCCCTTTGCGGGTGTGATTGAACGAGCATCAAATCTTGATACAGACTGTTACATCAATCTGTTTAAAACGAAGGAAGATTATCAAATACTTGATGATATTCTCAGGGAATACAAAATTGAATGGATTATTCTGGCGGGCTTTTTAAAACTTGTGCCCGGAAATCTTATCAGCAGATATAAAAACAGGATTATTAATATTCATCCTGCTTTGCTTCCTGCTTATGGTGGGAAAGGAATGTACGGAATGAGAGTTCATGAAGCAGTGATTGCTGCAGGTGAAAAAGAAT
The DNA here is from genome assembly GCA_964428185.1 of uncultured Bacteroidales bacterium. Lineage (GTDB taxonomy): Bacteria > Bacteroidota > Bacteroidia > Bacteroidales > DTU049 > CAYMAZ01. The sequence goes on from CAYRXH010000003.1 coordinate 12,731, forward strand.
CAGGAATCACAATTCATTATGTGAATGAATTTTACGATCAAGGAACAATAATTGCTCAATATAAATGTCCTGTTTTTAATGATGATACTCCCAAAATATTAGCAGAGAGAATACATCTACTTGAATATCAAAAATTTCCCAAGGTGATTGAACAACAGATATTAAGCCATCAGTAAATTAAAATTCTAACCATTTTAACATCCAGACAGTACATACTTTATGTCCTGAATTGCCCATGGGCGCATCCAGAAATGTGAAGCCCTGCTTTTTATTTATACTCACGGCTCTGACATAATGAGGAAGACTTTCAGTTTAGAGTTGTTTGTATCCAATCTCTTTGGCCGAATGAATTGACTTCTGCATCTGTTGCTGGCCACACCGGTTCCACAAGCTTACTTATAGAGAGTGTGAAAAAGAATAAACAGAGTGAGTGTGTTCGCTCTCGCTCTCACTCTCACTCTCACTCTGTTTAAGCTCCCCCTGCTAGACTTGAACTAGCGACCCTCTGATTAACAGTCAGATGCTCTAACCAACTGAGCTAAGGAGGAATATTTTTATTTTTCAGTCTGCAAATATAATACTTTTTTCGAAAAAGAAAAAAAATTTTTTCCGATCATCAATTTAGCAGATTTTCTTTGGCCCCGTAATAAATTCATGCAGTTTTCCCTCAATAATCGTCCTGAGCATTATTTTGCTTTTTAAACTTCATTCGGATATTGCAATCTATTTACTTAATTCATCAACCTTGCGCTCAAGTTCATTAATTCTTTCTTCCTGCTCTATGATGATATCCAAAAGATAAATTGCAAGTCTGTCGTATGAAATGGAATATGGTTCCATTACATCCCAATTGAGAATTTCCTCTCCATTTTCATCAACAGCGACAGTTCCTGTTTCTCCGAACCATTGACGGGCAGGACCATAAATCACCAGTTCGGTCAAGATCAACTCCACTTCTTCAGCAATAAGACCAACCTCACTTCCGCCACCAAGAGCTGGTTTCAGATTATAGCTGACCGGACGCAGCATAAACATCTTCTCCTTGTCTACTACCAAAGGCTTTACATTTTCCTTAACCTTAATAGTTGACGACTGTGGTTTGAGATCTCCTGCTGATGTTCTTATCATCACTGTTCCGGTTCCTGTGGTGCTGCTTCCCTGCACAAACTTTATATTGGTTTTTATGTCCCCGTATGCATAAAGGCCGTTTGATAGCTGAGACGTCGTTGATCCGATTCTGATACCATCTGTAAAGTAACCATGGCCATCTACCTGCAATTCGTAACTTGTGCTGAAAGTACTGCCAATTATCAAATTACCATAAATATTAGAGGTAGTAGTAGAGCCTTCAACAAGAAGTCCACCAGTGCCAACAGTCAGATCAAAAGATGAAGATGGTGATGTTGTACCAACACCCACGTACCCGGAACTTGTAATAACAACTGCATCTGTACACTCCCATCCGCTGCTGCCGATACCCCGAACTGTATAGTTGGAGTTAAAACTGGTACCACAGTTGATGGTTGTACCTGAACCTCCGGAAACCTGCCCCGGAGCCCATGCAGATTCGTTGAATAATAATACATCATTTAAATTGGGGTTGACAGACCCAATGGGTATATTCTGAATATAATTTGCATTCCACATGGCTGTTGTGTTGGTGCACTCATGGTATTTCCAACTACTTCCAATCCTGTTCCCGCATTAACAGTTGATGCGGAACTGGCTGAATACAGTGCATAAGGAACACTGAGAAGCTGGGTCGTTGATGTAATGGTATAGTTAGAATCCCCGTTCAAATCCGTTTCTGTTTTCAGATAATATGTACCACTTCACCAGCTGATTGCCGAAAAAAAACCACTGACCACCGATCCACCGCCAATTTCAAGGGCAAATAGGCCGTTTTCATTGGTGTTCCCAGTATGTGTTACCACATACACAGCTGTTCCCGAAGGGGAATTCAGCAAAATGCTGAGCTTCATTCCTATGATTTGAAAAACCGCAAGCTGATCGTTGGTGTCTCTGATCACTGCCTGGTAGCTCATTTTCTGGGGGACCTGAGCAAGCAGAATTCTTCCGATTATTCCTATTGCAAAAAAATCATTGTGTTTTTCATAACTAGTACTGTTATACAATTTTGAAAGTCTTGATGTTTTTTTGTCAGCAATAACATTCAGGAAATATGTCCCTGACGCAAGTGAACTCAATGAAACTATAGTGTATGTGGCGATAATTTTTTTTAGTTGTATCAACATTCCCTTTGCATCAAAAACTTGAAAAAAAAGAGATTATTTGCCTGAATATTTTCTATGGACAACGTAAGGAAGTCAACAGCAGGATTTGGATAGACAGAAACAGATAATAGAATGCAGTTAGCTTCTTCCACTTCAGTAACAACAGAAATTTCCCAGTGCTGCTGAACCCCCTGTATTTCAGATCCGTTTGATCCACTGTTGGCCTGACAAGCAACCTGTCCAACAGAAAAACTCACTGAACCCCCAGTTCCTGATGCATTTCCGCCGCAGGGAACTACAGCCTGCTGTGAATGTACAAAATCAAAAATCAATACTAGCCAGCCAAACAAGAACAGTTTCTTCATAACAATGGATTTTTAGAAGAAATATAATAATATTTCTTACAAAACTCTGAAAATGAGAAAAATCTGTAAACAACAATAAAAAACAGTAAATAAAACTGTAATTATATCAGCACTGACACTTTCTGCATTTCACCCCCCAGGGGAGGATTCATTTTGGAAATCCTAACCGTAACATCCTCTGCTTGGGGAAACTTTTCAATAATTGATTGTTTGATCCTCAAGCCCACGTTCTCTATCAGATTTGATGTTTTTTTCATTTCTCCGGCAACAATATCATAGACTGTCTGATAGTTCAGAGCATCCCTGATGTCGTCTGATTCTGCAGGAACCGATACATCACAAACAATGTGAACATCAACCAGAAAATGAATACCAACTTTTTTTTCTTCTTCAGAACATCCGTGAAAAGCATAAAACTTCATTCCTTCAAGAGAGATCATAATAATATTGATGTTTGCTGCAAAGGTAAGATTTTTAAGAAAAGCCCGTTTGTCCTGAATAAAAAAGTTGAAAAAAAACAACGTAAATTTGCACCCTGATAAACAACAGATTTCTTTCAATATGAACACAAATGATCCTGAAGAAAACAAGCCAGTAAAGAACTTTATTGAGCAACTGATAGACGAAGACCTGGCAACAGGGCGCTACAACAAAGTACACACCCGTTTTCCGCCTGAACCCAACGGGTTTTTGCATATCGGGCATGCCAAATCAATCTGTCTGAACTTCGGACTTGGAAAAAAATATGGCGGATTAACCAATCTCCGTTTTGACGACACCAATCCTGAAAAGGAAGACACCACCTATGTGGAAGGGATCATGGAAGATGTGAGATGGCTTGGCTTTGACTGGGAAGAACGGTTGTATTATGCTTCGGATTATTTTCAGCAATTGTATGACTGGGCTGTGGAACTTATTAAAAAGGACAAAGCCTATGTTTGTTTTTTATCTGCTGAAGATGTGAGTAAAACCCGCGGAACAGTTACTTCTGCTGGTCAAAACAGTCCCTACAGAAATACTTCTGTTGAAGAAAATCTGCAGTTGTTTGAAAAGATGAAGCACGGTGAATACAAAGAAGGAGAATGTACTCTTAGAGCAAAAATTGATATGGCTCATCCCAATATGCTGATGAGAGATCCTGTGTTATACAGAATCAACTATACTGCTCATCACAGAACCGGCACAGACTGGTGTATTTACCCAACTTATGATTATGCCCACGGTCAAAGCGATTCTCTTGAAGGAATAACACATTCGATCTGCACTCTGGAGTTTGAAGTGCATCGCCCGTTATACAACTGGTTTATTGAAACTCTGGAAATATATGCACCTCGTCAGATAGAATTTGCCCGCCTCAATCTTACCTATACCGTGATGAGTAAAAGAAAACTCCTCCGGCTTGTTCAGGATGGCCTCGTATCTGGCTGGGATGACCCAAGAATGCCGACAATCTGCGGACTCAGACGAAGAGGCTATACTCCTTCATCAATTCGCACTTTTGCTGAAAAGGTGGGCGTTGCAAAAAGAGACAACACCATTGATCTGTCTCTGCTTGAGTTTTGTCTTCGTGAAGAGCTGAACAAAACTGCCAATAGATATATGGTAGTCATCAATCCCATAAAACTTGTTATAACAAATTATCCTGAAGGACAGGAAGAGGAGCTTGAGGCAATCAATAATCCGGAGTTTCCTGATCATGGCAGCAGAAAAGTCCCCTTTAGCAGGGAACTGTACATCGAGCAGGAAGATTTTGCTGAAGTGCCTCCGCCAAAATACTTCAGACTTGCACCAGGACAGGAAGTGCGTCTAAGATATGCCTATTTTATTAAATGCACCGATGTAATTAAAGATTCTGATGGAAATATTACAGAGGTTCACTGCACCTATGATCCTGCAAGCAGGGGCGGCAACAGCCCTGACGGCAGAAAAGTCAAAGGCACTCTGCACTGGGTTTCCATCAAACATGCCAAACATGCAGAAGTCAGATTGTATGATCGTTTGTTCTCTCAGGAAAACCCTGAAGATGTTGAAGAAGGTGAAGATTTTATCAAGTATCTGAGTCCTGAATCCCTGATCACAAAAACTGCTTTTTGCGAACCTGCATTGCTTGAAGCGGCAAAAGGTACGTTTACCTGTCAGTTTGAAAGAGTGGGCTATTTTTGTACTGATAAGGATCATACAAATGAAAGACCTGTATTCAACAGAATTGTGATGCTGAAAGATCCCTGGGCAAAAATGCAACAGAAGAGATAAAACAGACGGTGGTTTCTATTTTTCCGGAGCAATTTTTTTTTGATTTTTTTGTGATTAGATAAAAAAAATTAATACTTTTGCACACACAATGTCCGATGGTGTAACTGGCAACACGTCTGACTCTGAATCAGAAGAGTCTAGGTTCGACCCCTAGTCGGACAACAAAAGCCGCAGTAAAAGCTGCGGTTTTTTTATATTTTTGCATCAAATCAGATATTCGATGATACGGGTTTTTAAATTTGGAGGTGCTTCTGTTAAAGATGCTGACGCAATCAGAAATGCCGTAAGAATTATTCAGGAACAAAGAAAGGGGGCGTCAGTGTTGCTCGTGGTTTCGGCAATGGGAAAGATGACTAATGCATTTGAGGATCTTCACAAACACTGGTTTTCAGGTGAAAACACCACTGCAGCCCTGCAAAAAATTAAATCTTTTCATACGGATATCATACAGCAACTATTCGACAAAAACCACAAAGTCTGGTCCGAAACTGAGACACTTTTTAACGAGATCGACGTGTTTCTTTCTGCTCCCCCTGTAGCTCCTGATCTTTTTGATCGAACCTATGACTCACTTATTCCTTTTGGAGAGCTTCTTTCTTCATGCATCCTCGTAAATTATGCAACAGAAAATCTGAAGAATGTGTCTGCTGTTCAGGCCTGTGAGTTAATTTTTGCAGATGATTTATGGAGAGAAGGTAGAATACATTGGCAAAAAACAACCGACACCATCAGAAAACACTTGTTACCCAAACTGCAATCATCACAATCAGCAGTTGTTATTACTCAGGGATTTGTTGCACGGTCCTCATCAGGACAGATGATCACGCTCGGAAGAGAGGGCAGCGATTTTTCGGCATCAGTGTTTGCCTATGCTCTTGAGGCTCACGACGTGACAATCTGGAAGGATGTGGCCGGACTTTTTAATGCCGACCCCAAGGCATTTGATGATGTTACACTTATTCCCCATCTTTCCTATCACGAAGCTGTGGAACTGGCCTATTACGGACAGTCAATTATTCACCCCAAAACAATTAAACCTCTTCAAAACAAAAACATTCCACTGTATATTAAGTCTTTTATCAACCCCGAACTTCCCGGAAGCCTCATTGATGAAAATTCAGCAGATGATACTAATATTCCGTGTTTTATTGTTAAACAGAACCAGGTGCTCGTGTCTGTTTCACCCAAAGATTTTGCTTTTATCAATGAACACAATCTGAGTGAAATCATAAACCAGCTGGCACAATCTCGAATCAGAATGAATGTGATGCAGAACAGTGCCATCAGTTTCTCGTTCTGTGCAGACTTCAACAAATTTAAAATGACAGAATTATTAAAACTACTGCAGGAAAATTACTTCGTTAGATATAACCCTGAACTCCAACTTATTACTATCAGAAACTATGATGAACACATAATTAGCAGACTTACTCAGGGCAAAAAAATATTTCTTGAACAAAGATCACGTACCACAGTTCAGCTGGTAACAGCTATGTGAAAAATTAACAGATTTTGAATTTATGTTAATTATTAATACGTATGCAGAAAATAACTTTTCCAACAGTTTTTTATATCTTCTGATGAAAATAATCATCGGAACACAGGAATCTCAAAATCAGAATCAGAACCGGAAATCAGACAAACCTATTTCTGTTTTTACAAAATTATTCAGACCCTCAGACGAATACAGCTTAAAAGGTGATTATGAAAAAGCCATACAGAATGATTTCTCGATTCTGAGAATGGCAGAAGCACTGATTCTGTTGGATGAAATAGGAAGAGCATATAATAACATCGGGATCAATCCCTTGAATATTTTCAAAAAGGGGCAGGAATCAGAATGATGTTGCGTGACACCATAAGGCTGGCAGATACAAACTGCAATTTGGGAATGCTGTATGATGATATGAAATTTCATATCTTTAGTGTGCAAAATGGACAAATTCAGCAATTAACACCCACTCCCTTATTTAATCAGGCATATATCGGCTTTGTAATTCCCCATATTTTTTTAAGTTTAATCACTTTTTTTATGGAATTTTGTTCATCAGAAACATTTTTTATGGATTTTTCTTCCAAAAGAAAGAAAAACACCGATGAATTAGCAATATCCAACAGCTTATATGTAGTTTTTTTAGTCAACATTCTGCATTTTCCAAAATCAAGTGCCAGAATAAATTAAAAATTATTCCAACATTTTGTCTTGGATATTACAAAATGGAGCATTTTTTTGTGGGCTATGAAGTCATTGTGTGTTTAAAAAATTTGAGTTTTCGTTTTTTTGATACCGGTAAGTATTTAGAAGTATCTGATATTCATAAAAGAAAAGAATTTTCTTTTAATTTTATTTGGCGGATAGAGTTTCATTCGCTTATGAGACAAAAATGCGCACAAATATAAATATACAGGCAATTACACCGACTTAAATTCTCAGGCAAATCTTCTTTTTCATCAGAAGCCACCAGAACACCCCAATCCCTATGCCGATGACACATCCTGCCAACACATCAGATGGATAATGAACACCCAGATATACTCTTGAATAACAATTCAGTAGGGTATAAATGACCAATATGGGCACCAGCCAACTTATCTTTCTGAAAAAAACCAGAATTCCTGAGGTTGCAACAGCAGCAGTGTTTGTAGCATGGGAAGAAACAAATCCGTATTTTCCTCCACATTTTTCATTTACAAGATGCAGGAGATCTCTTATTTCAAGATTATGACAAGGACGGTATCTCAAAAACACATTTTTAAACAGATGTACAGACACAAGATCGGCCGAAATGACAGCAAGCAGAAAAAGAGCAACAACCCACAATGATTTTTTGCCGTAAATTTTCCACACATAATACAAAAGCAACAGATACAGTGGTATCCAGATATACTTGTTGCTCACTCCATACATCACCACATCCCAGAAGTTGCTGTACATTCCATTTATTGCCAGAAGCAACTTTCTGTCAAGCATTTCCAGTGTATCAATGAAACTGAGAATGATCATATAGTGAAACGGTTAAGGACAGACCAGAGTTTGTCTTTCAGTTCCGAGATGCCGGCACCTGTATGTGAGGAAATGAACAAGGGATGGTATTTTTCCAGTTTCTTTCTTAGTTTTGTCAGTTCCTCCTCATGAGTGAGGTCGCATTTGGTAATTGCAAGTAAAAAATCCTTATCTGCAAGTTCAGGATTATACATTTTCAATTCGTTCTGAAGAATTTTGAATTCTTTGATAATGTTTTCTGAATCAACAGGGACCATATACAATAGCAGAGAATTTCGTTCAATGTGTCTTAGAAACCTCAATCCCAGTCCTTTACCCTTGTGTGCTCCTTCAATAATTCCGGGAATATCAGCCATTACAAAGGATTTAAAATCTCTGTATTGCACCATTCCGAGATTTGGTGTGAGAGTTGTAAATGGATAATCAGCAATTTTTGGCTTTGCGGCAGAGATGACTGAAAGCAGGGTTGATTTCCCCGCGTTGGGAAAGCCCACCAGTCCAACATCGGCAAGAATTTTCAGTTCAAAGAGAACTCCCATTTCAATGCCTTCTTCACCGGGCTGAGCAAACCTGGGAGTTTGTAGAGTAGAGCTCTTAAAGAACTCATTTCCCATGCCTCCGCGCCCTCCGGCAAAAAGAATTTTCTCTTCTCCATGTTCAAGAATTTCAAGAAGAAACTCCCCTGTTTCAGAGTTTTTTACAACTGTTCCCAGCGGAACCTCAATGATCACATTTTTCCCGTCGGCACCTGTTTTTTTGTTGCCCATGCCACCCTGTCCGTCTTCGGCATACACATGACGAGTGTATCTTAGGTGAAGTAATGTCCACAACTGGCTGTTGCCCCGGACAATGATATCTCCACCTTTACCGCCGTTTCCCCCATCAGGACCGCCCTTGGGAATATATTTGGCCCTGTAGAAATGCACAGAACCTGCACCACCACTGCCCGAACGACATAAAATACTCACATGGTCAACAAAATTTTCGTTTGACATACTTCTGCTCTCAAGAATTTTTATCACCTCTGACTGTTTCAACAATGTTCCGAATATCAGAGGCCACAGAATTGACAGGTCTGTTGCCTTCAACTTCAATCAGTCTGTGGCTTTTTTTGTAATAATTAATCACCGGATGTGTCAGGGCTCGATACACTTCAAGTCTTTTTTCCATGACTTCAAGATTGTCATCTGTTCTACCGGAATCTTTTCCCCTTTCAAGGACACGTTGTATCAAAACATCTTCAGGGACAATCATAGAAACAACCAGAGCAATGCGAAGTTCTTTTTTATGAAAGACCTTGTCGAGAGTAGCAGCCTGATCAGGATTTCTGGGAAAGCCGTCAAAAACAATTCCTGGTGCATCCTGATGTGCAAGGGCATAACGGTACAGTTCACGCATCACAATATTATCAGGGATCAGCAGCCCCCTGTCAATGAATTTTCTTACCAGATCCCCCATGGCAGTTTGGTTGGCAATTTCCTGTCTGAACAATTCACCTGTTGATAGGTGGAGAAATCCGAATGTATCGGCCACGAGTTTTGACTGTGTCCCTTTTCCCGAACCGGGAGGCCCGAAAAGGATCATATTGAACATGCTTATCTGATATTTTTAAATGCTTTCTGTATGACCTTTGAAATATTGGAAAAGATTTCATCTTCATCTCCCACACCATCAAATGCCTGGAGCATGTTCCGTTTTTCATAAAAATCGAGCACCGGTTTGGTAAATTTCTCATACACCTCAAGTCTGTGAATGATAATATCCATATCCATATCATACACTCTTGCTGTGTCTGTTTTTGCCCTGGCAGTCAGACGTTTTATGGATTGCAATGTGGGAGATTTTATTTCATAAACACAGGAAACCCTTGATCCCATTTTCTGAAGCAGCCCTTCGAGGATATATGCCTGTACCAATGTTCCGGGAAACCCTTTAAAAATAAATCCTTTGGCGCTATGTGATTCCTTGATTTTCCTTTCGATCAGTTTGATGGCAATTTCGTCGGGCACAGGATCTCCTTTTTCGAGGAATGGTTGGGCTAGACAACCCATTTCAGTACCATTGGCAATTTCATTCCTAATCATTTCACCTGTTGACACATAGACAAGATTGAATTCCTTTGCCAGTTTTTTTGCCTGTGTTCCCTTACCTGCTCCCGGAGGACCTACAAGAATAATGTTCAGCCAGATATTTTCAAGTTGCTTTTCAATTATAGCATCAACACCTGAAAAGATTTCATCCACTGTTCCGGTGCCGTCAACACTGAAAAATTTATTCTGAGCTTTATAAAAATCTGCCACAGGGACGGTTTTGTTTTCATACTCATCAAGTCTGTGGTTAATGATTTCCATGCTTCTGTCGTCCGATCGGTTTTCCTTCTCGGCTCGGGCAACCATTCTTGAAATCAGTTCTTCCCGAGGAACATCAAGGCTGATCATACAAGTCAGACTCATCCCCATTTTCAGCAATAAACCCTCAAGGATATATGCCTGAACCACAGTTCTGGGAAAACCATCAAAAAGAAAACCGTTTGTATCAGTACTCATTTTAATTTTTTCTTCGATGATCTGAACGATGATCTCATCCGACACCAGCTTCCCCTGATCAATGGCTTCCTTTGCAATAAGCCCTAGCTTGGTTTGTTGCTTGATTTCTTCTCTCAGCATATCACCTGTCGAAATATAAGTGAGTTTATATTTTTCAAGCAGCAGTTTGGACTGCGTTCCTTTGCCCGCTCCGGGCGCTCCGAATAATGCAATATTTATCATGTCGCTTTTCCTTTTACTCTTCAATAACTGAATATATATCTTTCAGATTTCTCCCGAATCCATTATAGTCGAGTCCATAGCCCACAACAAAATCGTTGGGAATGGAAAATCCGATATAATCAACAGGATAAGTCTTCTGAAATTTCCCTTTTTTGAACAATAAGGTTGCTATTTTCACAGATGCTGCTCCCCTGTTCTGAACAACATTTAAGATGTGTTCCATGGTAATCCCTGTATCTATTATGTCTTCAACAAGAATGACATGTCTGTTGCTCAGGTTTTCTTCTATCCCCAGAACCTCACTGATCTTTTCGGTGGAGTTCATCCCATGGTATGAGGAAACTCTTAAAAACCCAATCTCAGATTCTATATTGATTTTTTTTAGCAGATCAGATGCAAACATAAAAGCCCCATTGAGTATAATAAGGAATAATGGTTTTTTGTCATTGTATTCAACATTGATCTGCTGAGCAATCAATTGCAGAGAATTCTGAATCTCGTCATGGGTGATATAGTGTTTGAAGTTGCGGTCAGATACTTTTACGATTGTATTTTGATCACTCATTTTCAAAAAATTAAGTTCCAAAATTACAAATTTTCACTGAACTTATTGCAAAAAGGCGAAAATTCACTATTTTTGTAAAAAAACAAAACTCATTATGAGTCCTATTGTAAATATTATTATGGACAGTAAATCTGATTATAAAGTTCTTGAAGCGGTTACCAGATTTCTTGATAAAAATGAGGTCCCTTTTGAAATGCATGTCTTGTCAACACTCCGTACTCCTGAAGAAGTGAAACAATTTGCTTCTTCAGAGAAAAAACATGAAGAAAAAATGCTTACTTTCAAATCCGTCCTTAAGAAAAAAGTTATCACCGCGAATGTAGAACTGGCACAAGGAAAATTTAAATTTTGGGTATAATTATTATCAATGCTTATGAAAAAAGTTCTGATTATTGCACTGGGTGTGCTTCTTTTTGCTTCGACAGCCAATTCACAGACAGAAAGCTTCGGTGCTGTAAGTGCCGGAATGGGAGGTACATATGTTGCCGGGAATGATTTCTGGTCAGCACTGAACAATCAGGCCGGGCTTGCTGATATTGAGGTTGCAACTGTTGGCGTGGGTTATAACAACGAATTTCTCCTAAAGGAAATGGCAACAAGATATGCCGGATTCGCTATGCCTGTTGCAAAGAACAGTGCTTTTTCTCTGAACCTGTCACAGTTTGGATATTCTCTGCTCAATCAAACCAAGCTGGGGGTGGGCTATGGAATGAAATTTAGTGAAAAACTCAGCGGAGGGATACAATTGGACTATTTTCATCTGAAGCTGGGCGATCTTTACGGAAGTACCGGAGCCATTACCTTTGAACTGGGTGCCATGTACAAGCTTAGCGATCGGTGGCTCATCGGGTCCCATATTTTTAATCCTGTGATGGCTAAACTTGCTGATTATAATGACGAACGTATGACAACCGTTATCAATGCAGGATGTACTTTCATTGCTTCAGCTCAAACAAGAATTTCAGCAGAAGCCGAAAAAGCAATGGATACAAAACCGTCAGTTAAAATTGGTATTGACTATGTGATTATGGATTTTCTCAGTATCAGAGCCGGCGCAGCATCCAATCCAACAAAATTGGCCTTTGGCTTCGGTCTCAATTTTAGCAACTTTCATCTTGATCTTGCCGGAAGTTACCATCAGGTACTTGGCTTTAGCCCTTCTACAGGGATTATTTACAAGTTTAACAAAGCTGAATAATGAAAAAAAGAATTGGTATAGTAGTATGCCCTCTACTGTTGGGATTTTTTCTGCTGTTTCAAATGACTGTGTCTGCCCAGGTTGATGAAGAACAACAATCTTCAGGGACAATCGAAGAGACCATGGAAAATATTACAGAGACTACTGAAAGCGATGTTGACTTCACCGAATTCATTGAAATTCTTGAAAGGTTTAAAAATAATCCAATCAATCTCAACAAAACTACTGCAGAAGAGCTGAAGATGCTGCCGTTTCTAAATGATATTCAGATCAACAATCTGTTAAATCATATCAAAAAGAACGGAAATCTTGTTACCATATTTGAGTTACAGACAGTAGAAGGGTTTGATCAGCAAACCATTGAGAATATCCTTCCCTATGTGGAAGTAACAACAGATTTTAAAAAAAGAAATGTCACCTTCAATGATATATTTGCAAGCGGAAAGCATCAGATGTTTATCAGATATGCAAGGATTTTGCAGGAACAGGAAGGATATTCAGAGGTTACAGAAGAAGAACTTGCTGAAAATCCCAATGCACGATATCTTGGTGACCCTGCAAAAATTTATTCACGTTACAGGTTCACCTATTTCAACAGCCTGAGTGTGGGAGCCACAGCAGAGAAAGATCCCGGTGAACATTTTTTTCAGGGAACCCAGCCTCAGGGTTTTGACTTTTATTCGGCCCACTTCTGGATGCGTGATATCAGCATATTTAAAACACTGGCTGTGGGAGATTATAACCTGTACTTCGGACAGGGTCTTGGGTTGTGGACCGGTCTTGGATTCGGAAAATCTTCTGATGTGGCAACCATGAAAAAAAACGGAAGAGGGATTATGCCCTACACTTCTGTTGAGGAAAACAACTTTCTCAGGGGCGGAGCTGCTTCTTTTCAGCTTGGCGATTTTGAGGTGTACGGGTTTTATTCAAAGAAAAAAAGAGATGCCAGCCTTGAAAGCACCTCAGATACTCTGGACAGTGAAGAGTTTTATTTTACTTCACTCAATGCAACAGGCTATCACCGCACACCCGGAGAAATTGCAAAAAAGAATGTGCTGGATGAACAGCTTTACGGAGGCAGAATTGAATATATGGCATCCCGTTTTCAGATAGGAGCTACAGGGTATGCTCTTTCATACGAATATCCCCTCGGCAGGGATCTTCAGCCATATAGTCAGTTTGAATTCAATGGCCAGAATCTTTGGGTTGCTTCAGCAGATTATAACTTCGTGCGACGCAATATCAACATGTTTGGAGAAATTGCCAGAAGTGACAACGGAGGTATTGCCTTTACTCAGAGCCTGCTTGTTGCTCCTTCGCGGACAGTTTCTGTGGGTCTGAACTACAGAAATTATCAGAAAGACTATCAGTCAATTTTTGCTGCAGGATTTGGCGAATCAAGCAAAACAGCCAATGAAAAGGGGTTGTACGCAGGTATTCAGGTTTTACTGATCCCAAAGTGGACACTGAACGGATATTTTGATATTTTCAGCTTTCCCTGGCTCCGATACAGAGTAGATGCACCTTCTCACGGTCATGATGCGCTTGCTCAGCTCACCTACAATCATTCAAAAACTGCATTTGTAACTTTCAGATACCGCCAGAAATTTAAATACCTCAATGGCGATGACGGCGCAATCACCAATATTTATCTCACCGAAAAAAGTAATTACCGTATTCATGCTCAGTATGCAGTTTCTCCTTCTGTCACACTGAAAAACAGAATTGAGTTTCTCACTTATGCTATGGAAGGAGAAACAAATACTGGCTATCTTATCTATCAGGATGTGACTTGGCGCCCAAAGGAAACTCCATGGGCACTTTCCATCAGGTATGCTCTTTTTGATACCGATACGTATGATGAACGAATATACGCTTACGAAAATGATGTGTTATATGCCTACTCAATTCCTGCTTATTACTACAAGGGCAGTCGCGCTTACATTCTGGTCAAATACAGCCTGGGAAGAAATGTTGATCTGTGGCTTCGCTACGCACAGACATATTACAGCAACAAACAAACCATTGGATCGGGACTTGATGAAATTCAGGGTCGTCTGAAATCTGAAATTAAAGCACAGGTGAAAGTGAAGTTTTAAAAAATTAGTTTATTTTTACAATCACAAACAGAAAATATATACATTATGAAAAAAATCATTTGCCTGCTGATTGCTGTTCTTTCAGCTTATCAGCTTTTTGCACAGGCACCCCAGTCGTTTAAATATCAGGCTGCCCTCAGGGATGACAATGGCGTTTCATTGGTCAATACAGCCGTAACAGTCAGAATCAGCATCCATCAGACAAATTCGGGTGGCACTGTCGTTTATCAGGAAACATTCTCTGTCACAACCAATGATTACGGTCTGATTTTTCTGAATATAGGCTCCGGCACTGTTATTTCGGGAACTTTTGCATCAATTGACTGGTCTGGTGATCAGTATTTTATTAAGACAGAGGTAGACAGCGGCAGCGGATATGCTGACCTTGGAACCACCCAGTTACTTTCAGTGCCTTATGCCCTGCATTCAGCCAGCGCTGTTGAAACTGATCCTTCTTTCAGTGCCAGTGCTGCAGCAGGTATAACTTCAACAGACATTACGAACTGGAACAGCATGACAGGGTCCCAGTGGATAGACAACAGTCCGTCCATATATTTTACCGGCGGAAATGTGGGAATCGGCACCAACGCCCCCACGGGATTGCTTCATACATACGGTAACGGAATTGGTGAAGGCAATGTATTATTTCAGGGAATATATAAGGGAACACCTGGTGATCCGCCTGCCAGCGGTGGAGGAACACGCATGATGTGGTATCCTGACAAAGCAGCCTTCAGGGTGGGGAGAGTTTCCTCCACTCAATGGGATAAAGACAGTATCGGCAATTATTCATTCGCAACAGGTGAAAATGTCAAAGCCAAAGGACATAATTCAATGGCCTGGGGACAGAACACAAGTGCCACAGGAATGAGATCCACTGCCTGGGGCAGCTCAACATCAGCCACTGGTGAAGGAGCCACAGCCTTCGGGCTTTCAACAGTTGCTGCAGGAAATTTTTCAATAGCTGTTGGAGAAGGGAATTCATCTCCCACTTATACAGAAGTTGTTGTGGGAAGATTTGCTACCACTTATACAGCTTCAGGAACAGGAGCTACCAATTGGGCAGCCACCGACAGATTGTTTACAGTTGGTAACGGCACAGCCACAACATCAAGAAGCAACGCCATGACAATATTTAAAAACGGAAATGTGGGGATTGGAATAGACAATCCAGGCAACCATCGCTTATATCTTCAGTCTGCCGGCGCAGGATCCTCGGCCGCTACCCTCAATATTGAAAACACTGCTTCCAATGGTATGGCACTCAACGTTTCTACTTCAACCAGTGACGGAAGTGTACTCATTACACAAAACGGCTCCGGATATGCTCTGAGGTGTGATTATCTCACTCCACTTCGTACAGTTTTTGTTGTGGCAGGTGATAATGTGGGAATTGGTCTTGCCAATCCGTCAAACAGGCTTGTTGTCTATAATGGCACCACAACAGGTCAATATACAACTTCAGGATGGACTCACTCATCCGACAGGAGGCTGAAAAAAAACATCATTGATATGGAGCCGGCACTTGAAAAACTTCTGCAACTGACTCCCAAAAGGTACGACTACATCACAGAAGAAAGCAATAGCAGTGCTCACATCGGCCTTATAGCTCAAGAAGTAGAGCTCCTGTTTCCCGAATTTGTAAATACAGATGCTAACGGAATGAAGTCCATTGCGTATGGCGAAATGGTTCCTGTGTTGATTCAGTCAATCAAAGAACAACAGCAACAGATTGAAATGCTGATGCAGATGGTCAAAGAACAACAGCAAAGAATCGAGACTCTGGAATCAGGGAAGTAATAAAACCAATCAACCTGCCGGAGCAGGTTGATGATTATATGAAGATGAGAGGTGAGGGCTTCTGGCTTGATAAACTTTGTTTATCAGTGGAATTTATATGAGAATTTCATTTGAAATGTTCTTCCTTTTTTGAGACTTTTATAAAGCTGATCTTCTGCCATATATGATTTGTATTCAATTTCAGCAGCACTGTTGAGAAGATTATCAATTTTTATCCCCAGCTGAATGTTATTCTCCTTTCCCAGATTTATGGAAGAATTAAAATTCAAGCCATGAAAAGGAACAGTATAAATATCTGGTCTGTCTGCAATTCCTGCATAAAGCAGGGTTTGACCCTGCACATTATAGAACAATCCAACTTCGAGTCCCTTGAGATTTTTATTTTCTCCTGCCTGATATAGTATTCCTCCATTAATTATATATGGGGACTGACCAGCCATATCTCTGGTATCAGAAATAATTTCGCCCTGTCGGGCATTTTCTGTTCTGGAATCAAATTCTGTTTTGCTGAGCTTAATTTCTGATTGTGTAAATGTTAGGTTTCCTGCAATGCTGAGCCTACTTAAAGTTTCTTCATTTACAAAAAGGTTTTTTCTGAATTCAACTTCTATTCCGAGAACACTGCCGTTTCCGACATTTCTTGGTTGGATTGCGCCAGACTGTGTTGCATATTGAACAATTTCGATAGGATTGATAAAATATTTGTAAAACCCACTGAGTGAAAGAGTTTGTTCAAAAGATCCGAAAATTTCCCAGCGCACATCGGCATTGTGAATGTCAGAACTTGTTAGATTTCCATCCCAGTATTCAATACCGGCAATATCATCTGCATCTTTGAATATGCCTCCGATAAATGTTGTCCCGGATATTGGATCGTAGATTTCAGCATAAGAAAGTTCCTTAAAAGATGGTCTGGCAATGGTTTTGGAATATGAAGCCCTGAAATTCTGCTTTTCGGCAATGTTGTAAATCAGATTTAGTGCAGGAAAAAAGCCGATTTCGCTGAGCACATTGGCATTATCTAGAACGTTGATCCCAAGTTGGTCTTGACCGGTATAGTTTTGAGAGTAATATTCAATCCTTATTCCTGCATTGGTTTTTAGTCTTTCAAAAAGAGATATCTCTGTTGACAGGTATGTGCCTGTGGTATTGATAGTCGCACTAAACTGATTGGGATTGTTAGGAATAAATGGAGTTTCAAAAGTTGTTCCTCTGCCGGGATTATCATTATACGGCCAAAGGTTTTCTTCATAAAACAACTCATCGGGATTTCCTGTAAGTGGAATATCACGGATGTTTAAGGCAAAATTCCGGATATTAAAATCTCTTTGTTTGAAAGTGTGGGAAGCACCAAAAAGAAGTTTAGCATCTCTGTTTCTCAAAGAATAATTCCTGGTAACATGAACAACACCAGTAATATTGTATTCTTGCAGGTTTCTCCAGATTCGTTCAGGAAACCCCGATTCAGTGCCAATGATAAATTGATCATCTCTGATTTCATATCGGGTAAACCGTATATCAGGATCTGATATTTTGGAAAAGGAAGGCGAAATTTTCCAAACATATTGCCATTTTGAATTTTCAGGCATCATTTTTCCTTCAATAAAAAGATTGGTAAGTGACCTTTGATTATAATCAATATTGTGTTGAATGGCTATAAAATTAGACCCAAGATCTGACCCGATAAAATCAAAAATACCTGCAGATGATTCACCGTTTTGAAGATGCATGAGATTAATTTTCAGCCTGAAGGTTTTAGTTTTTATTGCAAACCCTGCGAGCCCGTTAAGAAAAACACTGTTGAGACCGTAATTTCCTCTCTGATATTCTCTCTGGTCCATTTCAAACACAGATCTATCACCATTCAGACCGTATTTTGCCAAAACAGCGTCTTCATAAAATTCTGTATCGTTTTTATATGAAAAAGCGAAGTTATATCCGACAATATGTTTTTGAAGGGTTACCTGATTTCCATAATTCATAGAAAATCCAAAATCCATCAGGCTGTTTTTCTTATAGGCTGACAGATTGGGGTTGAACGATGTTAGAATATTTCTGTATGCTTCAGCTTCCTCTCCATCCGGGTTTCCAACCACCTGAGCGAACTGAGGAATATTTGATTCTGCAGGAATTTCACGACTGCCGTCATCAAAACCCAGAAAATCAGTGCTGCCACCATCTGCTGTAAGATAGTCAGCCTGAAAATGAAACATTGGATTGTATCCGGCACTTACTGAAACTGAAGCAGTTTTTTGCTCGGGAAAATCCTTGGTTTCAATATCAACAACTCCTCCTGTGAAATCGGCTGGTAACTCTGCTCTGAAAGACTTGTGAATGACAATATTATCAATAATGTTTGTCGGAAAAATATCCATCTGGATGGTGTTTCTGTCAGGATCAAGACCCGGAATATCCACTCCGTTCAGAATGGTTTTGGTATATCTGTCGCCCAGTCCCCTCACATAAACATACTTCCCGTCATTGATTGAAATTCCAGGAACTCTTTTCACTGATGAAGCAGCATCCGAATCACCGGTTCGTTTAAATTGCACGGCTGATATGCCGTCCAGCATATTGGGTGATTTCATTTTCATGGTCTGCAACGATGTCTCAGTGTTTCTGGTTTGCTCTGCAGTAATTGTAACAGTTGTCAGCTCTATGGCAACTTCTTTCAGACTGATATTTTCAAAAAGACAGACTTCTTCAGGCTTCAGGACAACATTTTCGATAAGCACTGTAGTGTACGAAATATATGACACCCTGAGTGTATATGTTCCGGGTGGTGCATTAAAACTGAACTTCCCATCGAGATCACTCATGGTACCGTATGTGGTGCCCTCAAGCATAACGGTTACACCGGGCATTTCTTCTCCTGTTTTTGCGTCATACACTGTCCCTCTCACAGTGCAGTTCTGAGAAAAAAGCATTTCAGACACGATGAATAAAAACAGAAGCGGAATAAATCTGAAAACCCTCATTTTCATATTGATTTCTCTTTGTGGTTAAAGTGAAAGCCCGCAAGTGGTAATCCTGCGAGCTTTTTAGTTAAATGGAGTTGTATGGAGTTTAGAATTCTGTCAGTTCTCCTTTAATCGCTGCCCATGACCATCCTGTGAACTGACTTGCATCTGCGCCGACAGTGTTTGCTCCTGCAGCAATTGCTGTGACAAATGCATCTGACCCTCCTTTGAAAAAGTCAGAAATTGACGTTCCTTCTGGCAATGTCGCCTGAAGAGCACTAATAACAGTAGTATAATCTGTTGGCAATTCGTCAAAATCCTGCCCCAGTGTCAGTTCAAAAAAATAAATATTGTTCATGTCCACATTTGTATTCGGATCGTTATCAACCAGTCCATCAACATCAACAGCCTTTACAGTTCCATTTTTAATCAAATAGTTGGCTGTAACTGCAGCTCCTTCGGGGCCATCAAGTTCAAAGCACTCATCACCAGAATTAATCACTATAACATTATCAATTGTACCTGTCCATCCTTGATCTGCATCAACTGCATCATCACCGGCATTCCATACCAATGCGTTTTTGACATTTACTGTGCCACCAAACCATTCTATTCCGTCATCCTGATTGGCAATAATTTCTATGTTTTCTATGACTGTACCTGAGCCAACTCCACCAAGTGTAAGACCGTTGATTTCGTTGCCCTCGCCAATGTTGGCTCCACCGTGGCGGATTGATACATATTTAATAACACCTGAATTGTCATCAGCTTTTGTCCCACCATACAAACCATTGGGATCTGAAGCAGGAATACCTTCAATCTGAACAGATGCTGCTGAAGCAGAAATGGGTGCATTGCCAAGAATAATCAAACCACCCCACAATCCGTTGATTTCTGGATCAAGATTGGGACTTGCAATCTGTCCAGGTACAATTTCATCAGCAACAGATGTAAAAATAATCGGAGATGTGGCTGTTCCTTCTGCCATCAGTTTGCCGCCTCTTGCAATAAGTAATGCTGTCGCATTGGTTCCTGTTCCTGCCTGACCTTTAATTATAACACCAGGCTGAATTGTTAATGTTACTCCTGATACAACTGTGATACGACCTGCAAGAATGTAAGTTTTTCCCGTTTCCCAGGTTGTGTTGCTGGTAATGTTGCTGCTAACAATAATTTCATTGCTTATTGGATCCGGTTCCGGTTCCGGATCATCTTCCTTTTTACAGGATGCAAATACAAGCCCAAAAGATAAAATAAGAATACTTGAGCTGTAAATTTTTGATTTAAAAGTTGTTTTTTTCATAATTTACTGTTTTGGTTTTACAATGCAAAATTATTTCTGCACATTTTCTTAGAAGTTAACATTATGTTATGAAATTTTTAAGAAAGATCAGCCCAATAATAAGCCAATATTAAGAATAATGAACTGTGAAAGCCCAAATCAGGTATTCCTGTCATTTGCGGGCATAATCCTGCCTGTAAGACAACTTTTTTTACTCTTCAGTTTGGTAATAAAAGCATTCTCAGAATTCTCTTCAGGATATCCCAAAGAAAAGAGTTTGGTTGAAAATACCTGTCTCTCAACCGATCCATCGTGAATGATGCTAAAAATATCAGTTTCAAGATCGACAGACACTGAATCAACCCCTTCAATGGCAGATAGATTTCTGATAATGGTATTCACACATCCCTTGCAGCTCAGATTTAGGATTTTTATTTCTGTTGTTTTCATGATTTTTTATTTAGAATAAGAACAAACAAAGATAATAATATTTTTTTATTATTTTTGCAAAAATGATTTGACATGTGGAAGGTTTTTCTGGCTAGTGTTATTTTTATCGGAGTGGCAATTGCGGCAATAGCAGTCAAGATGTTTGTGCTGAAAGGAGGAAAGTTTGAAAAAAACTGCAGTTGCGGAAGGAACGAAGAAGGCAGTGGTTGCACCACCCATTGTGAAGATCATGACAGAATTCATGGTCACGAAAAGGAATAATATCCAATAGCATCAGGAGAAGTTTTTTGTTTTTTTACTACTTTTGAAAAAAAACAGCATGATTTTCATTACCCGACGAGAGCAGTTTAATGCAGCTCACCGCTTGTTCAGGCTTAATTTTACTGATGAGGAAAACCTGCAGGTATTTGGTAAATGTTCAAATCCCAACTGGCACGGCCATAATTATACTCTTTTTGTAACTTTGAAGGGGGAGGTCAATCCTGAGACCGGATTTCTGATGAATCTGAAGGAGTTGAGTTCAATCATCAGGACACATATTATTGAGCCTCTTGATCACAAGAACATGAATGTAGAAGTGCCGTTTATGGAAGGAGTGATGCCCTCAACCGAAAATCTTGCCATTGCTGTCTGGAAAGAACTTGAAAAGCATCTTGTTGGCCAAGGGGCAGTGTTGCATTGTGTCAGAATTGAAGAAACAGAAAATAACTTTGTAGAATATTACGGACAATAAACTCATAAGCTATGATGAAAAACCAGAATCTTATCGATCATTCGGTTGATGGATACACCAAAATTGACAATTATGACGATGCCGCAATAGAGCAAATGAAAGTTCATTATGAGCAGATATTGAAATTTATTGGTGAAGACCCTCAGCGAGAAGGATTGCTGAAAACTCCTGAGCGTGTTGCCAAAGCCCTGCAGTTTCTGACTCACGGGTATAACGCAGATCCTGAACAAATTCTCAGGTCTGCAATGTTTGCTGAAGAATATCGCGAAATGGTTATTGTGAAAGACATAGAGCTGTATTCAATGTGTGAACATCATATGCTGCCATTTTTTGGCAAGGCTCATGTGGCCTATATTCCAAATGGTTATATTGTTGGTCTCAGTAAAATTCCACGTGTGGTTGATGCCTATGCACGCAGGCTTCAGGTACAAGAACGATTGACTTCGCAGATAAAGGACTGTATTCAAAACACGATTAAACCTTTGGGAGTAGCGGTTGTAATTGAAGCTCATCATTTGTGTATGATGATGAGAGGTATTCAGAAGCAAAATTCTGTTACTACAACATCCGATTTTACGGGTGCTTTCAGAAAAGAAGAGACACGTGCCGAATTTCTCCAGCTTATTGGAAACTCTCGTCTTCACTGATACCGTTCTGAAATGCCTATTGCTTGTTGAAGGCGTTATTTGACGCTTTTTTCTGTGTGTCTGCCAATTTTAGTGCATTCTGCCAGTTGTGGCATCCTTATTTTTGCGTCATCAAACGTAAAACAAAATCATCATGAATCATTTTCATAAACATCACGACAAAAAACAGCAAACTCAAGAGTGTGGTTTTAAGACTTCTCGTCATCACTGGCGGTGTACTGCTTATCTATAACAACATGGGCATGCTTGATTACGCAACAAAAAAATTGTCTTTTCATGACAGCTGCTGCTGACTGCCTTTGGATTTGTCAATCTGTTCGGAAAAATCAGCAGATTATTCGGGCTGATTCTCCTATCAGTGGGTGGCTTTTTTATTCTCCCTGAATTTTTTATTTAGCCGAACAATTTTACTCACACTTTCTGGCCTCTGCTGATTGTAATTGCCGGACTGATGATTGTTTTTTTCAGTGTAACAATAGCCCGCAAGATCAGACATATCCAGCAAAGCAATTCCAATGAGGTAATTGATGAGGTACTTGTTTTCAGTGGAACCGAGCAAATTGTATCAACTGAATCAAACAGAGGTGGAAATACATTTAATGGTGTAACTATTATTCCGAAAAAATCCTATCTTACAGAATTATTTTATTGCTGATGTTTTATATCTGCTCTGTTGTAATTTATTATGCGATCAGCTTTTACCAGTCACTTCAGGAAAAACTGGTACGTGAAATGGAACTGAAGTCTTTGGTTCGTGAAGATCATCTCAATGAACTGAGATCCCAGCTGCACCCGCACTTTTTATTTAACCGCCTGAACTCCATGAATTCGCTGACAATATCAAATTCTTCAGCAGCAGGAGAGATGATCATCAAACTCTCTGAATTTCTTAGATATTCGCTGAGCAGGAAAGGACGCAGCATGACAACACTTGACAAGAAACTGTATCATATCAGGTTGTATCTTGATACTGAAAAGCTTTGTTTTGGCAACAGACTTGATTTTGTTTGTGATACAAATGAAGCAGCCGATTTATGACCATTGCCACTGATGCTGCTGCAACCTCTTATAGAAAATGCTGTGAAACACGGTGTATATAATACCGGCGAAACAGTTATAATTCAATTAAAAGCCTCAGTAATAGATGAAATTCTCTGTGTCGAAATTGAGAACAACTTTGATCTCGATGCCATACCTGAAAAGGGGACAGGAACTGGCTTGAGCAATGTCCAGGAGCGTCTGAAACTTGTGTATGGCAGAAATAAGATTTTTGAGTTCAGAAACGAACAATACAAAGAATCATAAATAAAAACAAAGCCATCATTATTGAAGATGAAATGCCGATAGCCGAGCTGAATATTGCCTATTTGAAAGACCATCCGAATGTGGAAATTATCGCTATTTGAAATGATAGATTCAGCGTACTAAAAGCAATTCAGGAACATAAACCTGATCTTATTTTTCTTGATGTTCGAATGCCCAAACCGACAGGTTTTGAGTTGCTTGAAATGCTTGAAAGTCCGCCCATCGTGATCTTCACAACTGCCTTTGATGAATAAGCCATACGGACTTTTGAAATGAACGCAGTGGACTATCTGATAAAACCTTATTCTCGCCAACGTTTTGCTTTAGCACTGAAAAAAGCATCCGAAAAAACAATTACCCTCCGAAAAGGTGAACATACCACTACACACAATCATACTGCTGACTTTCTGCAGCCCGAACAAACCATTGAAAGAATTGTTGTCAAAAAAAAACAACCGCATTGTGGTTGTTCGTGTTTCTTCAATAATCCATATCGGAGCCTGGGATGATTATGTTTTTACCTATGCAGATGGAAAACAACACATCAAACAGAAAACCATGACATATTATGAAGAACATCTGAATCCGTGCAAGTTTATCAGAAAACAATGCTCATGGGTTGTTAATGTTGATTGTATTGAACAACTCAGTCTGTACGAAAAGGAAACGTATATGGTCAGGCTGAAATCAGGAGAAGAACTTCGTGTCAGCAGAGCCGGGTATAAAAGACCGAAACCTTTTTTTAAACCAGAACTACTTAACTGTATCTGAAGGAATTTCTGCCAAAGTGTCTGAAGTTGATTCCGTAATAAATGCATCTGCATCTTCAATGGCACTAAGACGTTCTTCTTCGGCTTTAATGGAATCTTGAATTCTTTGTTTTTCAATATCTTCGGCTGATGGCCCACAGGATGAAAGTACGATACCTAAAACAAGAGATGCAAATAGAAATTTCATAGCAGTGTTTTTTTTATTGTAGAACGCAAAAATAAAAATATTTTATCACTACTGTACGACTAAAAAATATAAAGAAGGGGGGCATACTTCCTTGAAGTTTCACCCCATGTTGTAAATTTGCTTTGAAAAAAATCAACAACATGAACAAAAACACGGAAATAAAATTAGTCGGACAGCCGAACTTTCGGATTGACCTTTAAAGAAGTGTTATTGATTGATTCCACCACCATTCGTATATTCAGCGATATGTTAAAAGGCGTGGGACACAATGCGAAAAATGACGGCAAAAACAAAGGCGGCTTAAAAGTTAACATGCTCATAGCGCAACTACTGCTGAGTATGATTCAAAAAAACTGCGCAAGCGAAAAAGGCATTTTCAGTGGTGGCGGCATTGGTGAGAATACATTTAATCAGCTTGCTAGATGTATTTGAATTGCTCAGAAGCACAAGCAGGATTTATGTGAAAAACTATAAGCCTCCACCAAATCAGTTACAGATGTCATTGAGTTTTTAGGGGGGGGTCACTTTTTGAATTGAAATATTCGTGCTTGACTACTAATAACTTACAGGCAAAATAGTCAAAAATTAATTTTAGTTGGATAGTAGTGAAAAAATATATTTGTATTTTTGACATTTTTATAGATCTTTGAAATAGGTGTGCGCTGCTCATGCAGGACACACATAGGCGGTCATAAAACATAGCGGTTTCAGTGGGTTTGGAAACTATCGTCCCGCATCAAGGTTTGTCACGCGAGATACAGACGCAGCTTCGCAATCCGCTATATTTCATACCGCCAACCGTTATGCACAAGCGAAAAAAATACAATGATACAGCAAATTGACAATCAAAATTAAATATTAAACTTGGAATGAAAAACCAAACTGACAGACAAAAGACCCGACACTCATTGCCTACACTTTTAGTATCTTTGACCATTTTAATTTAACTTATATGTTCAGAGTAGTCTGGGACAAAGAAATTAATGGAGTTTTGCTTACAACAAACGGAAACGGTGATGCCTTAAATGTTTCACCGCGACCGGTTTTTCATGAAGAATTAAACCTGCTTGGTTTTGATAAAAACTGGAATTGGAAATATCCAGAATCAAAAGCCCCTTTACTTTGGGCACTAGATAGACGATATTTTTACAAAGGTGAATTGGTTGCTGAAGTAAAAGGTGGAAATATATTTGACGAACCAATAATTGAAATCACCGATGTAGGGAAAGACTTAAAACTTAAGCCTATAAATATTCATAAGGTAGTTGAAAAAAATCAAAAATTACTTTTTCTACTTGAACAGGAAGCCATTGAATTCATTGAACAAACCTATCGCACTTATAGTTTTAAGAAAATAAGGAGCAAAGCTAAAGCAAATGAAGAAGTTGACTGGGCTTTACTGGCTGAAATGCAAGAAAAGAATACAAAAATTAAACATGCAGTAGTTAGGCAAGACTGCGATAGTTTTGATATAATACCTCTTGACTTGGCCAAAGAAAACAACAAAACTGTTTACCTGAACACAAAGATTGACCAGTTTATTGCTTCCTTTAGTGGCGGAAAAGATTCTCAGGTTATGCTTGATCTTGTAAGCCGCGTGATACCTCCTGATGATTTTATAGTGATTTATTCAGATACTGGTATGGAAATTCCTCCTTCAATTGAAATCTATCAACTGACAAAACAGATTTACACCAAACAGTATCCTGAACTGAAATTTCATTTATCAAAAAACCACCAAAATATTATTGATAATTGGGGCGAGTTTGGTGCACCAAGTCGTCTTAATAGATGGTGTTGCACTGTTGCTAAAACAGCCCCACTTTACAAATTATTAAAAGATTTAAAAGGGAATGGGAAGCAACCTAATGTTCTTGTTTTTGAAGGTGTTAGAGCGGAAGAAAGTAATGCTAGGGGAAAATATGCTCGAATCGGTAAAGGAGTAAAGCATAACAATGTAATAAATGCAAGACCAATTTTTGATTGGAGTGCTACTGAAATATATTTGTATCTTTTTAGTAGAAATTTGCCATTTAATTCTGGCTATAGAAATGGTTTATCACGGGTTGGTTGTACAATATGTCCATTTTCTTCAGAGTGGTCCGAACATATAGTAAAAAAACTGTATCCAAAGAGCATTGATAAATTCATTGATATTATATTTAATCAAACGGACACCATAGGGATTGAGAGTAAAGAGAAGAAGATTAACTATATAAAAGAAGGTAATTGGAAAAAAAGAGCAGGTGGCAAATTAAATGATTCAAATACCTCAAGAATAGATTTTATTCAGTTTAAACCTGAATTTAAGGTAATTCTCACCAATCCTAAAGAAAAAATTACTGAATGGTTAAAAGTTTTAGGCAAGATTAATTTTAATTACACAAACGATATTATTTCTGGAGAAATACTAATTGATAAAATACCTGTTATCGTAAATATTACTACCATCCTACATGATGAAAATATCAAACAAATTATTGTATTTAAAAATATAAGTGAGAATCCATTATTAGTTAGCAAAATTAAAAAAGTATTATACAAAACAACTTATTGTACTCATTGTGAAGCATGTGAAATAGAATGTCCTAAAGGAGCTCTTAAAGTGGAACCAAAAGTTACTATTGATTCCAATAAATGTATTCATTGTGGTAGGTGTTCTGAAATAAATGAAAAGGGCTGTTTATTGGCAAAAGCAATTAATATCTCCGAAGGAAACATAAAAAACTCATCAAATATGAAATCATCTGGTATTGACAAATATTCTACATTTGGTCTACGTGAAAAATGGCTTAGCCAGTATTTCCAGAATATTGAGAATTATTTTGAGACTGGGAATAATGATTTAGGAACAAAAATGATTCCCGCTTTAATACATTGGCTTCGAGATGCCGATTTACTAAATCGAACAGATAAAAACGCAAGTGAAACGGCAATCTTTTTAAAAGAAGTTTATCAACACAAACCAAACCTAACTTGGGAAATTATTTGGATAAATCTTTCCTATAATTCAACAATTACTAATTGGTATGTAGGCAATGTTCTATATAATAGATCATACTCAAAAAGCGAATTGTTAGCAATGCTTCAAAATGATTATCCAAATTATGGTGCTGGGACGCTCAAAAATCCATTAGGCGCATTACTCAATACATTTGATGAAAGTTCCTTGGGTAGTGTATTAGAAATTAGTCAATTAAAGAAAAAAGGAAATGCTATTGATACAATTATTAAAAAACCTTACGAAACTATTGATTCAATAACTGTAGCTTATTCACTTTACCGTTACGCCAACAGCAAAAACCGCTATAATTTAACAGTTTCCGAATTATATGCTCCTGAACAAAAGCAAGGCATTTACAAGGAATTTGGAGTATCAAAAGAACGATTCCAAAACATATTGAGAACTTTACAAGAAAATAAAAACGGAATTGTAAAAGTGGATTTAGTGATGGGTCTCGACAATATCTCATTACGCGAAGATTTAACCTATACCGAAGTGCTTAAACTTTTACTTGAAAAATAGTGGCATCATGAAATATTCAGAAATCATTGGATTACAGGAGTATTTTCACCCTGTGTTTAATATAGAGAACGAAACCATTAATTATTGGAAACAGTTTATTCCAAACGACCAATTTTATGAGGTTTTACGGAAAACACTTTCTGCGATAGATACAAGTGAGCCAAGTTTAAGAAAATCCATCTGGATTCAGGGAACTTTTGGCACAGGGAAAAGTCATGCAGCTTCTGTGATTAAGCATTTGCTCTTTGATGATTATGCACAGGTTGAAAATTATGTAGAAGTGAATATTGATGATTCCAGTTTAAAGTCAAAAATAAAGAACTATCGAGGTAAAAGTAAATTAATGCCTATTGTATTAAAAGGATTAGGAAGTATATCCAATAGCAGAACATTTGCTTTACAAATTGAAAAAGCTGTAAGAACTTCACCTGGTTTTAAGGATTTAGGCATTGTAGCAACCAGCGACTTTGACAGATTGATTGAAAAGGTAAATAGCCCTTTAATAGATTGGGATTCACTTATAAATAAGCATGATGATCTGAGTATCTATGTTTCAACCAAAACCGACATTTTAAAGAAACTAAATGCTTATGATATTGATTTCTTTCATGTAATTGAAGGCACTCTGAATAAAGAGGGTGTTCACTTCTCCCATTCAGATATTACGAAGTGGCTTGTGGAAGTTAATAATGAGGTTATATCTCAAAAGAAAGCTGATGGGATTATCATCATTTGGGATGAGTTTACTTCTGTAATGGATTCTATTAACTCAGGAATAATTAACCAGCTACAAAATATTGCTGAATTAAGTGAGAAAAACAACATCTTTTTGTACTTAATCAGTCATAGAACGCCCCACCAACATTCTATACCCAAAGAAGATTTATCACGAATGAATGACAGGTTTCATATTATTCAGTATCGCATGGAACCTATTACGACCTATCATATTATTGCAGCAACCATTAAAAAAATTAATATTGAAGAATGGCTCCGTCACCAAGCAGAAATATTTGAGGGTTCAACACAATGGGATGATTTAATTAATTTGCTAACCAATAACCACAGTGCATCTGCAAAATCAAAAATAAAAGACCTTTTCCCCATTCATCCCTATTCAGCATATTTATCCACCTTTATTGCCAGAAATTTAGGTTCTACCAATAGAAGTATTTTTGGGTTCTTGTATGATAAAGAATTTGGCTTTCTGAATTATTTAGACAAGGAGTTAAACGGAGAACGCTTACTTACAGCTGATTATTTGTGGGATTTCTTTGCCAATGCATTTGAAAATGATCAGGAAGCGAGGTTTAATCAGGTGCTTGATAAATATCGTTTAAATATTCAAAGAGTTCAGGAGCATGGAGAAAATTGCACAAAGGTATTTAAGGGAATTTTGCTTCTGAACGTATTATTTAAAGTAATTGAAATAACTGGCGAAGAAGGAAGTCCGGTTACTCCTTCAACCGAAAACATTACTTCACTTTTTACTGGTTCTGGGTTTGAAAAAGAAATTCCAGAAATACTTTTCTTTATTGACGAAAAAGGAATCATTACAAAGACCCCAGGTGGCGACTATTTAATTGAGTTTTCATCGTTACCAATAAGAGAAATTGAGCAGGCAAAGGAAAGCGTTAGGAATCAGTTTAAAGATATAATCAATGTGCTAAAGTATGCTCAAGTCGATAAGGATTTGGAGAAAAGTATTTTCAAGGACAATATTTACAGAGAATCTGAAATTACTTTGTTTTCAACTAATATTGACAATGAACATATTTTAAGGAATCGTTTAAACAAAGCTTTTCAGAAACCTTACAGTCTGAAATGTGCAGTTTTTTTAGCAAATGGAGAGTATGAACATTTAACGACCATTCACAAAATTAAAGAACTAGCACAGGATGAGGATTTTCAGGATATAGTTTTTATTATCGTTGAAGAACCATTTTCTGAAAGAAATTACGAAAAGTTTATTGATTATATTGCCAGGAAGCAGGTAAGCGACAATCATAGTTATGACGAACAGTCGGCTAATTACGAAAACTACGCAAAAGAGCAAGTAAAAGAGTGGTTTTCTAGAATTAAAAACAGATATATGCAGATCATTTTTAGGGATAAAGATGAAAAACTTCTTGCCAATAAAATTGGAAATGTGATCAATCGTTCCTACAGTCCGGTAATTTTTTCAAAAGGAATCGATAACATTTCTGACTTATTCAGGAACGCAAACGTTTGGAAATTTCAAACAGCAATAAAGGCAGCGGAGATTTTTATTTTTGCTGACGACCGTACTGAACTTGAAGAAAAAACATCGGGCGGCCCCAATGTCTATCTTAAATATTTAGTTAAAGACAAGGAAGGCGAATATATCATTGCTGATAATTTACTATTAAAGCCAGATAGCGACCCTAATCACACTTTAAATATTATTCAAGGAGAAATAGACTCAAAATTTTCTAAACTTAAACAGAGATCACTTTTCAATATTGGTGAAGAACTAAAATTCCTAACAGAGGCACCTTTTGGACTTTATACAAATATGCCCAATATGGCACTTATAGGTTATGTTCTTAGAAAATATATTGGAGAACTTTATGTAGCTGATGTGGGAAGACCTATTGAAAAGGATGAAATGCGTGATTTGATCGGCTATATGTTTAGTTTCTGGCAGGACGGCAGAAATCAAAATAAATTGAATGTACGTTTTGGTTCCAAAGAAGAAAGGGAACTAAAAGAGATATTACTTGACCTATTTGATTTAAAAGATTTTAATAGTATTACTGATACTCGCTGGGCAATTGTAAATTACGTAAAAACAAACGCGAAATACCCTATCTGGGCATTAAAATATTGTACTGAAGGGAAGAACATTACTGTTGCTATTGATGAGTTGCTAAAGCTTATTTATAATTCCACAAATGATATAGATGTTAAGTTAATTTCTGGAGTTTTAGGAAAAACAAAGGACTATCGTTATGAACTAAAATTAGCACTTAAGCATGAAAATTTTAAAGCAGGGTTTCTAACATTTTTGCAAAATGTAGATGATGGTATTTTAATCACAAATGAAAACTTTAGCGAAGTTATGGATCATCTGAAATCTAGCATGCAGGAAGAAATAGGTTTATGGAAGGAAGACAATGTTAAGTTAAAAGTTTATCAATGGCACACGCACAAAAATCAACCTCCAACTAATCCAACACTACCAACTAATCCCGACACATCTCAAAATCCTGATACTCCCACACATACTCCCACACCTGAAAGAGAAAAAATCATTTTCAAAGTCAGGAATTTTAATCTTGGTGAACAGGAACTTAAAAATAGAATTGTGAAAATGATTGAAGAAAATCAACACTTTTCTCAACTCTTAAGTTTGATTGATAAATATTTAAATTAGAGGCAACCATGAAATTGTCAGAAAAAATAAAAGAATTTGATAGTATCGAAGGATTGATTTCACAAATTAATTCTGACAAGTTTACAAATGAAATACTATCGAGACGATATCCTGTCAGATTAATTTTTTTACAAAAATTTGAAACTTTCAGGTTGTTAATTGAAAGGTTATCTTCAATCGGGATTGAAAACTATCATCTTGAAAAAGATTTACCTCATCCAGATGGGTGGATTACAAAAGATACATTAATCAACATTGTTAAAAACTTATCAAAGGATACAGCGGTTGTGCCTTTTTCAGAAATTGTAAGATTTTATTCAAAAGAGGACTTTAAAAATTTCTTCAATCAGTTGCTATTGATTGAAAATGTTGAATTAACAAGACGGATTTATTTACCGTTAATAGGAGTTGAAGAAAGATTTGAGAAAGATTTTTTTCAGGATTTTACCAGAAAAGATGAATCTGCTCCCTATTGGAAAATATCAAGAGAAACTCCGAATTCGATAAAAGTATTTTTGACTTCACAAACACTCACTAAAAAGATTGGCAATTATGAAACTATTGTCAATACTGAAGAATGGCTCAAGTTTTGGAAGAAAAAAAGCCCCTGTGATGTTATTTGCAATTCGAAACCCCTAAACTTATTCTACGAGAACACTTTACCTGACACTATTTTTACTATTGAAAATGTTGATAACCCGAAAATTTTGATTGAAAAAATCTTCAATATTGAAGTTCCGATTCCTTTTGATAATTCTGATATATTATTTTGGGAAAAATTTCTCAGCCTTTTAAACAAAGACTTTACAACCTTTAAGGCTTTTGTAAAAAGTTATTTCAAGGTTACTTCTTTAACAATTTTCACGTTACTGGATCATTGGCTAAAGTCAAACGATTTATTTGAGAAATGGCTTTTAAAACACTTTGTACTGACTCAAAGTTGTTTAGAAACAAAATACATCTTTAAAGTTTTTGAGTCACTATCAGATTATTCTGATCACACTCTGCTTAAAAG
Organism: uncultured Bacteroidales bacterium; assembly: GCA_964428185.1. Lineage (GTDB taxonomy): Bacteria > Bacteroidota > Bacteroidia > Bacteroidales > DTU049 > CAYMAZ01. The sequence goes on from CAYRXH010000003.1 coordinate 45,289, forward strand.
CCTCTACCAAAGAATATTTAGTCTGGAAATCAATGAGGAATATATTAATGATCGGTTAGAGTTGATTCAGCAGCTCTCAAGGCTTAAACCAATTAATCTTTGTGATGAAACGCTTGTCGAATTAAATTTTAATATTCAGACGATTGCCGATTATAGACAAGCTTTATTGCTTACTACAGGTATGTTCCAATTCGAGAAAGTCTATATTCTTGAATTATTTGCAAAAGGGGAAATTGATAATTTAGGTTTATTGTCCCAACGATTTCCTGAAATTTTATATTACAATTCTGAATGCTCATTTGACAACATTAAAAGTGAAAATGAATGGGTTTTAGAATATTTAAGTGAGTATAAGAAATCAAAATTAAACGACTCTACAACCAACCGTTTAAGTGAAATATTGCTTTTAAAGAATGCCAATGACCAATCATTTTACAATTGGTATCATAGTTTTGAATCAATTCACAGCATTTTCCATTCAAATAAAGTGGATAAAGTAATATGGATTGATGCCATAGGGATTGAATGGGTCTCTTTTATTGAGAGTTATGTTATCAATCAAAAGCATGATTTAAATGTAATTAAAAAAAGCATTGGAGTTGCCAATCTACCAACAAGCACCGACCAAAATAAATTTCCTAACGTAAAGTATATTCAAGATTTTGATAGTCATATCCACTCAACACAATATTCCTTTCCGAACTCCATCATTACGCAATTTGATGAAATAAAAAGAATAATTGATACTTACATTATTCTTGATTCTGAACAGACAATTGCAATAGTTTCTGATCATGGATTAACCGCTTTGTCTAGACTTGCAGCATCTAAAAAATATGGCAAAGACGATAGCCATGAAGGGCGTTTTATTGAAGTTAAGGATAAAGACCATATTCCTGATCCTGATTACATAATTCATAAATCAGAAATTGACCAAAAAAACTATTTAATTGCATTAAAGCATAGTTCACTTGGTAAAAAACCAATAAGAGAAGTTCATGGAGGAGTAACTCCTGAAGAAGTGCTAGTTCCATTTATTGTAATTTCTAACAAGAAAGAAAGTGCAGAAATTGATTATTCCATTATAATTGAGAAGACTGAAATACCAAAAAAAGAACCTCTTATTTCAGTTAAAATAACTCCAAAACCATCTGCAGCACATATAGATATTAAGGAAAAAATAGTGAAACTTAATTTTAATGAAACAACTCAAAAGTGGGAAGCAAACCTTGATAAATCTTTATCAGGCAAAATTACAATTAAAGTAAAAACAGGCAAATGTGAAAAAGCATTCACAATTAACATAATCTCAGGTATAATAGAGGAGGACTTATTTTGAACACACTTGACGAAAAAATAAAACAAGCATTTCCTGATGAATCAGTTATTAAGATTCCTCAGAATTATAGCATTTTTGCTGGTAAAAATTTGCCTTCATTCATTAAGGACTTCTTAATAAAACGCTATACTGACAGCTATGGCAATCTAGACCGAAATGGAGTTCTAAAATTCTTGGAAGACCATATTCCCAGCAAGGATAACGATCTCAAGAATCGTTTACGAACCCACAGGGAAGAAGTGACTGTATTAACTAGATTTATTGTTGAAACAGATTTAAAAAATGATAAATTACTTTTTTCTATTCCTGATTTGGGCATAAAATCAAGTGAAGGTCGAATACCTGACCATGTTGCAAAAAAAAATAAAGAGTTAAAAGATGGTGAACTTTGGGGAGTTGTCACCTTAGTATATCAACCACCTGCAGATAAAGAGAAGGGTTCTGTTGAACTCGTTAATTATAAAGCATTCAAACCCTATAAAGTAGATTTGGAATATTTCAGAGCAGCAAGAAAAGAATTTAGCACAGCTGAGTGGATGGACCTTTTGATACGTTCAATGGAGTACAATCCTGATGGTTTTGAATCATTGTCACAAAAACTGATGTTTTTGAGCAGAATTCTGATATTTATTGAACCTCGGCTAAATATGATTGAATTAGCACCGAAGGGAACGGGAAAATCATACATTTTTGGTAATCTCAGTAAATATGGTTGGATGATAAGTGGTGGGAAAGTAACTAGGGCAAAGTTATTTTATGATATGACTAAAAAATCCATGGGTGCAATTACATTATACGATTTTGTTACAATGGATGAAATTCAAACAATTACTTTTTCTGACTCAGCAGAAATTCAGGCTGCACTTAAAAGCTACCTTGAATTCGGCTATACCACTGTTGCTAATGTAAAATTAGTCTCTCAGGCTGGCTTGATAATAATGGGAAACATTTCTCTTTCAAAAGATAAAAAACCTATTCGACTAAAATATTTTTCAGAATTACCTGAAACGTTTAAAGAATCAGCCCTTTTGGATCGATTTCATGGTTTTATCGAAGGATGGAAACTTCCAAGAATTAGTGAGGATTTAAAAATTAATGGATGGACGCTAAATGTTGAATATTTTTCAGAAATAATGCATGAACTTCGTGATAAACCAATTTATTCTGCAATTGTTAACGACCTATTGGAAGTTCCTTCAAAAGCCGACACCAGAGATACTACAGCAGTTAAAAGAATAGCTACTGCATATTTGAAACTGCTTTTCCCAAATGTAAATGACACTACTGAAATCAACAAAGAAGACTTTAAAAACTATTGTTTAATACCAGCAATAGAAAAAAGAAAAATCATTAGAAAACAAATTCACCTAATTGATGAAGAATTTTCAGATGAAATGCCAGACATAAAAATAAAGTGACTTGTCCTGAAATAGATTTACACAAATTAGTGTAAATTTATCTCCGCACAAAAAATGAAATAGACAAGAAAAATAAAACATCAGCAAAGAGGCAATCGTAACCGAGTATCGAAACTGGGAATATAAAATATATAGTGACAATTCCGGAGCAAATGATGCCACCTTTTTTGCGATGAATTTCACACTAATTTCGAGGAACTTTTTTTGCAAAATTGTTCTGAACATTAACTCTGACAGTGTGTTATACAACAAATATATCCTGCTTAAGCGGAGCGGTGTAAGTGTTGGTTTTTCATGCAACAAAAATATTGTTCCTTTGCTTAGTGGACTACTTTCTATCGGAATGTCAGTTTTTTCTTACACATTAAAGTGGAATACTTTGCTCCGTAATTATCACTGTTTATCTGGCAGTTAGTAATATCCAGAAAAAATGGACTAAACCAATCAGAGATTGGGGTATGATTTTAAATCAATTTTTGATTAAGTTTGAAAACAGATGCAAATTCAATTAGTTACCTGTTTACACAAAAATTTTCACACCCTCGGGGGTAATTTCAGTGCTTGCGCAAAATAAAATGAAAGGGCAGTTTAAATATATTGCTCGCCTTTTTCAACAAGCACATCATTGACAAACTGTCTTATTTTCTGCTCGTCGCCCTTTTTGCAGACCAGCAGGATGTTGTCGTTTTCCACCACAATATAGTCATCCAGTCCCTGCACAACCACAAGCTTTTCTTTGGCCACATGAACAATTGAATCACTTGTTTCGTAAAGCATCACATTTTTCCCGTACACAGCATTGTTGTTTTCATCTTTTTCGCGGTGTTCGTGAAGTGATCCCCATGTTCCTAGATCGCTCCATCCGAAATCGGATACAAACACATACGCATTGGGTGCTTTTTCCATAACACCGTAATCAATGGAAATGCTTCTGCATTCTGTATATGTTGAATCAATCACATCGAACTCTAAAGGAGTATTAAGCTGTGGCAAAATATTTTCAAACAGCCTGGCAACATCTGACAAGTGTTTTTCCAATGCGCTTATTATCGCCTTTGATGACCAGATAAACAATCCCGAATTCCACAGAAAATCCCCGCTCTGCAAAAAAGACACAGCCATCTCGTGTCCCGGTTTTTCAGTGAATGTTTTCACCTTTTTGATATTGATGTTTTCAAAGGTATAATAATATTCGTCCTTATGTTCGGCATCCATAAACTGAATATAGCCGTATCCTGTATCAGGGCGGCTGGGCGTGATTCCGAGAGTCATCAGAATATCCTTATCTCGGACAGCATGGAGTGCTGCTTTCACTGTGTTGAGAAACTCCTGTTCTTTCAGAATGATATGGTCTGAAGGAGCAACCACAACGCGTGCTTCGGGATTCATTTTGTGAATTTTATATATTGCATAAGCAATACAGGGAGCAGTGTTTCTGCGTGCTGGCTCAAGAATAATACGACTGTCGTCAATATCAGGAAGTTGTTCTTTCACATGTTCCCGATAGGCAACATTGGTGACTATATAAATGTTTTCAACAGGTATTATATTTACAAACCTGTCATAGGTCATCTGTATCAGGGTTTTGCCTGTACCGAGAATATCAATAAACTGTTTGGGTCTGGAATTGCGGCTCATGGGCCAGAATCGTGCACCCACACCTCCTGCCATAATCACACAATAATCGTTTGTATCCATCTCTGATCTGTTTGCGGTGCAAAAATAATAATTATTCCAATGAATTTACCAACAAATGCTCACTGACGAGATATTGCCTGTTGTTCTGAACACAGCGACACACATATCTGGTTCTGCGCTTATACTGTTTTTCATATATTCTTGGGCTTTGTCCGATGGTAAACTTCGCCCCTACAGAAATATTTTCCAGAGCAATATGTCCTGTGTCGAACTTCATATAATTAAAAAGAGCTGTAAACAGCTTGCTGTTTCTTTTCACCGTAGCTGTGGGATTGTGGAGATATTTCTGTATTTCTGCTGCCACATTCTCTCCAAAGCAATTTCCTTCAAGCAATTTCTGAAGAATCATCCCAAATGTCTGTTTCCATAAATGCCCATGTGCCTGATTTGCTCTTCTTTGGGAATGAACAAAATAATGAGCAGCTTCATGAGCCAGTATAAATATCGTGGCATCAGCGCTCATGCCCCGGTTTACCGTTATTGTTGCTTTTTCTTTGTAACGTGCACATCTGAAATCTCCGAATTTTGACCTTCTTTCTTTCACCATTCTGATCTGTAGAGGATGTGTGGCAAAGAGGGCTTCAAACACACTCACTGCAGATTCCGGAATGACATCGCCAAACCCTTGCATATATTTCAATTCGGTAAAAGGATTATCCATTGTAAAAAAAACTTACTGAATTGTTTCTGCTATCACCAAAAGTTGGGCAGGTTTTACACTTTTTGGGATTATATCTGGGATTTTTTTTCCCCCTACAAGATCCAAACACAAGAGCTGTACATAATATGATTACCAAAAACAAAATACTGTATGATTTCATACATTCAGTTTTTTTCAAAATGTATAACGAAGAATTATTTCCTTTGTTTCAAGGAATGGGATTAAGTAAATAGATATTGAGCAACATCCCAAGCACATAACCCGATCCACCACTGATGACTGCAGACCGCAGCTTTTTTGCCCTTGCAATATCCTTATAGCCCAACATATAGTAATAATTCCCAAGTTGCTGGGAAGTTAAATTGGGCAGATTTTTTTCCTTTATTTTAACCAGTGAAATAACTGCAGGATAGGACACCGGAACAACCAGACCCCATGGTATTCCCGGCCAGATTCCGGCTCCGGCAGACACAGCAAAACCAATGATTGGCACATATGGGTTGTGATATGATTCCCATGCATCAGCCATACCGTCTATATAATCGAACATTTTTCCCTGATCAAGCACAAATCCAAGACTGTCCTGTTTGTAGGTAATAATGCGGTGTCCTTCTTTTGTATATACGGCATACACTTCATCTTTGGCAATGAGCTTGATTTTGTTCTTCTCTCCCTTCCACACCTGATAATAGAGAAAATCATCCTGCACTTTCATAAACTCTACATCCTTCTTTTGCTTTCCGTTAATCAGAACCAATGTATCCTGTGCATTCATCAGCATTGAAATACATATCAGTATTGAAATAGTTAAAATTGCCTTCCTCATGTTCAGGGTATTTTTTACGAAATTAGCTATTTTTCCTTAAAAAAAACTGTTCATGCTGTAGTTTTTTTTTAAAAATAATCTGTTCTGTCATGAAAAATCATTTTTAAAAATTTGTAAGTTTGCATTCCATTCAAAGTTTAACGTAAAACTTATTATATCATGATTACTGACAATTTTCATTACAGACACAACGGTCCCCTGGAGAATGAAATTCCTCAGATGCTGAACGCCATCGGTGTAAATTCAATAGATGACCTGATTAACAAAACTGTTCCTTCAAAGATACGGCTTAAAAATCCTCTCAATCTCCCTAAAGGAAGAAGTGAAGCTGAAGTATTTGACCTGCTAAAAAATATCGGTTCAAAAAACAAGCTCTTTCGTTCTTTCATCGGATTAGGTTACTACAATACCATTTTGCCTCCTGTTATCCAGAGAAACATTCTGGAAAATCCGGGCTGGTACACTTCTTACACTCCCTATCAGGCTGAAATTTCTCAGGGAAGGCTGGAAGCTCTTCTTCTGTTTCAAACCATGGTCTGCGATCTGACTGCCATGCCTATCAGCAATAGCTCTCTGCTTGATGAAGCCACAGCTGCTGCAGAGGCAATGGTGATGTCTTTCAATTCCCGTTCACGAGACAAGGTTAAGGCAAATGCCAATGTTTTTTTGGTTTCTGACAAAATATTTCCACAGTCTCTTGATGTCATTCTGACCCGTTCTAAACCATTGGGAATCACCGTAAAAGTATTACCTTTTGAACAGTTTGTATTTGACGAAACAGTTTTTGGTGCCATTGTTCAGTATCCTGATGAACAGGGCGAAATTCATGATTTCCGTTTCCTTGCAGATCAGGCACACAAGAACGATGCATTGCTGAGTGTTGCCGTTGACATCATGGCCATGGCTCTGCTCACTCCTCCTGGAGAATGGGGAGCTGACATTGTGATTGGTTCAAGCCAGCGCTTCGGCATACCCATGGGATTTGGAGGTCCTCATGCTGCTTTTCTGTCCTGCAAAGATGAGTTAAAAAGAAATGTTCCCGGACGAATCATCGGCGTCAGTATTGACAGTCATGGAAAACGGGCGCTCCGAATGGCTCTGCAGACAAGGGAACAGCATATCAAACGGGAACGTGCCACATCAAACATTTGTACAGCTCAAGCACTCCTTGCAATAATGGCTGCCATGTATGCCGCATATCACGGTCCCAAAGGGATCAGAGATATTGCAGAGCACATCCATTTGCTGACAACAGCATTGGTTAAGGAAGCTGAAAAACTTGGATATGTACAGCTTAACAACAACTATTTTGACACTGTCCGTTTCAAAGTCCCTCAGGGCGTTTCGGTAAATAAAATTCGTGAATATGCTCTTGATGCCAAAATGAATTTCAGATATTATGACCATGAAGTGTTTGGTCTCAGTTTTGACGAAACTGCATGTGTTAATGACATCAATAATATTATCTGTATTTTGTCAAAAGCGCAGGGCAAAGCTTGTTCTGAGTTTCTGTGTAACAAGCAGAATTGTTCAGGAAATCAGGGGTTTGATCAGAAATTTAAGCGAACCTCTGAATTTCTTACACATGCTCTGTTCAACAGCTTTCATTCAGAAACCGACATGATGAGATATCTGAAGTCTCTTGAAAACAAGGATCTTGCACTGAACAGAACCATGATTCCGCTTGGGTCATGCACCATGAAGCTAAACGCAGCCATTGAGATGTTTCATCTGAGTTGGCCTGAGTTTGCAGCCATTCATCCCTTTGTTCCCAAAGATCAGGCAGAAGGATATCTCTATCTGATCAATGATATGGACAGTATTTTATCTGAAATTACGGGGTTTGCCAAATTCTCATTTCAACCAAATTCAGGTGCAGCAGGAGAATACGCCGGTCTTATGGTTATTCGTGAATATCATATCAGTCGGGGTGAAGCACATAGAAATGTCTGCCTGATTCCTTCATCTGCACATGGCACCAATCCTGCCAGTGCGGCCATGGCCGGCATGAAAATCGTTGTGGTTAAATGTGATGAAAAGGGCAATATTGACCTTGAAGACCTGAAAGCAAAGGCCAAAGAACACAAAAACGATTTGTCTGCATTGATGATCACTTATCCCTCAACACATGGCGTTTTTGAAGAGGATGTGATGGAAATAATCAGTATTATTCACGAATGTGGCGGACAGGTTTATATGGATGGTGCCAATATGAACGCGCAGGTGGGTCTTACAAGTCCCGGCTTTATCGGAGCTGATGTATGCCACCTTAATCTTCACAAAACTTTTGCTATTCCTCATGGTGGTGGCGGCCCCGGCATTGGACCCATCGGCGTTGCAAAACATCTGGTTGATTTTCTGCCAGGACATCCTGTGTTTGAAACAGGTGGAGAAAAAGCAATCAAAGCCGTGTCGGCAGCGCCATTCGGCAGCCCGTTGATCATTCCTATCTCGTATGCATATATCAAACTGCTTGGCAGAAACGGCCTGAAAAAAGCAACAGAATATGCAATACTCAATGCAAATTATCTTAAAGCAAAACTTGAAAAACACTATCCCATTCTCTATGTGGGAAAAAACGGCTTCGTTGCCCATGAAATGATTCTCGACTGTAATGCTTTTAGCAAAACTGCACATATTGAAGTGATCGATATTGCAAAACGACTCATTGATTACGGCTTTCATGCCCCTACCGTTGCTTTCCCTGTTCACGGAACACTGATGGTTGAGCCAAGTGAAAGCGAACCATTGAAAGAACTGGACAGATTTATCGAGGCAATGATCAGCATCCGTCAGGAAATCAGAGATATTGAAGAAGGAAAAGTTTCGAAGGAGAACAACGTGATCAAAAATGCACCTCACAAGATGGAACTGATGCTTGATGAAGAATGGACACTACCGTACTCAAAGAAAACGGCATTTATGCCTGTTCCCATTCAGAACAAATATTTTGCTCCCGTGGGAAGAGTCAATGATGCTCACGGAGACCGGAATCTGGTGTGTACATGCCCCCCCATAGAAGAATACATGGGATAATGGAATAATCCCTTTTTAAAAAAAGGACGATTGCAGTGGCTTTCGGTCTTTTTTATGCCTAATTAATTACTGAATAACTGAGATTTTCAAACTTCCCTTCTGTGATGGGAATCTTTGTTTCAGTCGGATCCCCGTTTGGGTACATATCTGCCTGAAAAGTGCCTGATATACGCTTTTGGTCGGTGTCAACCTCTGTCAGAACAACAGTTGCTGAATATGAATTATAATATGTTGCTGTTCCTGATGTAGCATTGTCACTGGTTTTGTAAACCAGCATGCACTGACCTGACATTTCATCCACAAAGGCAGACAAAGAGTACGTGCCGGCAGCACTCCCCCTGACAGTAATTACAATACTCTGAGAAGCCGTTTGTGAAAGCGTTGGAAATCCACTGATCACAAAAATATTCTGCGACTGGGAAAGAGTGACATTTCTGACCAGAGCCGTCCATGAACTTCCGTTCACTTTTGCAGTCATCAGCGGCTCATCATCTTCCTTACGGCAGGATGTGGCAACAAAAACAGAAATAAGAATTCCGATAAAAAAATAATACCCGAGTGTTTTCATGTTGAGATATATTTATTGTTCTTCAAAGTTACAAAAAAATCATCACTTCTGCTTGCAAAATATTCTTCCTCCTGGTGGTTTTAAAATATGACGGTGTGAGCCCTATGATTTTTTCAGATGCGACCAGCACATTGTGTTAAAAATCTTAACTTTGCAACCGTTTTTTTCGATAAACAGATAATTCCAAATGAATACTTCTTCCGAGATCAGGCAGGCTTTTCTGGACTTCTTCCGTTCCAAACAGCACCACATTGTTCCTTCTGCACCCATGGTACTTAAAAATGACCCAACACTGATGTTTACCAATGCCGGAATGAATCAGTTCAAGGATGTTTTTCTTGACAACAAACCGGCAACACACCCAAGGATTGCAGATACCCAGAAGTGCCTGAGGGTATCCGGAAAACACAACGACCTTGAGGATGTGGGCCATGACACCTATCATCACACCATGTTTGAAATGCTTGGCAACTGGTCTTTCGGAGATTATTTCAAAAAAGAAGCCATTGAATGGGCATTTGAACTTCTTAACAAAGTTTACGGCATTCCTGCTGATATTATGTATGCCACCTATTTTGAAGGTGATGCTGCTGAACATCTTGATCCTGATACTGAAGCACGGGATTTGTGGCTCAAACTGTTGCCCGCTGAACGAATTCTGCCAGGAAATAAAAAGGATAATTTTTGGGAAATGGGAGAATCTGGTCCCTGTGGCCCGTGTTCTGAAATTCATGTTGATCTGAGACCCGAGGCCGAAAAGAAAAAAATACCCGGCTATCAACTTGTCAATACTGATCATCATCAGATGATTGAAATCTGGAATCTTGTGTTTATACAGTTTAACAGAGATATGCAGGGAAAACTGCATCCCCTGAAAAACAAGCACGTTGACACAGGCATGGGATTTGAACGCCTCTGTCGTGTGATACAAGGAAAATCATCCAATTATGACACTGATATCTTCACTCCCATCATCAGCAAACTGGAAACCATTTCAGGCGTAAGATATGGCCAGTGTGAGCCTACAGACATTGCATTCAGGGTGGTTGCCGATCACCTCAGAGCTGTGGCCTTTGCCATTGCCGACGGCCAAATCCCATCCAATGTGAAAGCCGGTTATGTGATCAGACGAATACTCCGCAGAGCTGTTCGCTACGGATTTACTTTCCTGAACCTCCGCAAAACTTTTGTCAATGAACTTGTTCCAACACTTGTTGAACTCATGGGAACCTTTTTTCCCGAACTTGAAAAACAACAGCAACTGATCATTAAAGTCATTTTTGAAGAAGAACAGTCGTTTCTTAAAACCCTTGAAACAGGCATTCACAAATTTGAAGAATATCTGAAGTTGCATCCCGACAAAAAAATGCTCGACGGTCATTTCGTATTTGAACTATACGACACCTACGGCTTTCCGGTAGACCTGACAGAACTTATGTGTCGTGAAAAAGGACTCAGTATTGATATGAATACATTCAATGCCAATCTTGAGGCACAAAAGGAACGAAGCAGAAAAGATGCTGTTGTGGAAAAAGAAGACTGGACAGAACTGATTCCCTCTGCAAAAAGTGAGTTTGTTGGGTGGGACCATATCAGTCACGAGGCAAAAATTACACGCTACAGAAAAGTGAACCGCAAGGGAAAGGATTTGATTCATCTGGTGCTTGACAACACTCCTTTTTATGGCGAAAGCGGAGGACAAACAGGAGACAGGGGTATCCTGAAAACCAAAGACGAAGAAATTACTGTTATTGACACCATCAAGGAAATGGATCTAACCATTCACGTGACTGAAGCCCTTCCTTCTGCCCCCAAAGAAATGTTTACTGCCATTGTTGACAAACAGGCCAGAGAAAACACAATGCGAAATCATTCTGCTACCCACCTGATGCACCATGCACTTAGAAGTATTCTCGGCCTTCATGTTGAGCAAAAAGGTTCTCTTGTTACTTCAGAGTATCTGAGATTCGACTTTACTCATTTTCAGAAAATGAGCAACAGAGAGATTGAGCAAGTTGAACTGGCTGTAAACAGCGAAATTATGGCCAACCTGCCACTGGAAGAAAACAGAAGCATTGCTTATGATGAAGCTGTAGGCCAGGGAGTCATCGCATTGTTCGGTGAAAAATACGACGAAAAGGTGAGAACAATCCGATTTGGTGATTCCATAGAACTGTGCGGAGGCACACATGTAAAAGCAACCGGAAGCATCGGCTTCTTTAAAATCATTTCAGAAAGCGCCATTGCAGCAGGCATCAGAAGAATTGAAGCTGTTACCGGCGAAGCTGCCCTCAGACTTGTTCTGGAACAATGGAATACATTACAGTCCATCCGTTCTGCACTTAATAATCCCGCAAACATTATTGCAAGTGTAGATGCCATGCGGGAATCTGTGAAAAAAATGGAAAAGCGTATTGAAGAACTTGAAATGGCCGGACTGGGAACACTTGCAGCTGATTTGTTGAATGAAGCTACAAGCCGGGAAGGGGTTACTATCCTTCAGAAACGGATTTCCATTCCTTCGTCACATCTCAAAAATCTTTCTTTTGAGCTGAAGAACCGTTGCAAAGATTCATTTTTCCTTGTCATCGGTAATGAATCTGAAGGAAAGGCATCCATCACAATTCTGATTTCAGATGATCTGATCAGTGCACGCGGGTTACATGCAGGCAAGCTTGTCAGAGAACTGGCTAAGGAAATCGACGGAGGTGGAGGAGGTCAGGCAGGAATGGCAACTGCAGGTGGCACCAACCCTGCCGGAATTGACTCTGCCATCAAAAAAGCCACTGATCTTGCAGGATTATAAGTTCTTATGAAGATGTGAAGAGAAAGGGATGGGGATCACTTTGTGATGGGAAATATTGAATGTTGAAGTTTTTTAACCAGTTACTAGTCACTAATTACCAGCCACATAAAAGCTTATCCTGATTCATCTATAACTCTACTTTCTTTCTCAAACCATTCCTGAGATCATTGCAAGAGAAATCAGAATCAGCATCACAGCCACCACAATTTGAATAAATGAGAGGGTGATCTTTTTCAGCAGGAAATTTCCTGCAACTGCACCAAGCATTGCAGAGAGCGTAGCTGCAACAATCAAGGTCATATTGTCAGACAATCCTGAGTTACTGTATCGTGAAGCATATACAGACAAGCGGGTCATATCAATAAAGCACGCAATCACCACACCTGTTGCAATATATGCTTCCTTTGTAAGTCCTGTTTTAATAAGAAAAGCACTTCGGATGGCTCCCTGTATTCCGGTCAGTCCTCCAAAAAATCCGCTGAGCAAACCTCCGTAGATAAGTTTATCTTTTCCAAAATGAATTTTTTTAAACCCCGGGGTCAATTCCAGAATGGAGAAAACCAACAACAAGCTTCCAATAATTAGCTTAATAGGTGTCATTGTGAAGGTTTTGCCGGCTAGGCTGTATTCCGCAAGAACAGGCATTCCGCTGATTTGCAACAGCAACCATGCCCCAGCAAAAGATGCAGCAATAGCAGGAACACCAAAACGAAACAGTACTAATTTTTGAGCATGCCTGCCCACAAGGACAATTTTAAATAGGTTATTTGCAAAATGAACCAGACCTGTCAGCGCAATGGCTATATCCAGCGGAAAAAACAAGGCAAAAACAGGCATCAAAATTGTTCCCAGTCCAAAGCCTGAAAAAAAAGTTAGCACAGATGCCAGCAAGGCCACAAGAGAAATAACAACAATATCCATAGTGTAAAATTACTGAATTTGAATGTATCAAAATCCGGAAAAATAAAAGAAATTCCTATCTTTGTGACATCTTCAAAAGAAACTCAATGAACACCTCTCATCCTTTGTTTGCCATTTCGCCTGTAGATGGCAGATATCATAGTACCACAGAACCGCTCACAGAATATTTTTCTGAATATGCACTCTTCCGCTATCGTTGTCTTGTTGAGGTGGAATATTTCATTGCTTTGTGCGAACTCCCTCTGCCACAGCTGAAAAAGGTTGACCCCGGTACTTTTCAGGCATTAAGAAGAATCTATGAAGAATTCAGTATAGATGATGCGATGAGAATCAAAAATATAGAAAAAACAACCAATCACGACATAAAAGCGGTTGAATATTTTCTGAAAGAGAAGATGAAATTTGAGGGACTTGAAGAGTTTTCAGAATTCATTCATTTCGGGCTTACTTCACAGGATATCAACAATACTGCGATCCCTCTTTCCCTGAAAGAGGCATTTAACGACTATGTTTTTCCACTGATTGAAGATATGCTTACTGCATTGCAGGAAAAAGTAACTGATTGGGCCTTGATTCCGATGCTTGCCAGAACACATGGTCAACCTGCTTCTCCTACCCGTCTGGGAAAAGAATTTGAAGTTTTTACCGTGCGTCTTCAAACACAACTCATGCTTCTTTCACGAATTCCTTTTGCTGCCAAGTTTGGGGGGGCCACAGGAAATTTCAATGCTCACTATGCTGCTTACCCTCAGGTTGACTGGCAGCTTTTTGCCAATGATTTTGTAAAAAACATCCTTGGGCTGATTCGCTCCTATCCTACTACTCAAATAGAACACTATGACCATCTTGCAGCTTTCTGTCATGCAATGTCCAGACTCAACACCATACTGATAGACTGCTGCAGGGATATCTGGACATATATTATGCTGAATTATTTTACCCAGAAAACAAAAGAAGGAGAAGTTGGCTCATCGGCAATGCCCCACAAAATAAATCCAATTGACTTTGAAAATGCTGAAGGTAATCTGGGTGTGGCAAATGCTCTCTTTGCACATCTGGCAGAGAAACTCCCTGTTTCACGACTTCAGAGAGACCTGACAGACTCCACTGTTTTGCGCAATCTTGGAATTCCAGTATCCCACAGCATCATTGCATATAAATCATTTCTGAGAGGACTTTCCAAACTGGAAGTAAATGAAACTGCTATCAGAAATGATCTCGAAAACCATCCCGAAGTCCTTACTGAAGCTATTCAAACAATTCTGCGAAGAGAAAACTACCCCAAACCCTATGAGGCATTGAAAGACCTTACAAGAGGCAACAAAGCAATTACCCGAGAATCTCTGAATCAGTTTATTGACTCTCTTGACATTGACGAAGGTGTCAAAAAAGAACTGAAACAACTGACACCCTTCAACTATACAGGCAAATAATGAAAGTTTGCGGCTTTACTATCATCCGAAACGCTGTAAAATATGATTACCCCGTTGTAGAGTCAATTACTTCGGTTCTGGATATCTGTGACCAGTTTCTGGTGTCTGTGGGAAACTCAGAAGACGACACCCTTGGTCTGATCCGGTCAATCAATTCGCCAAAAATCAAAATCATTGAATCCGTGTGGGATGACACACTAAGGGAAGGGGGAAAAGTGCTTGCTGTGGAAACCAACAAGTGCATGGATGCCATTGGCGATGAATTTGACTGGTGTTTTTATCTTCAGGCCGATGAAGTTGTGCATGAAAAATATCTTCCTTCTGTTCTAAGTGCTATGACTAAGCATCTGAATAACAAGGCTGTTGATGGCTTGCTGTTCAGATATCTACATTTTTACGGGACTTATGATTATGTTGGGGATTCAAGAACATGGTACAGGAACGAAGTGCGCATTATCCGCAACAATAAGAACATAAGATCTTTCAGAGATGCTCAGGGGTTTAAAATCAATGGCAAACTTCTGAAAGTGAAAGAAACAGGAGCTGAAATTTATCACTACGGCTGGGTCAAACCACCTGAAAAGCAACAGCAGAAACAGAAAGATTTTCACAAACTTTGGCATGATGACCATTGGATCGAAAAAAACATTTCTCAGCAACAGGTGTTTGATTACTCAAAATATGATTCTCTGAAGCTGTTTCAGGACACACATCCTGAAGTAATGAAAGATAGGATTGAACGCCTCAACTGGAAAGCAAACATTGATCCTGGTAAAAAAAAGCACAAAAACCTTATCAAATGGTTTCAGTATGTTGTGGAAAAAAAGACCGGATATCGGATTGGAGAATATAAGAACTACAAGAAAATTTGACGTAATAACTGCTTCTTCTCTTTTTGTTTGAAGCCCCTCCCGAGTCAGGTTACAATCACGCTAAATATCAGAACGTATAACTCACTCCCAGCATGGCATTCAGCCTGTGAGAAGGATAATTTTTCCATAAAAAATGCCGCTGGTTTGTAAAATTATTTATCCTTACCCATGCACTTAAAAACTTGGTATAACGGTATTCTGCTTCAAGATTGAAATCATATACAGGCTTGAGTTTGATTTCTAACACTTCGTCAATTGCATATCTGTCGCCAAATACAAACACATTGGCACGTCCGTAAATTTTATCTGCAATATTATATGTCACCGACAGCACCCCTTCATAACGTGGCATGTGCCATGCTTTTGACTGTGTTTCAGGAGAGAAGATATGATATAATCCCTGCAGTTCTGTTGTTATTTTTTTTCCGAATGCCATTTGAATTTCAGCAGAAAAAGTGAGGATATCCACATTATCATATACTGCCGTAAATCTTGTTCCTGATGTTATAATCGTTGTATCAGACATCACAGGGAGTGTATCATTCACAAACAGCGGAAGATTTTCAATCTTTCGGTTTTTTACCATCAGTCTGTAGTTGTATGCACCGCCAAAACCACCGTTCACCCCGCCGAACAAGATGCTTCTTGTAACGGTATTATCCACTGGAATAATTTCTGTATTGATGAACGGATTGATGGTCATATAACTTCTAAAAGTATTTCTTTCGGCCATTCCATCAACTCCCAGAAAGATATTCAGCGTATTAGGTACAATTCTGATATCAAGCCGACCATAAGGAAACATCAATACATTACCAATACTGTCAAGCTGGGCACACAAGGTTCCTCCGGCAGTGAATTTCAACTCATCCATCTGCACAATCAGATACGGCTTTAAAGTTGCAAGTCCTGTGGAAACACTCTGAAGTGCATAATTTTGCGAAAAGAATCCTCCGCCAGCTTCCACTACAATTTGTTCCTCCTTAAAAAATTCCGCAATCTGCAAACCTTTTTTCAGTGAGCCATTCAGAAATATATTCTGTTCTCCTGCATCATATTTGTCCCAAAGCCCCTGATATTTCAATCCGAAAGAGTTGTGAAAAGCCGTTTTCCGGTCAAAATTACTCTCTCCCCGAAAGAAAAAGTCAAACAAATGGAATACCTGTCTGATCTCCATATTATCAAACTCCGGGCTCAGGCTGTCCTGAATAAATCCGTAATAATGAATGCCTTCCCGGATATAATCTGCTCCCGTTGAAAAGGTATATTCAGGCCGGATGAAATGACCGAACAATCCCGCATTATTTTTACTGAAGCCCGGATAAGCATATTCTTTTATTTTACCCATTGCAGAATGATGATTTAGATGAATTTCTCCTCTCAGTTTTTTATTCCTGTAGGAAAAATATCTGAAATCAAGAAGCGGAGATATATAGTTCCCAAATCCGGCAATGAGATGGTTTTTATAAAGTTTATTAAATGTTTCTCCAACCATTTTTGCCGGAGGAACAGGCATTACTTCCACCGGAGCAGTAACCGGCACAGAAATGATCTTATAATTCATAGGTGGCACAGGGATCACAGTATCTTTCAGTTCGGGTGAGAACCCGATTTTTCTGGCTTCAGATAGTTGGGGAGTATATGTACCGATTACATTAACTGTTTCATGTTGCCCGTTACCCTGAGCAGAAAGATGCACTGATAGTCCTGATAAAATCAAGAAACTGCCGGTAGTAATGAATATCTTTATCTGTTTCATATCCTGTGTTTTTTTAATTATTGTTCATTTTCAGGATTGCTCTGGTTTTCCAGTTCCTGAATTTCTGTCATTTTCTTCTGTGCCTCCATAACAAGATCAACTCCTTCGTAATTGTCAATCACACTTTGCAGGGTGTGCTTTGCCTGATACAGGTTTCCTGTTGCAACATAATTGTCAGCAAGTAGAATAAATGCCCGGGCAATCCAGTATTCATAAGATGGCAGAATGTTTATGAGTTCAAAAATCAGTTTTTCCGATTCCTGATATTTTCCAATGGTATAATTTATCAGTGCAAGATAGTAGTATGCTTCAGCGCCATACTCGCTCTTTTGAGTTTTCTGCTCTTCGAACACCTGTTGTGCTTTTGCATAGTCCTCCACTTCGAAAGCAGCAACACCCATCACTGATCGTGCTTCGGCTTTGGTTTCCTCGCTTGCCTTGGGTGTGTCAATAACTTTTTGTGCCGCAATGATTGACTGTCTGTATTGTTTATCTCTGAAATAACTTCTCATCATCCCTTCTCTTGCTATAAGGATATTTTCCTGAAACTCTGCCTTTTCTTCAAGTGAAGAAAAATAAGCGGCTGATTTGGTATAATTTTCATTGCTGTAATAGATTCGGGCTGCATTTAACAAGGATTTTTCAGTGAATTTGTTCCATGGCTTTAAAATAACATATTCATACCCCGGAAGAGCTTTGTCAAATTTCTGCGCCGAATAATCACACTCCGCTTTGTAAAAATGTGCATTGAGAGCAAAGGCTCCGTCAGGAAAGTTCTGAAGATACTTTTCAAAAGCTGAGGAAGCAGCTGCAAAATCCCCTTTGAAATATATATTTTCTGCAGCAACATATGAAATTGAATCCTGCTCACTGATTGCAACCGACGTTCCAAGTTCCTGTGCATAGGTAAAAAAGGCTTCCGGTTGTCCCAGTTCTGTATAAATATTTCTAATCACCACAAGGGCTTCCTTGGCTTCTTCAGTTCCAGGATATTCCTGAATAACTTTCTTAAGTTCAGCAAGTGCCTGCTGAGACTGATCCTGATTGTAATAAATCATCCCGATTTGTTTCATTGAACGGACATGATAGGTTGAGTTCGGATAATTATCAACCACCTGCTTGTGATATCTTATGGCATTCTGATACTGTTCTGTCAGCTCGTTTGCAAATGCCAGTTCATATAGAACATCTGCCATATAGGTGCTGTTGGGATGGTTTTTTATTAAGAGTTCAAGATCTTCAATTTTTCCTTTGAAATTTCCCTGTACACCCTTTGAGTTGCCCCGCTGAAACAGTGCATAGTCAACATATGCAACACCAGGCTGCACAGATTTGTTATATTCCTTTTCTGCATCTGCAAACCGCTTCTGTGCATAGTAACAATCGCCTGTCCTTATATAAGCATCATACGCAACAGGGTCTGTTTTGCGCTCATATTTCTCCTGAAATGTCCGGAATGAGGTAAGTGCCTTGTCGTATTCTTTTTTATTAAAATAACAATATCCAATATTGTAGTAAGCCAGAGTATATTGTTCTGTGCCAAAAGATCCGGGTGATTGAAGGAATGAATTATATGTAATGATGGCAGAATCAAGATCCTGAAGCCTGTAATAGGCTTCCCCCTTCCAGAACAAGGATTGAGATCTGAATTTCTTATCGTATGGAAATTTGAGTGATTTATCAAAAACATTGATAGCTTCTCTGTAATTTCTGTCATTAAACAACTCTACTCCTCTGAAATATGCAATTTTCTGATAGGCCATATTAAGTTGTTCGTTGGGTCGTTTAATTTTCTCAATGGAAACAATTGCTTCTTTGTAATTGCGTGTCTGCATATAAAGATTGATGAGATATTCATAAGCCTCATCAACCCTGAAGTTATCCGGATAGGCAAGAATATATTCCATCAGTGCTTTAATTGCCTCGTTGTATGGATTCATAGCCAACTCATAAGACAACTTGGCAAAATGAAATAAAGCATCTTCTGCAATGATAGGGTTGCTCCCCTGCTTATATGCCTGATAAAATGCACTTCTGGCAAAGGGCTTATTATTAACTCTGATATAACAATCTCCCAGATGATAATGGGCACTTTGTGCTAGAGAGTCTTTCCCTGAAGCAGCGTGCTGAAATGCAGGGATTGCCCTGAAAAAATCATTCTGCCTATAATATGCATATCCAAGCTTATAATAGTCTTCGGGGCTGATTGCTGTTTTTGTGCTTTCCTGATATACTTCATAATAATGAGCTGCCTTTTTATAATCACCTATGTTGAAGTGTGCCTCCCCCAGAAGTTGTGCTATTTCGGGAAGCCTTTTTGTTGTTGCCTTTGTCATCATGGGCTCTGCAAACTCTATCAGCTCTTCGTACTTCTTCTGAAAATACAGAATCTGCGTTATGTAGTAAGGAACAACAGGACCAAAGTTTTCATCATCTGTAAGCCTTTTAAAATGCTCCAGTGCAGTTGAATAATTCTTTTCCTCATAAGCGATGTGCCCGAAATAATAGGTGGCGGGAGCTGAATACAGGCTCTCTCCATCCTTGATTTTTGAAAAACAACTCCGGGCTTTCTCATAATCACTGATCATAAAAGAAGAATATCCGTATTTGAAATAAAACTCAACAGATTCCTGTTCGTTCAGCAGGACAGGATCTGTTGTCTGATATTTATCAAAGGCTTTCTGATATTTTTTTTCACGATAATGAATATTGGCGATGTAGAATTGGGCTTTCCCAGTATATGCATTTTCAGGAAAATCATTGATAAACTGCTGAAGTCTGTATTCGGCATCATAATTCAGCAAATGATATGCACAAACGCCCATATAATAAATGGATGATGCATATATCAGAGATTCCTTGTCGCCAGTGAGTTCTGAAACCTTAAGATATATGTCAAATGCAGCTGAATATAATTCCTTTTCAAAATAAATTCCGGCCTGTCTGTACATTAGCCCTGGAGAATTATAGACTGCTGTTTTCTGTGCTAAACTGAACTCTGCAATAAGAATTGCAATTCCTATGAATACTATTCTTTTAATTCCCATATCTCTATGCGTTTAATCTTTATTCTGGTTCTTTTTTCAACAAATATCAATAATGCGACTTCGGAATCTAAGATCTTCCGAGCCGCTAATAATGATATTTTATGGGATAAAATTATATACTATCAGCTGGCTGAATTTCTGCTTCAAGGAATTTTATCAACAGTTTGGTTTTAATAACTCTTAAAACTTAAATCCTTTCTTAATAATACCAAAAAAATCTCACGCTATCCCTTTTTTAAAAATTTATCAAATTGAACTCTTTTGTTTAAACCTATAAAAAAAAATTTCCCTTAATTATTCTTGCTTCGAAAAAAGCAAGGCTACTATTGAGTGTTTTCACAGGAGTTACTCCTGAATTGTCCATCCTTTCAATATCTTTCCCTGAAACAGAGCTCATTTTCACCAGAATGTTTCTATACTCTTCAGAATAAAATGTCAGTGTAAAATATTCTTCCCTTTCTGTGAAAACTTGTGTATAAGGCTGAGGCCTGACAAATATAAATGCAACCGGCTTTTCCCAATGCCACCCGAGCCCGCCCAGTTTGCCATCATCATATTAAAGTCTTTGTCTAAGCTGCCAGCGGCAACGAGCATCCATTCATTGCCGATGAGTTCAGTGGTATTTTCATCCGATGTCTGCGGGTTTTTTTTCTTAAATGCTTACATATTGTCAATGTTGGTTTGTGAAATTAGTACGAACTGAACAGAAATTAAGAACAGCAGTATTATTTGTTTTTTCATAGTTTACTGTTTGAGTGTCAAAGAAAGGTATTTCTTTTTCTCTTAATAGATTCAATCACTGAACCAGGTAGAAATTTGTAATTTTGCCTTGAACTTTCATCCATGAAACAGGCCTCCAATTATTTCTCTTCTGACACATCTGTTCTCCCTTATATCATTAGGATGAAACAAAACGAAGATATCGTTCCGCAAGAGTTTTCAAGAACCAACAAAGCCCCATTTCCAAATGACAGCAATAAACTTCTCAGGGAGAAATACCTGGAAAGCACTGAATATAGAAAAGGATCAATGAAAGATCATTTTATTTCCTCCGACATTCAGACAAATGTTTTTCCTGTGTTTTTGCTTCTGGTTTCTCTGGGATTTCTTCTCTTTAGCAAGCTGTTCTATTGGAAGGGATATAAACAGCTCATAGATTCACATGTATCTCATATTAAGTTCAGATACTGGTTGCGTGATCAGGGAAGCGTTCTGAGTGGTATTTTTCTGTATGCCATGCCGGCATACTTCATTCTGCTTAGTTTAACCATCTGTCTATACTTTACAAAACAAGCCGGTAAAGAGAATACAATTGATCCTCTTTTATTTTTATTTGTTTTGTTAATATTATTATGCTGGTTTTTTTTCAGGGAATTTTTAATGTGGATTGCAAAAATTATTTTTCAGTCTCATAAATCAACATCTGAACAACGCCAAAACATCTATATTCACGCTGTTCTTACAACCATACTTCTGGCTTTGGGGCTTCCTGTTTTTATTTATTATCCCGGCTCTGGCATATTCCAAACAATACTGATTATCAATCTGTTTGTTGAACTTGTAAGAATTATTAAAGCAATTTATTTTGCCCTAAAACTTCGTGAATTCGGTACATATTACTTTTTTTTATATTTTTGCACCGTAGAAATTATTCCTCTTTTAATCTTAATAAAAACAGGAATTCTTTTTTCAACACACTTTCAGTTCTGAGTCTCACTTATTGTATTATTTGGAAATGGTAAAGAAAATTAAAACAATTCTTGTATCGCAACCCATCCCTGCTGATCCTGAAAAATCACCCTTTTTTGAACTTTCTAAAAAATTCAATATCAAAATTGACTACAAAAAGTTTTTCAAGGTAGAAAGACTTACCTCCCGTGAATTTCGCGAACAGAAGATTTATCTGAGCGATTATGCATCTGTATTGCTGACCAGCCGCCAGGCTGTTGACCATTATTTCAGCATGTCAAAAGATTTGCGTTTCAACCCTCCCGATACAACCAAGTATTTCTGTATGTCTGAGGCTATTGCACTATATCTTCAGAGATATATTCAATTCCGAAAACGGAAAATCTTCTTCTGCAACAACAATTTGGAAGAATTGGCTTCACTTATGAAAAAACATGACAAGGAAACATTTCTTCTCCCTTGTTCAAATGAGCACAATGAAACTTTGCCAAAATTTCTTGCTTCTAAAAATTTCTCTATCAAAACTGCCGTTTTTTTCCGGGCAACACAAGAAGATCTTTCTGACATTAATCTATCAAAATATGATTTATTGGTCTTTTTCAGTCCCTTTGGAATCAAAGCCCTGAAAGAAACTTTTCCTGATTTTCAACAAGAAGAAACTCTCATTGCTGTTTTTGGTGAGTCAACAGCAAATGCCGTAAAGGAAGCAGGATTGAGGCTGGATGTCTGCGCTCCGTCAGAGCAGTTCCCGTCAATGACCATGGCTCTTGAGGATTATATTGTTAAACTTGCCAAAAAGAAATGAAATCCCATAGCGGTTTCAGATATCCCAAAACATTAAGGCTTCATAACGAAAAAGAAATCAGCTTCCTTTTTAACAGGCACAGTTCTTTTCTCGTTTTCCCTGTTAAAGTTCTTTTTTGTGAAATCAATCAGAGGGACACTCCCTTTTCATTGTTGATTTCTGTGCCCAAATCAAGGCTCAGAAAAGCATTTCATCGCAATCGCATCAAGCGAATTATCCGTGAAGCATTTCGAAAAAACAATGCTCTCCTTTCAAACAAACTCAAAGCCGAGAATAAACAAATGCTGTGTGCCTTGATTTATGTTCACAATACTCCTCTGAACTATCACCAAATTGAACTCGCTGTGGTTGAAGCATTGGGAATTCTAGAAAAAAAAGTGTAACAATCAGTCAAAATTCTTTTCCTGAATAAACCGGCCTTCTTTATCAAAAAATTTCCAGTTTCCACTCGGGGTATCATCAGTATATGTCCCTTCATAATATAATTTTCCATTTGGATGATACACCTTCCTGTATCCGTGAGATTTTCCATCTTTGAAATCCCCTTCACTCCACAAAACTCCTGTATCATACCAATACTTCCATGTTCCATTTCTTTCTCCATTTTTATAGTGCCCCTCCTGCTCTTTCTGACCGTTTTCATAATAAGTTTCTTCCTTGACCAACTCCTTAGTTTCATCATGTTCTCTATAATACTTCACAACTTTTTCACTTCCTCCGGGCCAGGTTTCTTCAACAACACGGATTTCAGGCGCTGACGAACATGCCACCACGACAAACAATAAAAAAAACAATGAACAAAAAAATAATTTATTCTTTTTCATTGAGAGGCTGATTAGCAGCATAACGCTCATTAAGAATACCAACAACTTTCTCAGTGATTTCAAGCTCGGGATTGGCATATAAAATTCCGACACCCTGAGAATATCCCAGTATATAATCATAGTTTTCTGTTTCGTTGACAATGGAAAGGGCCACATTGAGAGAATCAAGAACTCTTAAGGTCATAGCGTATTCCTTTTCGGCAATCTGGTTAGTATAGGTTTCACCAAGCTCCATCAGCTTCTGTTGCTGAGAAGCAAGATATTCCTCCGTTTTCTTTGCATCATCATAGCTAATATTACCGGTTTGAACCTTCTGTTGATATGATAATATCTGCGACTGTAAGCTCTTTTCTTTCTGTGCAAGATCTTCTCTTAGTTTCAGCGTTTCAGCCTCCAGTTCTGTTTTAAGATCAATGAAAAGATCATAGTGAACCATTAACGAATCGGAATTGATAAACCCGATTTTTAAATTACGAGCACTCCCTTCTTTGTCCTCCCCGTTTTTTCCGGTAAAAGTCAGCACCAGACAGGCAATAATTCCTACTAAAAAAACCACATTTAATATCATTTGCAATCTGGACATTGCAAATGTTTTACATTTTTCATTTCCCGCATCTGAATGTGTCATTTGTTCGTTCTCCATGTTTTATTGTATTTTTTTAATTCCCCAAATCAGAAATAAATTTAATTCTCATAAGTCTTACTTCTTCTTCTGAATACTCATTTTCTCCAAGCGCAAAAAGAGCATCTTCAATTGAATCCGTTTCCGCAGTTGAAAAATAATCATGAATATCCTGCTGATGATACTCATCAATAACTTCTTCAATATAATAATTCAGGTTTACCTTGGTACCGCTTGCCACAATACGTTCTATTTCATCAAGGAGATCGCTGAATCTCAAACTTTTGGCAATTGCAATTTGTTCGAGTGGTATTTTCCTGTCAATAGCCTGAATAATATATACTTTAAGCCCAGATTTATTGATCACTGATTTTACAACCACATCATTAGGTCTAACAATTTCATTCTCTTCAACATGTTTTTTTATCAGCTCAACAAAAGGTTGCCCATACTTTTGTGCTTTTCCAACACCCACTCCGGAGATGTTTTTCATCTCTTCAAGAGTAATGGGATACTGAATTGCCATATCCTCCAGTGATGGATCCTGAAATATTACAAATGGCGGAATTTTTTCTTTCCGGGCAATTTCTTTTCTCAGGTCTTTTAAAAGAGAAAACAACATTTTATCCGTTCCGCTTCCTTTCTGCATCCCCCCTGAGGTTATAAAGTCATCATCATCTCCGTCGGATTCATAATCATGATCCTTTGTCATATGAATCTCCTGAGGATTTTTCAGAAATTTCTCTCCTGCTTCTGCAAGTTTAATCACTCCGTAATTTTCAATATCCTTACTCAAGAACTTCATTATAAGCATCTGGCGGATGATTGCATTCCAGAATTTTTCATCATAATCAATTCCTGTTTCAAAACACTCATAGGATTTTACTTTCGGATTTTTCAAAGTTCCGGTTACATTTCCAATCAGAATACTAATAAGTTGTTTGGCTTTAAATTGTTGTTTTGTTTCCTGAACAGCACTAAGCACAGTTAGTACATGTTCTTTTGCTTCGAATTTCATTTTTGGATGCAGACAATTATCACATGTTGAACAATTTTCGGGTTCATAGGTTTCCCCAAAATAATGAAGTAATTGTTTACGGCGGCAAACCGAAGATTCGGCATAAGCAATTACCTCCTGAAGAAGCTGTAGGGCTATTTCCTGTTCAGCTACAGGTTTGTTTTTGCCAAATTTTTCAATCTTCTGAATATCGTCAAAACTGTAAAATCCCAGACATTTACCTTCTCCTCCATCTCTTCCGGAACGTCCGGTTTCCTGATAATACCCCTCGAGGCTTTTGGGCATATCATAATGAATAATAAATCTGACATCAGGTTTGTCAATACCCATGCCAAATGCAATAGTAGCAACAATGATGTCAATTTCTTCCATAAGAAACATATCCTGATGCATTTTCCTTTTTTTGGCATCAAGACCTGCATGATAGGCCACAGCTTTAATACCATTTACCTGCAGTTGTGAGGCTATTTCTTCAACCTTTTTCCGGCTTAAACAATAAATTATTCCTGATTTACCTGCATTGAGCCTGACAAATTTCAAAATTTCCTTAAATACATCTTGGTTTTTCGGCCTGACCTCATAATACAGATTCGGCCTGTTGAAAGAGGAATGAAAAACCTTGGCATCAGCCATCTGAAGTGTTTTAATGATATCCTGCTGTACTTTAGGAGTAGCTGTTGCTGTGAGTGCAATTATAGGAACCTTCTGACCGATTGTTTCAATAATGGGTCTGATCCTTCGGTATTCGGGCCGGAAATCATGTCCCCATTCCGAAATACAATGTGCTTCATCTATGGCATAAAATGCTATTTCAATATCCCTTAAAAACAAGATGTTATCTTCCTTGTTCAGAGATTCCGGGGCAAGATATAACAGCCTTGTTTTTCCTGATAAAAGATCTTCCTTCACTTGGGCAATTTCAGTCCTGGTCAAAGATGAATTCAATACATGAGCAATCCCTATTTCTGTTCCGAAATTTCTTATATTATCTACCTGATTCTTCATTAGTGCAATCAATGGAGAGATAATTATTGCAACACCAGATTTCATTAATGCCGGCAATTGATAACACATGGATTTGCCCCCGCCGGTGGGCATAATTACAAATGTATCATGACCATCCAGCAGGCTCTTGATGATCGCTTCCTGATTGTCCTTGAATTTATCAAATCCAAAAACCTTCTTCAACACATTGTGTAAATTCATTTCTTTCGATTGAGGCATTTGGAGTTATATTTTTTTTTGACCTGCAAAGGTATTTTTTTTCCTTATCTTTATGCAAACTTAATAGTTTATTTTATCATCAACAAAAAAAATTTTCATCTTATTTTTGGGCATATATCATTAATTCTCTGAACATGTTCTCAATCAAATATTATTCATTATGAAAAACAAAAATCATCTTGTTGAAAATTTTCGTGAATACAGACAAACCATGAATGAAAAGATACTGGCTTCTGACAATGCTGTATTAAAAAGATTATACAACCTTGACACTCTTACCTATCAGGCTGGTGCTCTTGATGTTAAAACAAAAGAAATGCTCGGTTTGTGTGCTTCTCTTGTTTTGCGATGTGATGACTGTGTAAAATACCATCTTGAAAAATGCAAAGAACTGGGAGTCACCGGTTCACAGATTTTTGATATTTTTGCAGTTGGAAGTGTTGTCGGTGGTACCATTACAATCCCTCACATCAGAAGAGGGGTTGAATATTGGGAAGCACTCAATGACAATGCAGAATAATCAAATGCACAGATATTTCTTGTATTTTTTCATTCTTTTTTGTTACGCTTCTGCAGCTGTTGCCCAGAAAATTCTCATCTCTGGACGTGTCATGGATGCTTCCACCGGAGAACCTCTTCCCTATGTTAATGTTTCTGTTAAAAACACAACAACTGGAGCTATTTCTGATGAATCAGGTGTTTTTTCCTTTTCCTGTTTTCACAATCCCCATGACAGTATTCAGTTCCGATATGTAGGATATCAAAGCCAATCAATATCTGTTGACAGGTTTATAAACACAAAATACACCGTAGAACTTCAACCCTCTAACCAGACCCTCCCCGAAGTTGTTATTGTCCCTGGGGAAAATCCGGCCGAAGTCATGCTCAGAAAAATTATTGCCTCAAAGCCTCTTAATAATCAGGAGGAATTTGCATATTATTCGTGTGAAATTTACAATAAAGTTAGGTTTGATCTGAAAAATTTTGATGCCCAACTAAAAGAAAGAAAGTTGCTTCAGCCTTTTGCTTTGGTTTTCGAAAATTCTGATACTTCTGAGTTAACTGGAGAGGTTTATGTCCCCCTGTTTCTATCAGAATCTCTTTCAGACTTTTATTATAGAAAAAATCCTCTGGCTCAGCGGGAAATTATTCGTGCAGTAAGGGTTTCCGGAGTAGAAAATGAAAGTTTTTCTGCATTTCTTGGCAATATGTACGTGCAAACAAACATTTACGATAATTTTATTGTGCTTTTTGAAAAGAACTTTATCAGCCCCATTGCCTCAGGAGGCCTGATGTACTATAGATATTATCTGACCGACAGCACATTCATCAACAATCAGTGGTGCTACAGAATAGACTTTAAGCCAAAAAGAAAACAGGAACTTACCTTTAATGGTCATTTTTGGGTACACGACAGCACTTGGGGCATCGTTTCATACGAAATGGAAATGGCTCCTGATGCTAATATCAATTATGTCAGATATCTGAAAATGTCTGCCTCATATACACAAAATGACAGTCTCTGGGTTAAAGAAAAAGAAGCCTTTTTTGTTGATTTCTACACAATTTCTGCCAATGAGAAACTGCCTGGATTTTTTGGCCAAAAGAATACTTCATATATGAAGTATTCTTTTGTCCCTCCGGATGCTAAAATTTTTAATAATGCTGCTCTTGTAACACTGCAAACTGATATTTCTTCTGAAAACAACGACTTCTGGATACATCACCGACATGATTCTTTGAACACACAAGATCTTTTTGTGTATGAGATGATTGACTCTGTGCAGCAGCTCAGGGCTTATAAAACTTGGTCAGATATCATTCAGATGATTGCAACAGGCTACTATGTAGGAAAATACCTGGAATATGGTCCCTATGCTTCTATGTTAAGTTTTAATACCATCGAGGGAACTCGACTACGCTTCGGAATGAGAACTTCCAATGAATTCAGCACCAAGGTTATGCCCTATGGTCACATAGCATATGGCATAAAGGATGAACAATTCAAGTATGGAGCAGGAATTTGGTATATGTTCAGTAAATCCCCAAGACGCGCCTTCAATATGAATTACAAATATGATTATGAGCTTCTTGGTAAAAGCGAAAATTCTTTCAGGGAAGATTTTTTAATTGGCACACTCTTTTCCAGAAACCCCGTTGACAATCTGACTCTCACAGAACAATCAAATATTCAATATGAACATGAATGGATGAACGGATTTTCCATGACATTGTTTTTCTCTGACAAACATCTTCTTGCTTCGGTTAATGATGCTTTTCTTTTTCAATCTGGTGGAGTGCTCAAGTCTGTGTCCGTTCTTAAAACAACCGAAACCGGGATTCAGATCAGATATGCTTACAAGGAGCGGTTTCTTTCGGGAGAGTTTGAAAGAATAAGTCTGGGATCTCGCTATCCGATAATACGCTTGCGCATTTTCAAAGGAGTTTCCGGCTATGACTACCTGAAAACAAGTTTGCAAATCAGCCATTGGTTTAACCTAAGAGGTCTGGGCTGGTCAAAATATGTGATTGATGCTGGAATTATAAACGGATCTATTCCCTATCCTTTTTTGAAAATTCACGAGGGAAACGAATCTTTGATGTTCGACGAAATGGCCTTTAACATGATGAATAATTACGAATTCGTAAGTAATCGTTGGGTTAGTTTATATTATACACATCACTTTGAAGGATTGTTTTTCAACAGAATTCCTTTGTTAAGAAAAATGAAATTCCGTGAAGTTGTTTGGGGTAAAATTCTTTTTGGTAATTTAGATGTCCAAAATCAGATGTATAATATTTTCCCGGAAAACATGTTTATTTTAACACAACCATATTTGGAAACCGGTGCAGGAATTGAAAATATATTTAAGTTTTTCCGAATTGATCTGGTTTGGAGGCATTCATATCTCTCTCATCCCAATATTCAACAATTCGGAATTATGGCAGGGCTCCAGTTTTATCTATAACTACCATTACTTATGAAGCTTCGAACCGAACACATTGTAAAAAAATATAAAGGCAGAACTGTTGTAAATCAGGTATCCATTGAAGTCAACAGGGGTGAAATTGTTGGACTTCTGGGTCCCAATGGTGCTGGAAAAACAACATCTTTTTATATTATTGTTGGCATGATCAAACCCAATGATGGGGAGGTGTTTTTGAATGATATCAATATTACTGAAACCCCGATGTATAAAAGAGCACAGATGGGCGTTGGTTATCTTGCTCAGGAAGCTTCTGTGTTTAGGCACATGAGTGTTGAAGACAATATTCGTTCAGTGCTTGAATTTACCGGTCTGAATCGTACTGAGCAAACAGATAAACTTGAACTATTATTGAATGAATTTGGATTGCAGAAAATAAGAAAAAATCTGGGGAATCGTCTTTCGGGAGGAGAACGCAGACGGACTGAAATTGCCAGAAGTCTGGCTGTAGATCCTAAGTTTATTCTGCTTGACGAACCTTTTGCCGGTGTAGATCCAATTGCTGTTGAAGACATCCAAAATATTGTAATCCGGCTTCGTGAAAAAAACATCGGAGTACTCATTACCGATCATAATGTGCACGAAACCTTATCAATCACTGACAGGGCATATCTTTTGTTTGAAGGGTCTGTGCTCAAGTCGGGAACCGCAGAAGATCTTGCCGGAGATGAACATGTGAGACGGGTATATCTTGGACAGAATTTCCAATTACGAAGATAATACATTGATATCAAAACAGGACATATATAAACAAAAAGTTCTCTGGAAATGGTTATTGTTTCTTGGAGGAGTTGTTATTGTGGTAATTTCTTTGCTATATACAAATTCTATTGTACGAAAGATTGCTAAAGACGAAAGAAATACTGTTGCCATTTGGGCAGATGCAATACAACGTAAGGCGGCACTGGTAAATTACACCAATGATTTTTTTCTGAAAATCGAAACAGAGGAGAGAAAGCGTGTTGAATTGTGGGCAGAAGCAATGCACCGGCTGATTGCTGCTGATCTTAATGAAGATCTAACATTTTATAGTAAAATTATTCAGAACAACACCAACATTCCTGTGGTTCTGACAGATGCAGAAAACAAGATCATCACAACCTCAAATGTCAGCTTTAAGCCTGACAGTATCAGAATTCTTGAAGGTTCCTTGCTTGATGAATTTTCAGAAAACCCACCCATAGAAATCATGAATTTTTCAGGGGGAAAAATTCAAAACCTTCTTTATTACAAGGAGTCTATCTTGTTTTCTGAATTGAGAATTGTCCTTAAGGATCTGATTGACTCCTTTTTTTCAGAAATTGTTACTAATAACCCCGGGGTTCCTGTAATAATTACAGATTCAGCAAAAACAACAGTCTATGCCTATGGAAATGTTGACACGATTCTTGTCAAAGATATGGAATGGGTCAAAGAAACTATTCACACAATGGAATCTCAAAATAAACCAATACTTATTGAGCTACACGGTATGGATGATAAGTATATTTATTATCAAGATTCTTATTTGCTTTCTCAACTTCGGTATTATCCCTACGTACAATTTATCATTATTGGTTTTTTTCTGTTAATTGCATATATTTTATTCAGTATTTCCCGAAGTTCCGAGCAGAATCAGGTTTGGGTGGGGATGGCAAAGGAAACTGCTCACCAACTGGGCACTCCGATTTCTTCAATGATGGCATGGATTCAACTTCTTAAAGAACAGGGAGATCATAATCCAATCATTGAAGAATTATCCAGTGACATCAAACGTCTGGAAAGCATCGCTGAACGATTCTCAAAAATCGGATCTGTTCCCGAGTTGCACAAAGCCAATGTTTATGATCTCCTCTCAGATTCTCTTAACTACATGAAAGTAAGGTCTTCCAATAAAATCTCTTTTGCTCTAAGCGGTGATAAACATATTATGGCTCCTGTCAATCAGAATCTATTCAGCTGGGTTGTAGAGAATATTGTGAAAAATTCTGTTGATGCAATGAGCGGAGAAGGTGAAGTCAATATAGCTATTGAAAAGCATCATGATAATAAACTCATCAATATAGATATTTCTGATACGGGAAAAGGGATCCCCAAATCGAAGCATAAAATGATTTTCAAACCCGGGTACACAACAAAAACCAGAGGCTGGGGACTTGGACTTACTTTGGCAAAACGCATTATTGAAAACTATCACAATGGGAAATTGTTTGTCAAGCAAAGTGCTCCCGGAAAAGGGACTGTTTTCAGAATTATCTTGAAGGTGTCTTGATATAAATGACTCCTCTGGCAGCTAATTACAAAATGTTTAATTTTATATCTGAAATACTCTTATGAAAGCAAAATACAAGCTCAATCCTGAAACGTTAACCTACGAGAGAATCGGAGATGATTCATCCCTTCGCATCCGGAATGTTCTCTGGATAATATTATCGGGTATTGCTTTTGGATTTGTTTTTATAATCCTGGGAGCCTATCTTTACCCTACTCCTCATGAAAGACAACTCAAACATGATTTACTGTTGCTTCAGGAAAATTATAATGACCTCAATGCTAAGTTGGAAAAATCTGTCATCATGTATGAACAACTCATTGAAAAAGACAAAGAAATTCACAAACTCACTTTTGATACTGAACTCAAAAATCTGAAATCCATTACTGAAGAAATGAATTTGTATTCACCTGATTTCAATTTCAACACATTAATGGCAGAGACATCTTCAAATATTCAACGTTCTTCCGGAATAGCTATTCAGTCATTACACAAAATCCGCATTCTTCTTGAAATTGCATACGGGAAAAAAATGTTTATTCAGAATATTCCTTCTGTTCTTCCACTTGAAAAAGGAAGCTTTGTTTTGGTTTCCGGTTTCGGAGAAAGAATTCATCCCATCTTCAAAGCGCTTCGGCAGCATAACGGGGTGGATCTGGCAGCACGACAAGGGACACCTGTCAAAGCAACA
Organism: uncultured Bacteroidales bacterium; assembly: GCA_964428185.1. Taxonomy (GTDB): domain Bacteria; phylum Bacteroidota; class Bacteroidia; order Bacteroidales; family DTU049; genus CAYMAZ01. The sequence continues at coordinate 77,784 of CAYRXH010000003.1, forward strand.
GGTTCAGGAATTGTTGTTTCTCCGCCATCCGATATTGGTGGGCTTGGTAATGTCGTAGTCATTGATCACGGGTTTGGATATATCAGTATTTATGCATGTCTTTTAAAATCAGATGTAAAAAAGGGAACTAAAGTAAACAGGGGGGACGTTATCGGGCAGGTTGGACGAAGTGGCATTGCAACTGGCCCTCACCTCCATTATGAAGTTCGAAAAGACGGAATCCCTGTCAATCCTGTGAACTATTTTTTTCTTAGTCTTTCTCCATCCGAACTCATTGGATATATGGAAAAAGCATCTGTTCAGAATCAGAATATGTCTTAACTTTAAACCAATACAATATGAAAAAGTACATTTTAATTGCAGGATTATCATTGTTTTTTATTGCCTGTGGCAATCAGGAAAACAATGAAGAAGCCGAAGAACTTACTCCCGAGCAGGAAACTGCATTTGTGGAAGAAGAATCACAGGCCATTGATTCATCTTTGACAGAGGTAAAAGCCACTGTTGATGACTCTGAAAAGAAAGTAGATGAATTATTAGAAGGAATTTAAAACAAGGAGGAACTAACAATGAAAACATTACAATTTACAGTATTTCTTGCAGCCCTTTTTATTGCCGTTTCCGGAGCAATGGCTCAGGGTCACGGAAAAGGACAGGGACAGGACAACAAGCAGCAAGGTCGGGAAAAAGAAAAAACAGAAGTTTCAAAAGAAAACACACAAGGTCAACAACAGCGTGAAAACCAAAAAGACAATCAGGCTGTCAATGACAATAAAAGAAATCAAAACCAGAGAAAAGATGGAGCCAAACCAGAAGACTCTGGCAGTGATCAGGAACAGGCATCCCGCCAGAAAAACAAAGGAGAAAATAACGGCAAAGGACATGCTTATGGAAGAAACAAGGGCGACATGACAGGTCGTGAATTCGGACAACTCCGTTCTGAAGATGCAAGAGGAAAAATGAAGGGAAAATTTAAAGAAGCTGATGCCGAATTGGATTTACAACAGAATAAAGTGAACGGGATGAGACAAAAAGTCAATGATGCCAATGCACGAAACGAAGATAACTTCAAAAAAGGAAAAATTTCAAAACAACAATACGAAACCAATAAGGGAAAAATTAAAGAAGCTGAAGAAATTGTCAATAATGCCGAAGAAAAAGTTAACACTGAGCGAAAAAATGTAAAAACCGCCCGTGAAGAAATGGGTGAATAAATGTTCCAGTATGATAAAAATGCCGTTACTTAGTAAGTAACGGCATTTTTTGTTAAAAAGGACTTTTTCTAATTCTGGAATTTTTTTCTTCATTATTTATCGTACTTTTACTCAAAAAATTGCACTATGA
>CAYRXH010000004.1:0-78559 GCA_964428185.1 uncultured Bacteroidales bacterium
TTATTGAATAATTATTTTATATGTATGTGGATTTTCGTTTATCATCCTTTTCATTAGATTTTCAAACAGCCCCTTTTTCATGAAGTTGCGATTAAATACCATTGAGCCTTTATGTGTATTCATTTATATATGCTTGAAGGTATTCCGCATGATGATACATTCCTCCTAGCCAAGCTTTTCTTTTTGTTCTTTCTTCCAACAACTCCATCTTTTTTGTCCACCAACAACAGCTTCGTCAACCTCAACCTTTCCTTTCATCAAAAACTGACCCCTGCTTTTCATGGCAACCAAAAGCTTTCGTTTAAATAACCAACATGTCTTTTGACCCAAACCTAACTTGCTACTTAGTTCTGTAGAGGATATTTCCTTTTTTGCTTGTGCTTACGTAAAAAGCAATATAAAATTCCTTCTGTAAAGAAAATTTTACCTTATGGAATAATGTGCCACCGGTTGGCGAACCAATGTAATTACATTTTGGTGCACTGGCTACTATACTCATGTTCTCACTTACAATATTTTGTATTGCCACATTTGGAACACAAGAAACCTTTTGCCCATTTCTTGTCAGAAAGATATTTCAAGCATGAACTATCATCAGAAAACAACTGCTGAAATTCAAAAAATTGTTGTTAAGCTTTCAAATTTTTTATACATAGCTAAATTGTTTTTATTGAAAAATAGCGAGTTTTTGATTATTATCAATATGCCTAATTCAAAAAAATATTTTAGCCCGCAGGTCAAAAAGATTATTTATAGGCAGGAATTCCGGTTATTTCGTGCCCTGTAATCAGCAGATGGATGTCATGAGTGCCTTCATAGGTGATCACAGATTCAAGATTCATCATATGTCTCATGATCGGGAAGTCGTTTGTTATTCCCATTGCCCCCAAAACCTGTCTCATTTCACGTGCTATGTTCAAAGCCATGTTGACATTGTTCCTCTTTGCCATTGAAACCTGACCCGGTGTTGATTTTCTTTCGTTTCTCAGTGTTCCGAGTCTCCAGGCAAGAAATTGTGCTTTGGTAATTTCAGTCAAAGCTTCTGCCAGTTTTTTCTGTTGAAGCTGGAAAGCAGCTATTGGTTTTCCAAACTGAATTCTTTCCTTAGCGTATCTGACGGCAGCATCATAGCAATCCATAGCTGCGCCAATGGCTCCCCATGCAATGCCGTAGCGGGCTGATGAGAGACAAGAAAGCGGTCCTTTCAAACCCTGGATATTTGGTAAAACATATTCTTTGGGAACCTTTACATTGTCAAAAACAAGTTCTCCGGTCACTGAAGCCCTAAGTGACAATTTTCCGTGTGTTTCTGGTGCAGTGAGCCCTTCCCAACCTTTTTCAACAATCATTCCTCTGACAATGCCCTGCTCGTCTTTAGCCCAAACGATTGAAATGTCAGCAATAGTTGAATTGGTAATCCACATTTTTGCTCCATTGAGCAGGTAATAGTCTCCTTTATCTTCAATCTTTGTAAGCATTCCTCCCGGATCTGAACCATGATTTGGTTCTGTCAGTCCAAAACAACCTATGATTTGACCGGTAGCTAGCTGTGGCAGATATTTCTGTTTTTGCTCTTCACTTCCATATTGATAAATTGGGAACATTACCAAAGAGGTTTGCACTGAAGCCATTGACCTAATTCCGGAATCTCCTCTTTCAAGTTCCTGCATTATCAGTCCATAAGTAATATAATCCATTCCGGCACCACCGTATTCAATAGGTATGAACGGACCGAATGCGCCGAGTTCTCCGAGTTGTTTTACGAGATGAAAAGGAAATTCACACTTTTCTGAATATTCTTCAATAATAGGTTTCACTTCCCTATTTACCCAGTCACGAACAGCATTGCGAGCAATCTTGTGTTCATCGGTCAGCAATTCGTCAAGAAAATAATAATCGGGTGCAATAAATTGATTCATAGCATTTGACATAATTAATAAGGTTTTTTTGTGTGTGTATAGTGCTTGCAAAAATAGTTTTTTTTTTCAAAAACCATTCGTAATTTTGCCCTGGATTTTTACAAAAAAGACAATGATTAAAAACATCGGATTTATTGATAACTCACGATTAATAACTGAATCACTGGTCAGAGCCGGCGCAGACGTTTTTGTCGGCTACCCGATCACCCCGGCGAACCTGTTGTATTTATACGCTGGACATCGCTTTCCTCAGTTTATTGCTGCACCGGATGAAATTACAACTGTACAGATGATGTCCGGTCTTGCTGCTACTGGAAAAATTCCTGTTACTGCTACTTCATTCCCCGGTTTTGCTTTGATGATTGAATCCATTAATATGGCATATATGATGGAGTTGCCAATGGTGATAGTTCTTGTGCAGAGGCTGGGACCTGCCACAGGAACTGCCACCTGTGGTGCTCAGGGAGACGTGTTAATTGTTAATGGTATTATCTCCGGTGGATTGGCAATCCCAATATTGAGTATCTGCAATATTTCCGATTACTGGATATTGCCAGCAAAAGCTGTTGAAATGGCAGTAAGGATGAGGACTCCTGTGATCATTTTAACTTCCAAGGAAGAAGTTATGACACAACATTCAGTCAATCTCAGCACTTTGCCAGAGGTGAAGAAAGTGAAACAAGAAATATATAAAAGTTCTGAAAAGTATATTCCATATGAGGCTGATGAAAACCTGGTTCCAAAATTTTTGCCCCTAACCACTAACGAACATCAGGTGCGGCTGACTGCTTCTACTCATGATAAGAAAGGAATCATTCAGAATACTTCAGATGAAGCTCTGGAAAATACTATCAGGCTTCACAGAAAAATACTTCACAATATGAAGGATTTTTGTTTTTATGAGTATGATAGTGACCCTCTTGCAGATTTGGTTTTGGTATCATTTGGTATCACTTCCATGGCCTCAAAGGTTGCCATCAAAAAGTTAAGGGCTGAAGGTCTCCCAGTGTCGTTGCTTCTTGTAAAAACTTTAATGCCTGTACCTCTTGATTATTATAAAATACTTGAAAAATATTCACAGATATTTATTGCAGAAGAGAATCTTACCGGACAATACAGACAATTTTTATTTGGTAACAGTTTACCATCACATATACATGGAATTAACAAAATCGGAAAAATGATAGAACCCGAAGAAATTATTGCAAAAATTTATTCAGTAAAATCCCTCAATTGATACTATGGAGAAAGAATTTCTAACCAAGGATCCGTTGCCTTTTTGTAAGGGATGCGGGCATACCTTGATCAGTCAGAACACTGAAAAGGCGTTACGTAAGCTGAATTATGAGCATACTGATGTGATTCTGGTAACTGACATTGGTTGTCATGGGATCATTGACAAGTCGTTTCTTACCCATACTGTTCATGGTCTTCATGGACGCTCTGTGGCTCTTGCATCAGGCATTTCCATCGGATTGCATGGAAAGAACAAGAAAGTGATTGTGTTTATGGGAGACGGAAGTGCAACAATAGGCATGCAGCATATTATCGATGCAGCACATAATAATGATGATATGACTGTGGTTATTCACAATAATATGTTGTATGGAATGACCGGAGGTCAGCCCAGTGAATTTACTCCAAAAGGATTTAAAACACCAACACTTCAGGCAGGTGCCACACGTGACTGTTATGATGTTTGTGAAGTGGTTGCAGCAGCAGGTGCATCTTATGTGAGAAGAATTACAGGGATAGGTGATTTTTCAGATGAGCTTGCTGAAGCATTTTCCAGAAAAGGATTCTCTCTGGTTGAAGTCATGGAGGTTTGTTCAAGCTATGCTATCAAAGCAAATCCGGGATTTAAACTTAAGGACGTTGTTCAGAAGGCAGGTCTTCACTCAAAAGTTTATGTTGACAGGTCAATTCCCGTATTTGAATCAGTAGTCAAAGACAAAACAAGGAGTCTGGTGGATGCTGAAATATTTATAGAACAAAAGTTTTCATTTTCGTTAGATGCCCCAAAGAAGATAATGCTTGCAGGATCAGCAGGTGAGGGTGTTCAGGTTGCAGCTGAACTGTTTGCAAGAGCTGCAATTTCCTGCGGTCTGTTTGCCACAAAAAAAGGTTCCTATCCTGTTACCGTTGGAATTGGATATTCTGCTTCACAAATAATTCTTTCTCCTGAGGAAATTGAATATACAGGATTTGAATATCCTGATAACATGATTGTTACATCTCAGGAAGGTCTTGATTTTGCTGCAGCGATGTTGAAGAAAATGCCTGAAAGTTCCCTGTTGTTTATTCAGGATGGTTTGAAAACTGATGGATGCAGAGCAAAAATTTTCCATGCAGATTTCAGATCAAACATTCAATCCAAAAATGTATCATTGGTTGCAATGTATCAGTTTCTTGTTCATTCGGGTCTGATTCCTGCCAAAGCCTTCTTACATACCGTTTCCGGCAGTAAAATTGCTGAGAAAACCGACATAGAGAAACTATTTGGAATCACAAATAGCGGACCAGATACCCTACACTGAATGAAATTAATTATTCCGTAAAATAATCCAAAATCAATGTTTGTTCATAGCATACGTTAAATAATTAATTTCGCAAACTTTAAAAAATAATCTATAATTTTGCATATAACATACATAACATTTCTCACCAATGAAAAAAATTATCTATTTAACTATTGTTACTGCAATTATTTTTATTCAGTGTAAAAACCCTATTCAGATTACACAGGAACAGAGACAGACAATCAATATCAATTCTTTTGTCAGCGAAGTTGCCGAACCTGATTTTACCGTGAAGTCAGCTGTTTTAAACGGAGATGTTCTAACTCTTGTGGTTGAGTTTAAGGGAAGCAAATATGGGAATGAATTTGATTTATTGTGGGACGGAGCTTTTATGAAGAGTCTGCCACCCAAAGTGATGCTTTATCCTGTTCACAAAACAACAGAAGAAGGTGGAAGTAAGTCAGTTGAAATGACCCTTCTTTTCGGACTGGATGTTCTCAGGGAAAAATCTGCAGGATATTCTGAAATTGTCATTATGATTAAAGGGTTTTCAGAAAGTTTGAACTGGACAAAATAAGTTTCGTTCCGGCACTTTTGGGATTAATTTTTTTTTAAAAAACATCATGAAAAAGTCAATTTTACTATTCGTCATAATGATTTTGTGTTTCTGGAATACACAATCACAGAATACTTCAGATGAGATACTTGATACCTTCTTCAGTCTGTATGGTGAAGGAAAAACAGATGAAGCTGTTGATTACATTTTTGAAACCAATGAGTATCTCATTTCGGCCCAGCAACAGATAGAATCTATTAAAGAAAAACTGAAAACAATCACTTCTGTAATCGGGCAATATTACGGATATGAAAAGATCATCCAGAAAGAAGCAGGAGAGTCTTATAAATATGTCCGTTGTATGGTGAAGCATGACAGACAGCCCTTGTTTTTTACATTCATTCTATACAAGCCAGATCAGAAATGGCAGTTGCAAACTGTGAGATTTGATGATAAGCTGGACGACAATGAAATGAATTATCTTAATAATGTTATGCAATAAGCAGTCTGTTCCTTAGTGTTGTAAATTTTTTAAAAATTTTTCATATTTAAAAAACTTCAATTTGTGCAGTTATTCAATGAACTGATAGAGGTTGAAAATTTTTATTTGTCGAAAGCACTTTTTTTTACAGCGTAATTATCAATCTGCTAATTATATAATATTGGAAAGAGATAAGTTTTTTCTGATTTGAATATAAAATATTAACAATGTATATTTGCACGTTTTTCAGAAAAAAACTAGCAACACCAATGAAAAAATTAATTATTATGACCGGCATTGCTGCAATGGTTCTTATTATCACATCATGCACCAATAAGAAAGATGAAACCACAGCTGAGGATAATCCATTTTTTAGTGAATGGGATACACCATTTGGTGTTCCTCCATTTGATAAAATTAAAAATGAGCATTATGTCCCTGCATTTGAAGAGGGGATTAAACAGCACAAGGCTGAAATTGACTCAATTATCAGGTCTTCGGAAGAGTCCGGTTTTGAAAATGTCATTGCTGCCCTTGACTATAGTGGAGCAATGTTAAAAAAGGTATCTTCAGTGTTCTTTAATATGACGTCAGCAAATACATCAGATGAACTTCAGAAGATTGCACAGGAAATTAGTCCTGTGCTGACAGCTCATTATGATGACATCATGATGAATCCTGAATTATTTGCCAAAGTTGAAGCTGTTTATAAAAAGAAAGAGATTCTTAATCTGAATACAGAGCAGATGCAGTTACTTGAACTCACCTATAAGGGGTTTGTCAGAAGCGGTGCATTGCTGAATGCAGATCAACAAAAGAGAATGCGTGAGATCAACAGTGAAATGTCTGTTTTAACCCTGCAGTTTGGAGATAACTTGCTTGCAGAAACGAACAATTTTGAACTTGTTGTTGAAAAAAAGGAAGATTTATCAGGACTGCCTCAGTCATTGATTGATGCTGCTGCAGAAACTGCAAAGGAAAAGGGAAGGGAAGGGAAATGGGTATTTACGCTACATAATCCCAGTGTATTGCCATTCCTACAGTTTGCCGATAACAGGGAATTGAGAAAGGAAATTCAGCAGGCGTATATAAAACGAGGTGACAATAACAATGAGTTTGATAATAAGGAAATCATAAAAAAGATTGTTGCTCTGAGAATAGAAAAAGCTCAGTTGCTTGGATATGAGTCACATGCTGACTATGTTCTTGAGATGAATATGGCTGAGACTCCAGCAGGGGTTTTTGGCTTGCTTGATCAATTATGGGATCCTGCCATGAAAAGAGCCAATGATGAAAAGAAAGAATACCAGAAAATTATTGATACTGAAGGCGGTGATTTTAAACTTGAAGCATGGGACTGGAGATATTATGCCGAGAAGTACCGCAAACAAAAATATGATCTGAATGAAGAAGAACTGAAACCATATTTTGAACTGAACCATGTCAGGGATGGCATTTTTTACGTCTGCAAACAGTTATTCGGACTCAGCTTTACACAGAGAGATGACATTCCAAAATATCATCCTGATAATATCATTTATGAGGTGACCAGAGAGGATAAGTCACATCTGGGGATTCTTTACATGGATTTTCACCCACGTGATTCAAAGAGGGGAGGAGCCTGGATGGATGCATTCAGGGAGCAATACAGAAGAGGTGATGAGTTTATTTCTCCTGTAATAACCATTGTTTGCAACTTCACCAAGCCGACAGCTACAATGCCATCTTTATTGACTCTTGAAGAGGTGCTTACATTCTTTCATGAGATTGGACATGCATTACATGGACTTCTTTCCAACGGCACATATCCTTCAATATCTTCAACAAATGTTCCGCGTGATTTTGTTGAGCTCCCTTCTCAGATCATGGAACACTGGGCTTTGGAACCGGAGGTTTTGAAACAATATGCAAAACATTATGAAACCGGTGAAGTAATTCCAGAAAAACTGATTCAGAAAATCCAGAATGCAGCTTACTTCGATCAGGGATTTGCTACGGTAGAATATCTTGCTGCTTCCTATCTTGATATGTACTGGCACACATTGAAAACAACTGATGTCAAAGATGTAAATGCATTTGAAACAGAGGTGCTGAATAAACTTGGTCTTATGCCAGAAATTATCAGCAGATACAGGAGCACATATTTTGCACACATTTTCAGAGGAGGTTATTCTGCAGGATATTATGCTTATATCTGGAGCGGAGTTCTTGATAATGATGCCTTTGAGGCTTTCAGGGAAAACGGAATATTTGACAAAGCCGCCGCTGATGCATTCAGAATCAATGTTCTTGAAGCAGGGCATAGTGACAAAGCGGTAAATCTTTATCGTGCATTTCGCGGAAAAGACCCGGATATTAAACCATTATTAAAATCGAGAGGACTTATATAACTACTACAAAATAACATAACTAAACTCCTTGAAAAGTAATGGCAGCCTGATATTCAGGCTGTTTTGTTTATAACTGCTTAAAATTTTTTCCAGAATTCTTTGCTTGTGTTACTTAAAAACTTATTTTTGCAGGAAACATTCTCTAGTAATAACTTTATAAAACCAAAGCGTAATGAAAAGAAACGTAATTATTATCGGCGCAGCCGGTAGGGATTTCCACAACTTTAACACGTTTTTCAGGAAAAACCCAAATTACAATGTCGTTGCTTTTACAGCCGCTCAAATTCCCGACATTGACGGTCGCAAGTATCCCGCGGAACTTGCCGGTGAATTGTACCCCGAAGGTATTCCTATTTATGCTGAAGAAGAACTTCCTCAGCTAATCAAATCATTAAATGCTCACGATTGTGTGTTTTCATACAGTGATGTGCCCTATTCAATGGTAATGAGAGTCAGTTCAGTTGTGAATGCTGCCGGAGCTAATTTTATGCTTCTTGGTCCTGCAGAAACCATGATTAAATCAAACAAGCCGGTTGTTGCTGTTGGTGCAATCCGTACAGGTTGCGGAAAGAGCCAAACATCACGCCGCCTGATTGAAATTATGATGAAGAAAGGGCTGAAGGTGGTTGCAATCAGACACCCGATGCCTTATGGTGATCTTGTTGCTCAGAAAGTACAACGTTTTGCTTCTGTTGAAGATCTGAAAAAAAACAATTGTACAATTGAAGAAATGGAAGAGTACGAACCTCATGTAATCCGCGGAAACGTGATTTATGCAGGGGTTGATTACGAAGCTATTTTGCACGCTGCTGAAAATGATCCCAATGGTTGTGATGTTATTCTGTGGGATGGTGGAAACAATGACTTTGCTTTTTACAAACCTGACCTTTATGTTGGTGTTGCTGACCCTCTCCGACCCGGTCATGAAGTTAGTTATTATCCTGGTGAAGTTGTTGCAAGAATGGCTGATGTCATTGTTCTGAATAAAATTGACTCAGCATCTCTTGAAAACATCAATATTGTCAGAGCAAATCTGGCAAGTGTCAATCCCAAAGCGATAATTGTTGACGGTGCTTCTCCATTGTCAGTAGATAAACCTGAACTGATCAGAGGAAAACGAGTTCTTGTGATTGAAGATGGACCTACACTCACTCATGGTGAAATGAAAATCGGAGCAGGTGTTGTTGCTGCAATGAAACATGGTGCCGCTGAACTTGTTGATCCAAGAAACTTTGCAGTAGGTCGTCTCAAGGAAACCTTCGAAATCTATCCTGAAATCGGAACTCTTTTGCCGGCTATGGGCTATGGCAATCAGCAGATTAAAGACCTTGAAACTACAATTAATAACACTCCATGTGATACAGTTGTTATTGCAACCCCTATCGATCTCAGCAGGATTGTTAAAATTAACAAACCCACTGTGAAGATTGGCTATGAACTGCAGGAGATTGGAAGACCAACTCTTGAAGATGTTCTGAATGATTTCATTGCAAAATTCAATCTTCAGAAATAGTTTTTTTAAAAGCGGCCTTAGGGTCGCTTTTTTTTGGAAAAGAATTAATAATTAATATTTTACAATGAAAAGTTTAGTATCAATAAATGATTTTACAAAGCCTGAATACCTAAAACTTTGTGATATGGCTGCTGAATTTGAAGCCAATCCCAATCAGGATATTCTCAAAGGTAAAGTAGTTGCAGTTTTATTTTTTGAGCCCTCTACACGTACCCGATTAAGCTTTGAAACAGCCATCCAGAGATTGGGTGGTAAAGTAATCGGGTTTACAGATGCTGCAAGTTCAAGTGTAAAAAAAGGCGAGTCACTCAAGGATACAATTTTAACAGTTGCACAATATGCAGATCTTATTGTGATGAGGCACCCTGTTGAAGGGAGTGCAAGGTACGCTAGTGAAATTTCTCCTGTGCCTGTTATTAATGCCGGTGATGGTGCAAATCAGCATCCAACACAATGTCTTCTTGATCTTTTTTCTATTCAGAAAACTCAGGGCTCACTCGAAAACCTGCATATTGCTTTTATTGGTGACCTGAAATACGGAAGAACAGTTCATTCTAATGTTATCGCCATGACTAACTTTAACTGCACATATCATCTGGTTTCTCCTTTGGAACTGAAACTTCCCAGTGCAGTGAAAATGCATATTAAAGATAGTAATCTCAGGTATTATCAGTACACTGATATTATGGAAGCAATTCCTCTCGCCGATATTATTTACATGACACGCATACAGCAGGAAAGATTTTCAGATCCGCTGGAATATGAAAAAGTGAAGAATATATATAATCTCAAAAGTGATATGTTGAAAAATGCCAAGAACAATATGCGGGTGCTTCATCCTCTGCCACGTGTCAATGAAATACATACAGATGTTGATGATCTGCCGCAGGCATATTATTTTGAACAGGCTCTGAACGGCGTGTATATGCGACAGGCTTTGATTTCTTATATTCTTGATTTAAAATAATTAATGACAGCAACCATGAGTAACGAAAAAAGAAAAGAATTGCAGGTTTCAGCACTTGAAAACGGAACTGTTATTGACCATATTACATTCGGCAGTGTGATGCAGGTGATCAGAATACTTGGCCTGGAAAGTGTTGAGGATCCCATTTATATCGGTGCCAATCTTGAAAGTAAAAAATATGGCAGAAAAGGAATTATTAAGGTAAGCAATAAATATTTCAAACCTGATGAAATTAATAAAATTGCGCTTGTCAGCCCCAGTGCCACACTTATTGAAATCAGGGATTTTGAAATAAGAAACAAATCAAGAGTTGAAATTCCTGATAATGTCAGGGATATAGTCAGATGTTTTAATCCCAAATGTGTCACCAACATTGAGGGAGTGCCAACAAAGTTTGATGTCATTGATAAAATTGATGTGAAACTGAAATGTCATTACTGTGAAAAAATCACAGCAAAAAAGAACATGGAATTCAAGTCCTGAAATTTGTTCCTTGTGAAATCAGACCTCGCTTCAATCCATTCAGATTGGGTTGTAGTTTCTCTTTCTTCAATGGTGTTCTTGGAAAAAATATGTAATTTTGTATATTGTTAAACTATGGTACTATGAACTATGATATTATTGTAATTGGAAGCGGCCCCGGAGGGTATGTTGCAGCCATCAGAGCCTCTAAGCTAGGCATGAAAACAGCTGTTGTGGAAAAGGAATCTCTTGGTGGTATCTGTTTAAACTGGGGATGTATTCCGACAAAAGCGTTGCTGAAAAGTGCTTCAGTTTTTGAAGAGCTCAAGCAGGCTGAATTATATGGAATTAAAGCAGAGGGAAGCTTTACTGCGGATTTCTCTGCTTTGGTTACCCGAAGCAGGGGTGTGGCAGAAAACATGAGTAAAGGAGTTCAATTTCTGATGAAAAAGAATAAGGTAGATGTTATTGAGGGTTTTGGGAAAATCCTGCCCGGAAAAAAAGTCAGTGTTACAGCAAAGGATGGGAGCATATCCGAATATCAGGCACAACATATTATTCTGGCTACAGGTGCACGCTCTAAGGATCTTCCTTTTATGAAGCAGGACGGGAAAAGAATTATCGGATACAGAGAAGCAATGACTCTTTCAACTCAGCCTGAAAGTATTGCAATTGTAGGCAGTGGAGCAATAGGTTCAGAATTTGCCTATTTCTATAATGCTGTAGGAACCAAAGTCACCCTGATAGAATATTTACCCAATATTGTTCCCTTTGAAGATGAAGAAAGCTCAAAGCAACTGGAAAGATCATTCAAAAAGCAGGGGATTACCGTAAAAACCGCAACTGAAGTGACTAAAGTTGAAGTAATGGCAGACACTTGCAAACTTTTTTTGAAAACAGCAAAGGGAGAGGAACAACTTTATGCCCAGATAGTACTTTCTGCGGTTGGAGTCACTCCCAACCTGGAAGGTATTGGCATTGAAGAAACCGGGTTAGTTGTTGAAAACGGGAAAGTGAAGGTTGATGAGTATTACAGAACTTCAAAAGAAGGATATTATGCCATCGGAGATATTGTTCATGGACCTGCCCTTGCTCATGTTGCCTCTCATGAAGGGATTATCTGTGTTGAAAAGATAGCAGGGGGAGATCCACACCCCCTTAATTACGGCAATGTTCCATCATGCACATATACACATCCTGAAATTGCCAGTGTAGGCATGACTGAAAAAAAGGCAATTGAAGCAGGGTTTGAAATAAAAGTGGGGAAATTTCCATTTTCCGCTAGTGGAAAAGCCACTGCATCAGGACATAAAGATGGCTTTGTGAAGGTGATTTTTGATGCAAAATATGGAGAATGGCTGGGTGCACATCTTGTAGGGGAAAATGTGACTGAAATGATCGGCGGAGTTGTTGCTGCCCGAAATCTTGAAACTACAGCACATGAAATTATTCATTCTGTATTTCCTCATCCCACTCTTTCAGAAGCCATTATGGAAGCTTGCGCCGCTGCTTATAACGAAGTTATTCATCTCTGATTCCTCACCCCGGATCTGAAGTAAAACTGAATTTGTATGTGTGGAATTGCAGGATATTTTGATTTTACAGGAAACAGAACGTCGCAGTTCAAAAGTTTTTCTGAACAATTCAGGAAAAAAAACCAGAATCGGGGACCTGATGACAACGGGGATTATGTAGGGGAACATATTCTTCTGACTCACAATAGGCTGTCTGTCATTGATGTGAGTGAACGTGCATCCCAGCCCATGAAATCTGAAGATGGTTCATGTGTGATTGTGTTTAATGGAGAGATTTTTAATTTTAAAGATCTTCGAAGAGAATTTGAAGACACCGGCTTTTCATTCAGGTCTCACAGTGATACTGAAGTTGTTCTCGCAATGTACATGAAGTATGGGGAACAGTGTATCTCGCGACTGAATGGTTTTTTTGCGTTTGCAATTTGGGACAGCAGAAGTCAGGAGTTACTGGTGGCACGTGACAGATTTGGGATCAAACCGCTCCTGTTTCATTATAATGATGAGTGTTTTGTTTTTTCTTCGGAGATGAAGTCTCTTCTCTCTGCTCTTGGACCGCAGGAAATAGACAGGGCTTCACTACAGATGTATTTCAGACTGACATATATACCTCCTCCATACAGCATTTTTAAAGGAATTCAAAAACTCTTGCCCGGCTGCTATCTGATTGTGGGAAGAAATTCACTTTCAAGAAAAAGTTATTATCACATAGGAATCAATAAACTAAATACAGATACGGTTTCGGATTATAATACAACTTGTAATCACTTATTTGGCACCCTGGAATCATCTGTGAAAGCTCAGTTGGTTTCTGATGTTCCCCTTGGATGTTTTCTCAGCGGAGGAATAGATTCATCAATAATTACAGCTCTTGCTGCTCAACAGGTGAAAGGATTGAAAACTTTCACAATAGGCTTCAGGGATGAACCCTATTATGATGAAACAAAATATGCACGTTTGTTGGCCAACAAATATCATACAGATCATTCGGAGTTTTTGCTGACCAATGACGATCTTTTTGAAGCGGTTGACGGTATGCTGGATTATATTGATGAACCCTTTGCCGATTCTTCAGGTTTAGCTGTCTATGTGCTTTCAGGTCATACACGAAAAAATGTTACAGTAGCATTGTCAGGAGACGGAGCAGATGAAATATTTGGTGGATATTACAGACATCTTGCTGAATACAGAATAAGGCGAAGACTCTTTACTGATGCATTGTTATCAGGTGGTTCATGGATGCTGAATATCTTTCCTGCATCAAGAAGCAGCAGATTCAGTGATAGAATAAGGAAAATTAAAAAGTATCTTGAAGTCCGGAAACTTTCACCTCAGGAAAGATATAGGTTTTTATCATCCTTTACTGATCAGGAACTCATTGAAAGGATGGTCATTGTATATGGCTATGACCCTGAATTTGCTGAAAGATGGGATGATATTGCTTCTGCAATTGACGGAAATTCAAAGGGAATTGAGGATGTATTATTCAGTGATATGCAACTTGTTCTTGCCGGTGATATGCTCCCAAAGGTTGATATGATGTCAATGGCCCAGTCTCTTGAGGTGAGACCACCGTTTCTTGATAATTCAGTGGTGGAATTGGCATTTTCTTTACCCACAAGGTATAAAATTGCAGGCAATACTAATAAAAAAATACTCAGAGATACTTTTGGAAAGCTTTTACCTCCGGAATTGTTAAACAGAAAGAAACATGGTTTTGAAGTTCCTATGAATTCATGGTTTAAAACCGAAATGAGACCTATGATTGACACATATCTTCAGTCTGTTGATTTTCTCGAAAGTCAGAAAATTTTCAGACCTGATGTTGTTGGCACAGTGGTTGACAAAGTTCTCAATTCAAAACATCATGATCTTCAAGCTGTGATGTGGTCACTTCTGGTATTTCAACATTGGTACAGAAATTATGAACATCTCATAAAGAAAGTTAAAAATGATTAAGGTTCTGAGAATCATCAATCGGTTCAATCTTGGTGGCCCCACCTATAATGCGGCTTATCTGACAAGATATATGGAACCTGATTATCAAACTTTGCTGGTTGGCGGAAGGCAGGATGAAAGTGAAGAAAATTCAGAGTTTATTGTCAAGAGTCTTGGTGTTGAACCTATTATCATTCCTCAGATGCAAAGGTCATTAAATCCGGTTCTGGATTTTCAGGCTTACTCAAGAATTAAGCAGATTATCAGAGAATTTCAGCCTCAAATTGTGCATACCCATGCATCCAAGGCTGGTGCTCTAGGTCGTCGGGTAGCATATTCACTCAAGGTTCCCGTTATAGTCCATACGTTTCACGGACATGTCTTTGATTCATACTTTAACAGAATGCAAAGCAATTTTTATATCAGACTTGAAAGACAACTTGCAAAGAAAACGGATGCCATAATCACTTTATCGCAACATCAGTACGAAGATATTGTCAACAGATATAAAATTTGCAATGCCTCAAAGGCAAGGATTATTCCACTGGGATTTGATCTGAGCAGATTCTGGAAAAATTCAGAGGAAAAGCGAAGCAGGTTCAGGCACAAATACAGGCTTACTGATGATCAGATTGCAATCGGAATCATAGGCAGACTGGTTCCTGTGAAAAATCATTCGTTGTTTGTGGATGCTGTTCGTTATGTATTGCAGAACTCTGAATTAAACATCAAAGCATTTATTGTGGGAGATGGTGAATCTCGACCTCAGATAGAACAACAACTCAGAAAATATGGGATCGCCTATTCAGATGGATTAAATGAAGATACACCTGTTGTTTTTACCTCATGGGAAAAGGATGTTGATGTTGTCAATGCAGGGCTAGATATCATTGTCCTCACTTCATTGAATGAAGGGACTCCGGTGAGCCTGATCGAAGCACAAGCCTCAGGAAAACCTGTGCTGACAACAAATGTCGGGGGTATCCGGAATATTGTTCTTGAAGGAAAATCTGCACTGATCACCAATGCTGGTGATGATGATGCCTTTATTTCTCAGTTTTTTCAGTTGGTTGAAAATCCGGAACTGAGAAAAAAACTGAGTGGCAATGGCCGTGAATTTGTTGAGAATCAGTTTCATTATTCAAGACTGATCAGAGATATGAAAGATCTCTACAGTAGTTTGCTGGCAAAAAAATCTTTTTGTTTGAGATGATGTGATTTGGACTGTTTTTTTTCATATTTTTGCCAAGTAAAATAGAAAAATATCCAGATGAGCAGGTTTGTTTTAACTGGTTCAATATTTTTTTTCATACTCACAAGTGCCTGTACCCGCTGGGTTACGCCTTACAGGATGTATAAGGTTGATAAGGAAACCAGTCTTTCTTCTGTGGATGATCTGAAAATTCTGAAAGAGCATGTCATTGCTCCTGATGATGAACTGATGATTTATATTTATGCAAATGTTGGGCAGGATATGATTAATCCTGATCCTGAAAGAATGATGTCTTCAGGCGGACAGGAAGTGTCCTATCGTGTTCTTAAAGACGGTACTGTTTTTTTGCCTGCTATCGGTTCATATACTATTGTAGGGAAAACTCTCACTGAAGCAGAAGCAGAACTCCGGATTCTTTACAGGGAATTCATCAATGAACCCTTTGTGGTTCTCAAACTTCTCAACAAACAGGTGTATGTTTATAAAGGTGGTAAGTCAGGAGCCGCATCAACAGTGCCTTTGTCGAATCCCAATGCTACACTTATTGAAGCCTTAACTTCAGCCGGAGGCATCAGTGACGGAAAGGCAGATAGAATTTTTCTTATCCGCGGAACCGGTGAAGATGTGAAGTTTTATCAGATTGATCTTTCAGATGCTGAACATGCTGTTCTGGGTAATATTGTCCTCCAGTCTGATGATGTTATTTATATCGAACCCCAGCCATTTGTAAGCAGAAGGTTGCTTGAAGATATCACCCCCATTCTTAGCCTCACAACTACTTTTTTACTGATCTACAATTTATTTAAGTAATCCAATGGCAAGTCCGAGAATACCCAAGTTTAATGAAGAATTTGACCCGAAATTATTTAGGTTCATTTTTTTACGGAAACTGCCACTGATTATTGTCATATTTGTGCTGTTCTTCCTGGGTGCTTTTTTGATGCTCAGATATACCCAGCCGGTGTTTGAAGCTACTACAATTATTCAGATTGAAACTGAAAACAAAGCAGAAAAAATATTCGATGTCACAAGGTTTTCTGATGAACAGTTCTCACAGAAACTTGAGTTGCTGAAATCCCGTGTTTTTATTGAGAGAGTACTGATGAAGCTCCCCCTCGACGTTTCTTACTATAATGAAGGGAAATTCCTCAATCATGAGCTCTATACATCCAGTCCCTTTACAGTGAGTTATGTCGTGTATAATCCTGCAATATATGGAACAAGCTTCAAACTGACTGTGGAGGAAGATTCTCTTCTTGTACTGAACTACTCTGTCAGCGATGGTGAATCTGAACAAAATTTTGAAACAGAACTGATACCAGGACAGTTGAAAAAACTTGATGATATAGAACTTGTGGTATTTCTGAATCTCGATGATCCCGCAAACAAGGAAGTTCTAAGAAGGCAAAAGTATTTTCTGTTCTCTGTACATCAACCTGAAAGCTTGTATGATAAGTATATTCGGAATATCAATCTTGTTGTATTGAATGAAGTTGCTAAAACCATTCAGATATCAGTCAGAGATAATAATCCTAGCAGAGCATCTGATATTGCAAATGAAATCGCTTCAGAATTTCAGTTGTTTGATATAGAACGCAAGTCGATGAGTGCCAATAATATTCTGGAATTTATTGATTCTCAGCTTGAAACTGTTCTAGAAGATTTGACAAGTTATGAAGACAGTATCGTCGGGTATAAGAAAAAGTTCAATATTGACACCATTGTTGAAATCCGCAGGCAGAACAGTCTTACTCAGCTCAATGCACTCGAAACAGAACTTATCGGAGTTCAGATGGAATCAAATATTCTGAAGAATATTCTGGATGAACTTTCAAAAAAGGAAATTCCTGATACTTATGTGTTACTTACAATTCTTGCAGGAAGTCAGTATCAGTCACAGTTGCAGGCTGATATCGGACAGCTAGCGGAATTGGTACAGAAGAAAGAACAGATGCTTCTGCAATCTCCGGAAAATTCAAATTTTATTGTTTCAATCAATCAGCAGATTGAAATGCAGAAAAATCTGATTTTGAAGACAGTACAGAGCATCAAAAAGAATACTGATATCAGATTGCAGGATCTGACACAACGATATAATGCACAATACGGGCAGGCATTTGGCTCCGGACATGAACCACATTTTGAACTCAAGCGACTGGAGCGTCGGTATACAATCACTGAGCAGTTCTATAATCAATTGATTGAGAAAAAAACTGAATTTTCTATCCTGAAGGCCGGATTTGTCCCGGAGAATATAATTCTTGAAAAAGCAAAATCTCAGGGCGATAAAGTCTATCCCAGCAAACAAAAGGTGATTCTGATTACTTTTCTACTGGCCTTTTTTATATCATTTATTCTGGTAGCCATTCATTATCTTCGCTTCAATGAAATTGTGAGCGCCTCTGAGATAAGTAAATATACCAGTGTCCCTGTGCTCGGTGTATTACCACGTTATCCATCAAAAATTTCGATTCAGCAGTTTTTCGTTGAAAAGTATCCCAAAAGTATTCTGGCCGAATCACTGAGGGCAATCCGGAGCAATCTGCAGTTTATTACCAATGGAAAAGGGTCCAAAGTGATTGCAATCACTTCCACAATCTCAGGTGAAGGAAAGACATTTCTGTCAATTAACCTGGCAGGGGCACTTGCTATTACTGACAAAAAGGTCATTATCATTGATGTTGATATGAGAAAACCTACAGTGCACAAGTATTTCAACCTGCAGAATGCACAGGGAATAAGTACGATTCTGAGCGGACAGAGTGCAGTTGATGATTGTATTCAGGATATCGGGAAGTATAATATTAAGTTTATTACTGCCGGCCCTATCCCTCCCAATCCTGCAGAACTTCTCAATGATGAAAGATTTGAAACCCTTATCGAGTTACTAAGGAGGGAGTATGATTATATTATCATTGATAATCCTCCTATCGGTCTTGTGTCCGATGCACTCAAATCCATGCAGCTTGCAGATTATCCAATCTATCTCCTGAGAGCAAATTATTCAAAAAGGAACTTCCTGTCTCTACCCGAAAAGATGTTTCAGGTCTATCATATAAAATCAATATCTATCGTTCTCAACGGATATGATAATACGATATCCAATGTGGGGATGGAGAAGGATTTGGTCTACGCGTATGGTTATGTGAAAGGATATAAGAAAGGCCTGAAGAATACATATTACGAACAGGATATTAAACCAAATCTGTCATTCCGTGAAAGGATACAGAATTTTTTCAAGCGCCCTGAATAAAAGAAGTATGGAAAGAATAGAGACGGGTATTGATGGATTGTTTTTATTGAAACCAACATCTTTCAGTGATGAAAGAGGGATTTTTTTGGAAGTGTATCATGCCGCTAAGTATAAAGCAGCAGGAATACATACAGATTTTTTACAGGATAACCTCTCTGTTTCAAGGAAGCATGTTCTGCGCGGATTACACTTTCAGAATCCGCCCTTTGCACAGGCTAAACTTGTTCGTGTAGACTGTGGTTCTGTTCTTGACGTGGCCGTTGATCTCAGAAAAAATTCTCCCACTTTTGGACAGTACAGATCTGCTTTACTCTCAGCTGAAAATCGTTTACAGTTATGGATTCCTGAGGGGTTTGCCCATGGGTTTCTTGCTCTTGAAGATCATACAATCTTTGCATATAAATGTTCAAATGTGTATCACAAAGATTCAGAACGCTCAATCCTGTGGTCAGACCCCACTCTGAATATTCAGTGGACAATTAAAGATCCTGTTGTGTCTGGCAAGGATTTGCAGGCAATGTTATTCAGTGACTTTCAATCTCCTTTTTAAAATATGTTTATACTGGCTGTATCTGTATTTGCTCTTGTTATTTTTGTGTTCTCCATTCTGGTGAATAATTTTCTCTTGAAATACCTTAATGAACTGGAAACTAAGAATCATAACGGCGAAGTCCGATGGAGTAAAACACGAAAACCTGCAATCGGAGGGATTACATTTTTCATTTGTTTTTTGCTTGCATCTCTATCATTGGTTTACACGATCCCCCGATCTGAAGGATTTCAGATTGAACAGTTTTATGGGCTGATGCTTGCGCTTTCTGTGGGGTTTCTTGCCGGATTATTTGACGATGCCTATAATACAATCCCTTGGCTGAAACTTCTGATGCAGATTTTGTGTGGTTTGAGTCTGGTATTTACAGGAACATATATTGATTTATTTGATAATCAGACTTTTAATTACATACTTACACTATTCTGGGTTGTTGGGATAATGAATGCCATTAATTTACTAGACAATATGGATGGTATCTCAACAGTTGTAAGTTTTTTTATTATTTTGGCATGTATTCTGAGTGTATTTCTTCTTGATACCATAACAGATAACTACTTCCTTATTCTTGTGGGCATAGCTGCAAGCTTGCTTGCATTTCTCCGGTACAACTGGTGGCCTTCAAAGATGTATATGGGTGATACAGGAAGCATGTTTCTGGGAGTGACTCTGGCAGCATTTGGGATTATTCATATTTGGAATCTTCAGGTGTTGCCGGATCTTTCTGCTCCTCTTTCTGCCAGATTACTTGCTGTTGCATGTTTATTTGCACTTCCTCTTACCGATACAACAGCAGTATTTTTTAAAAGAATTTTCAGAGACAGAAAATCTCCTTTTAAAGGTGGCAGAGATCACACAACTCATCATCTTTCATATCTTGGACTTAATGACAAACAGGTTGCATGGGTTTTTACAGGCATATCGCTGATTAATATGATAATGGCCCTGGCAATCATTTTGGTTGTAGGTCGTTGGAATGCCTTTCATATCCTTGCATTTGGCTCATGGTTTGTCCTGGTGTTCGGATTTCTTTTTGTGGTTGCTAACCTGAATACTCAACCTAATGAAACTGAATAACTTTTTATTTGTTATACTGATTCTTCTTTTCAGTTTTATACTTTTTATGTTTTTCAAACAATCACCCGATGATAATGTAAAGGGTGATAAAACCTATTATGAGACTTCTGCCCGCCAGTATAGAATTTTTTCTTTATATATTCCTGATAATCTGACATTTGCAGGCGAAAAAGTCCCCATTGAGAAATTTTATGTCAGAGAACGTCTGGAAAGGGAATTGCTTGCAGTGGCATACTGGCACTCAAGAACTATGTTGATTCTGAAGAGAAGTGCTCGATATTTTCCTGTTTTTAGAAAGGTATTTCAACAACATGGTATTCCTGACGATTTGATGTTTCTGTCCATGGCCGAAAGTGAGCTCTCATTTCCGGTTTCTCCCTCCGGAGCTGCCGGAATGTGGCAATTTCTGAAGGGTACTGCCATTGAATATGGACTCGAAGTAAACGATGAAGTTGATGAAAGGTATCATGTTGAAAAATCTACCGATGCTGCATGCAGGTATCTAAAGGCATCATACACAATGTTTGGAACCTGGACAATGGCTGCGGCCTCCTATAATATGGGTACAGCACGTATCCCTGCAATCATTGAGGAACAGGGAACAGATTCGTATTATGACCTTGTCCTTCCTGAAGAAACAATGAGGTATATCTACCGAATACTCGCTTATAAAATAATCTGGTCAAATCCGAAACAGTATGGGTTTTATCTCAGAAATGCTGATTTGTACTATCAGATTCCTGTAAGATATATAGAAGTTGACACTGCAGTGAATAATCTGTCTGAATTTGCTGTGCATCATAATACGAACCTGCTGGTCCTTAAAGAGTTGAATCCTTGGCTTAGGAAAACTTCCCTGAAAAACTCACTGAAAAAAAAGTATTATCTAGCAGTTCCTGAAACAGTAGATTATGATATGATTATGAAGAAAGTTTCTCAGCCTGCACAACTGATGAATGATACAGTCAGTATCCGATAATCTGGAGATGATGACAGAATTCGAATTGCCCGAAAATCCGGAACAAGATGCCATTCAGGTCTATGGTGCCCGTGAGAATAACCTCTGTAGCATAGATGTCATGATCCCTCACAATAAACTTGTTGTAATTACCGGTCTCAGCGGCAGTGGAAAGTCTTCTCTTGCATTTGATACAATTTTTGCTGAGTCACAGCGAAGATATATGGAAACCTTTTCTGCATATGCACGCCAGTTTATCGGTAAACTTGAGCGCCCTGATGTGGATGAAATAACCGGACTCAGTCCTGCGGTTTCAATTGAACAAAAAACCATCAGCAAAAATCCCCGAAGTACTGTCGGAACAATAACTGAAATTTATGACTTTTTCAGACTTCTCTATGCACGTGCTTCAACTGCTTATTCCTATAACACTGGAAAACCAATGATCAGTCTTACTGAATCACAGATTATTGAAAGAATAAGTATTCGTTTTGATCACCAAAGGGTATCTATATTCAGCCCGCTTGTCAGAGGAAGGAAAGGGCATTACAGAGAACTTTTTGAGATCTGGCATAAAAAAGGATTTCTGAAAGTAAGAATTGATGGAGTCATCACTGAACTCAAAGCCAATCTCAAAGTTGACAGATATAAAGTGCATGATATTGATTTGCTGGTGGATACAGTTGATGTGACAGCAAGGTCAGTGCAAAGGCTCAGAAATTCAGTAAGTTCGGCAATGAAATACGGCAAGGGACAATGTATTGTTGTGAATATGGAAAATCAGGATACAGGCTTCTACAGTTCAGATCTGATGTGTGAGCAAACGGGGATTTCATATTCACTGCCTGAACCTAACAGTTTTTCATTCAATTCTCCCTACGGAGCATGTCCGAAGTGTAACGGGATCGGAATGATCACCGAAGTGGACACGAAAAAAGTATTTCCTGAGAAGAACCTTTCCATACGTAACGGTGGACTTACCCCCCTTGGGAAATATAAAGCATCTTACATATTCAGTCAGATTGAATCTCTTGGAAAAATTCTTGGATTTACTCTTGATGAGCCTGTTGGTTCTTTTACAGATGAAGTGAAGGATATGTTGCTTTACGGGTATGCCGATCGGTTGTATATAACCAATGAATATATAGGGGTCACAAGTTCGATGCCTGTCAGGTATGAAGGTGTTGTTACATACATTGAACAGCAGAATACTGAAGATGCACCTGTCAGTTTGCAACGATGGGCATCCGGGTTTATGGAAAAGAAAGTGTGTCCCGAATGTATGGGAGGCAGACTCAGAAAGGAATCTCTGCATTTTCTTATCCACGGGTCAAATATCTCTCAGGTTTCAGAGATGCAGATTGATCGCTTGATTGTGTGGATGGATGAAGCTGAAGCATCAATGTCTGAGAAATCAAAAACCATTGCGCGAACTTTGGTGAAGGAGATAAAACACCGCTTGAATTTCCTTCTTGATGTGGGACTTGAATACCTTTCGCTATCCCGTCCTTCGCGTAGCCTGTCCGGGGGAGAATCCCAGAGAATCAGACTGGCAACACAGATTGCATCAAATCTGACCGGAGTTCTGTATATTCTTGATGAACCAAGTATTGGATTGCACCAGCATGATAATAGGCGGTTAATCAGTTCACTCAGACAACTGAGAGATAAGGAGAACAGCATCATTGTGGTTGAGCATGATCAGGAAATGATAATGTCAGCAGATTATATTATCGATATTGGACCCGGAGCAGGCAGAAAAGGAGGTCGGATAACAGGAACCGGAACTCCGCAACAGATGCTGAAATGCGACTCTCTGACATGTAAATATCTCAAGGGTGAACTTCGGATAATGGTTCCCCCTGAGAGAAGAAAACCAAATGGAAAATTTCTGACCCTCAGGGATTGTAGCGGCCATAATCTGAAAAATATTACCCTTGATCTGCCTTTAGGGCTTTTGGTTTGTGTTACAGGTGTCTCCGGAAGCGGAAAGTCCACACTCATTAATGAAACATTATATCCGGTTATCAGTAATCTTATTTACCGTTCCAACAGAAAACCAATGCCATATGGGAGCATTGAGGGATATCAGCATATCAATAAAGTGATCGATGTGAACCAGGATCCCATTGGGAAAACACCACGATCTAATCCTGCAACATATACAGGTGTCTTTGATAATATAAGGAAGTTATTTACTGAAACCACTCAGTCAAAAATTCGTGGTTACAAGCCCGGACAATTTTCGTTTAATGTCAAAGGGGGTAGATGTGAAACATGCAAAGGAGCAGGCATGGAGGATATTGAAATGGGATTTCTTCCCAATGCTCAGGTTTTATGCAGAGATTGTAACGGGAAAAGGTTTAGCCGCGAAACCCTTGAGATCAGATATAAGGGAAAATCCATATTTGATGTCCTGCAAATGACAATTAATCAGGCCTGTGATTTTTTTGAGGATCATCCGTCAATCATCCTGCCATTAAGGGCTTTGCAGAGAGTGGGACTTGGCTATCTGACTCTCGGACAGAGTTCTCTGACACTCTCAGGTGGCGAAAATCAAAGAGTGAAACTAGCTGCTGAACTTGCCAAACGGGACACAGGAAAAACACTGTATATTCTTGATGAGCCCACCACCGGTTTGCATTTTGAAGATATCAGGGTTCTGCTCGAAATATTGCAGGGTCTTGTGGACAGAGGGAATACTATTGTGATTATTGAACATAATCTGGATGTTATTAAAGTTGCTGATTATGTCATTGATCTCGGGTTCGAAGGAGGTGATAAGGGAGGAGAAATCATTGCAGCAGGCACCCCCGAAGAAATCACCAAGTTTCAACAGAGCTATACCGGACAGTTCTTGAAAGCAGTGCTTCAATGATGAATTGCAGGATGTTTCAGTAGTTTCGAGAATTCTTAGATATGAAATAGTTCATTATACACCACCAATGTTCGCACATCTCTCTGTTGCTGCAATCAAACTGTTAACAGTTTCGCAATACAGCACAGGATATCTTCATTTGTGATAGAACACTTCATACACCATCACTGAATTGCCTCCTTTTTCTGATTTTCCCTGCGAAGTCACCACAAGCTTTGTTCCGTCAGGGGAAAGCGCCATTCCTACAGGATAGGCGTCAGCTTTGACTGAGCAGATAATTTTCATATCAGAAGATTGTATGACAACAATTTTACACAGATTATTTACAGCAGCAAAGATGTATTTTCCGTCAGCAGTAATGTCAATGGTTCTAACACCGGCACCTGCCTGGCAACTGATCCATCCCGTATATGAAGCTGTCTTACCGGGAACACTGTTTTTTGCTTCAATAATTTCATTGAGGGGCGCTTTCTGAACAAATCCTGTTGAATTGGTGCTGATAATAAGATCCTCTCCACTGATGATCAAATGCCGGAGGTTGCTTTTTTGTCCTGTAACAGTACCCAGATATTCGAATTCCGGAATCGTGAAAATGGCAATGCCACCGGCACCTCCCATTTTTCCAATCAGCAGGTATTTTTCGTCGGGCGTAAATACAGTACCTCTCAGACAGTGCCCGCATTGCTGGTCACGGTTAACTGCCTGTGCACCAAAATTAAGTTTTGCCTTATAATCAACGACTAGATGTGCAACATATCTGAAGTTTTTCACCGAATCACTGCTGATATCAATAATGCCACAGGTGTTGTCTCCCCAGTGTGTCACTGCTATATAGTTGTTGTCAGGTGAGCAGGCAATCATCTTTGGCAGTGGGCCTGATGGCATTACCCTTACTATTGAATCTGTTTCTGTATCAATGATTGCAACGGCTGACGGACATTCTGCATTCAGGTCAAACTCACGACGGTAATATGTGACCCACAAATATTTTCCATCGTGCGACATACAACTTTCTACAGGTTTTCCCTTAAACACATTGTAGTTTTTATGATGATCACGGTATTTGTATCCGAAAACACTGCTTTCTCCGTTGACAAACAGAAGACTATCTGATTTTTTAAAATCATGGACAATAATCTTCATAAGTTTCATGGAATCAGTATCATACACAGATGTAGTGTAGCCTTCGAGAGACTGGACATAAAATTTCTTACCATCAATGGAAAAATTTATTGATTTGGGTGAATGGCTGCTTTTGTCAAAACGATCGTTGATGTGTTTTGGTTTTGAATTGTAACTTTGAAATCTCCAGCTGAGTTTGAGACTGATTTCAGTGCCGGGTGGCTGTGAAGTAATCCCGATCTGATATCTTGATAGGCTGGAATCAATAGACGTTTGGGCTTGAGAAGCGATGTATAAAAGACCGATTGTTGTAAAAACAACCCAGAGTCTGAAGAATGAAACTCTGAATTTCATATATTGAATTATCTGACTTTGATTTTTTGTCCGATTTGTAGTGTTGAAGTTCTGTTCATTCTGTTCAGTTTACAAAGCCTGTCAACAGTGGTACCGTATTTGATGGCAATATGACCGAGAGTATCTCCTTTTCTAACAACATGATAGGTTGCATTCGGATCATAGTTGTAATTTTTGGTTGAAGATGATCCTCCGGTCTGTACTCCCTTATGATTTGTTGTCATTTTAAAACTGTTTGCTGTCAGAACCAGGGTATCAGATTTGAGACGGAGTGAATCATATTCAATGGCAAGCGTGGGATCAAAGGGTTTGTCAAGATACCTCATCTCAAAATGCAGGTGATCGCCTGTCCATGTGGCTCCGGTATTTCCTCCTGTTCCGATGATCTGTCCGGCTTTGACAACCTGATTGGGCTGAACATAAATGTGATTCAGATGGGCATAATAGGTTTCAAGACCATTGAAATGTCGTATGATAACAAGCTTGCCATACCCTCCGGTATTAAATTTGGCATATCTTACCTTTCCGTCAAATGCAGATTTTACCGGTTCTCCCTTGTCAAGGTGTATATCAATGCCGTTGTGGGGAGTTCTTCCTCTCCAGCCAAAGCCGGAATTGATTCTATTGTAATAGGGAAGGACAAATTTCCTGTTTTCATCGGTTAGTCGGATAACTACTGTATCAGGTACTACAGCTTTTGTCGGATAGGAATAGACAAAGGTCTGTTCATTATCCCACCATTGAGTAAAAATTGACATGGTATCAGCCATCTCCTGATCTCTTTTCAGTGCTTCAATATCTGCAAAAAATTCCCAAGTATTATTGTCATACAATATTATTTTTTCGTTGTTATAGAGAACAGTGTCCATTACTTTCACATCAGTGCCGGTTAGCGGGTCTTGTCCATGTGCAAGAAAAGGAAGAAGAAAGATGAATGAAAACCGAAAAAAATAAACTCTTTTTTGAAAAAATCGGATCATAACAGAAAACATATTTTTTTGAGCCTTCAAAGATATTACAATTTTTCTGATAAGGTTTTATAATATAGTAAAAAAGTTGACAAATAAGTAGTTGCGTTTTTTATCTGCTCATGAGTAGCTGTATCGCTTCATCAAGTATATTGTCAGATCCAGTGATATTGTGATCTGGCAGAAGGTCAATCTGAATGTGTGGAGGAACACCGTTTTCATAATTTTTGCCATCTATAGCAATCGTTCTTGTAACAGAAAATCTATAGGTCCATCCATTGGGGAGCTGACCCCCGTTGGGAAGTCCAAGACCGCCTCCGGTTGTGTCTCCCATAAGTGTTATGTTATCCAAAGCCAAGCAGGAAACGGCAAAGAAGGATGCTGCGCTGTATGTCCCTCGATCAGTAAGAACAACGATTGGGTTCAGATATTTATCACCCTCATAAGGGTCGATATATACTGGAATAGGGTCGCTGAAGGTAGTGTCGGGTGAGTCTCCCTTATATCCTGATTTGATCTGACTGGTATAAATAAGTGTTTCATTGTTAATAAAACGACTGAGCAAGCTAAACACATTTGTAATATACCCGCCACCATTCTGACGAATGTCAAAAATGAGTCCCCGGGTATCACTATATCTGTCAATGATGTAGTTGAGTTGAGCAGATGTGATGCTGTTGCTGAAACTGGAATATCTGATATACCCGATTTCTTCATTTTCCAGAAAGCCATGAATAAATGGTCCTGTGTATGTGATACCATCTCCAAGATAATTGTCTTTTATGATTGTAAAGTCAATATTGACAGTTCCAAGTGAAGTAATATCAAATCGTGAAGTTTTAAAGGGAGAAATGAGATTAACATGCCCATCCTGCAATTCATTGAGCATCAGAGCTAGAACATCGAAAAGTTCTTCGTCCTCCATGTCTTCCGTAATCATTGTGTTATATCTTGCATAAACGGAATCCCATTCAACATCTTTCACATCAAAAAAGGAGTATCCCATTTCAACTTTCTGCCAGAGCCAGACGAAGTTACTTCTTGGTGTATCTTCAATATCCTTTCCAAGGAACACTTTTTCACAAGCGATGAGTGTTAAGGAGAAAAGGAGTGTCAGGATGGCCAGTTTATAGTTTTTCATAGATGTTTATTTAAATCTGTAAATCAAAGAAAACCCCAGTGTTTGTGTTGCCATTTGGAGAGAATTGGTCAGATAATTCTTGCTCGTGAAGACATGAAAATTGTAGCCAAATTCATAAGCATTTCCGTTATTCAGGAAACGGGTAAGACTTATCCTTGCAGTGGTTCCCGAAAAAACAAGGGCATGCCACTGGTAGTCTTCAAGCAGCTGATTGTTGTTTGTTGTACTGTGTGATACATATGAGAAGCCTGGACGAAGAAGAACACCGGCAAAAGGCATCAGTAGATATGCTGATACTTCCCATAATCTCTCGCCTTTTGAATAATTCAAAAACCAGATATTTCGCTCAACTGCAGGAATGACAAAAGCACGCTGTAAGCGGGTGTTGACTGACAGAAGCATGTAATTGTCAAGAACAAATCCTGCATTCATATACTGAGATGATATTCTTGTTGAAATGAAATGAGTGAGTCCTCCGCCCATAAAGAACTGAATATTGTTGTTTGTAGGGAAATTGATAAAGTAGTTTGCCGAGGTTCTTACATTCACTGCCTGAGTCTTGTAATATGTGCCTCCGGCAAGCACCTGATAGACACCTGCATCGGCAAGACTTTGAATTTCAAACATTGAATATGGTTTTATTGCGCGATATCCGAGACTTAGGTTTCCCAGCCATGAGGAATAGGTGAGGGGAGATACTCCCATGTCCCTAAATGATGAATGTGAAATTCCTCCGCCATTTACCAGATAGCATTTTGATTTTGGTCTCAAAGTGTCAGCTTTCTGACAGAATACCCAAGTTGGATTTGAATTGAGTAGGATGAGAATTATAATTTTTAAAATGGTTTTCATATTTACTTATTGATAAAAAAATAATACACTAATTCAAAACCGTGAATCTTGCGGTTTATTGCCGGAAAAATTTTCCTGTATATTGTTCTGTTTCAAACTGAAACAAAATCATATAAAGACCTGCAGGGAGGTGACTGATATCAAGCGACAAAGCTTTGCAATTTGCTTCAATGTGATCAATGTAAATGCATTGTGCTGTAGCGTTGTACAGAGTCAAAATACCATTCTGATTTGTTGCAGGGAGTTTGATTATTATATACTCATTTGCAGGATTTGGATACACAATGACAATGTCTTGCTGTGAATCAATAATACCAACAAATGTGACATTTACCTGTTGTGTCAAAGTGTCTGCGCCGCAACTGTTCTGCACAATCAGTGTAACGGAATAGTTCCCTGAACCTGAATAAGTATGAACAGGATGTTCATCAGTACTGCTTGTTCCGTCACCAAAATCCCAGTACCAGCTTGTACCTGTGGATTGGTTTGTGAAGCTCACATCCAGCCCATTGACAGAGTATGTGAAATCAGCCATCGGATAATGTTCTCCTTCGATAATGATTGAATTGGTGGTGGCAGAACATCCACCGGTATTGATTTCAGCATAATATGTTCCTGCCTGTCCGACTGCTAGATAATCAACGCCGATATTGCCGGGTTGCCATGTGTAGGTTCCGGTCAGCGGTCCTGAAAGGATTATTGAATCTGCCAGACACAGTGAAGTTCCCGGCCATGCTTCAATGGTTGTATCTGAAATAAGGACATGCACCTCTTTCAGGGCAGAAGGACCAGGACAAATGGGTTGAACTTGCCAGTTGTAGAAAAAGTAATAATATTTTGCAGCATTGGGATACGCGGCACTACTTCTGTTGATTGATAGCAAGCCTGGAATTTCAAGGGGATAGAAATCAGGACCGTTTGGATCACCGTTTCTGAAAAGCTTGCAGTATTGACCTGCTCCAAGTTTGTAATCATTGTCAGGTAGCAAAATATAATCAAGGGCGACAGTGTTCAGCCCTGTTGTCAGATAGTGTGTTGAAGTGTAAATCACCTCATCATTCCCGTTTTTCAAAGTAAAAATCCTGTCCCCGTTGTCTTGAGCATAGACATCGACAGTTTTCAGGATCAATGGCTGGAATACATCAAATCCAAGATGGTGAACTGTTGAAGAGTTAAAATATCCACCTGTGCCCGAGTTAGTAAGTTTTCCTCCATACAAAGATGCTCCGGTTTTAAAATCTCTGCAATAAATGTTTGTTTGGGGGTCTTCAGCGTAAAAATCCAGAGTGTCTGTATATGCAATTGGAGTTAATGAACTGGGAGAATCATACCAGAACACTTCCTGTCCGTTGCCGCCTGGAATTCTTACTGTTGAAGGTTTACAAACAGATATAACTGTATCATTAAGACTTGATGACTGATTGATTGTGAATAAATTCAACTGTGTAAGAGTGTCAGATCCATGCAAATTTGAAACAATCAGTTCAACGGTAAATGTACCGTTTGTAAGGTATTCGTGAACCGGATTCTGAAGTGATGAACTGTTTCCGTCTCCGAAATTCCATTCCCATTCTGTGGGTTGATACAGACTGATATCACTGAACTGAATAATGTTTCCGCAGGGATCAATATTTTCAGTTTCAAACATGGCAACTGGTGGCAATGCCGGTTGTGTGCAATTCCAGTTAATTTCAAACCCTTCATATCCGGCATTGACAGGGGCATACATGAGAACAGTCACTGTGTCATTGGGCACGACCAGAGGACCCACGGGTGCATTGCTGTTACAATAGGTCACAATTTCAGTGCCTGTGGCTGAAGAGCCTGAAATAATCCTCAGATATGCCTGGCTGCATCCGCTTGATGCCTGAATATCGAACATGTTGAAATTCAGCGTAATCTGAGATGCGCCGGGTGAAACAATAGCAGTTTCACTGTTAGTCCCATTCAGATATGGCATATCATTACCATTGTCTTTGAGAATACCTGAACAGGCAATGAGTTCCTGGTATCCTGTCGGAGGCATGAGGTTTGTACACGCTGAGTCGATCCACAGATGAACGGAACTGGTGTCATTTCCAAAAGGTGATTCAGCAATCAGGGAAATAGTTTGCCATCCGCTTTGAGAAAAAATGATGCTGTGAGGCCCTTCTCCTATAGCTGTAGCAGGAAATGCATGAATACCAAAATCCCAAAGCAATTCTGTATAAAAACCTGAAGAGGTATTGGAGAAAATAACCTCATCCTCTGTACATGGTGAATCTGGTTCAGTGACTTCAAATCCTGCAAATACACAGTTTCCTGAGTTGGCAATTGAGACTATGAAAGGTTTTGTGTTTTTGGATGATATGGTAAGTATGAGATTATTTGAGGCTGTTGGGGTAAAATGTATGATCCCGCTCCCTCCGCTGAGAAGCACCATTCCTATCAACTCGCCATCAGCAGTAAGGGTTGCGAGAGCATCTGGGATATTACAGGAATTAATCGAAATTGTTGAATCTGTACATTGAATGGTGTTCTGATAGGTGGCAGTGATAACCACAGGTTCCTCAGTAAAAATTCTCATGGCTGGATCACCAAAATAATGAAAAAGATTGAATTGATACTCTTCTAAACCCCATGGATCGCCCCATGTTTGAGTCATGCTCAGGTTTGCCTGACTGATTGCATCTCCCATTTTTAATATTTGACCGTGACTTGTGACAGTACCAGGGATGTGAGCACTACCTGTAAAATTGGGGGTCAATCCGGGAACAGCAAAAATTGCATCCACAAGCCCCATTGACAAAGCATCATTGTATCCGCTGTAACTTACCTCGGCATGAGCAAATACACCAACTGCACCTCCATTTGCATGTCTGAGAAATGCCTCTGAGAAACATTCGGAAACAAGAAATTTACCTGTCTGACAATTTACACTGGAAACAACCGGAAGCTTGTCTCCGTTGGTTAGAGCTGCCACATTGGTATTATTGTATGCAGGATCACCCCAGCCGGTTTCATAGCCATGATCACGGTGATACACAAAGAAAGTACCTGAATTGATCTGATTTCTGATATCATTGGCATCACCATCCCATGGAAATGTTGGCTTGCGCAAATAGGTAGGCACCGGCTCTCCCCCGCTGTAGTAGCCGTCATTCCAGTAGAGGGGTGTGGTAGTGCTCTCTGTATAAAACACTCTTGACACACTTTTTCCGATACTTAATGTGAGGTATTGCAAAATTTCTTCAGCAGTTTGTGCAAAACGACGGTCAGCATAGTCATCACCATTATCATCCTGAAAATATGCAGCTGCTAGTGCTGTGTTATAAAAAGAAGACAGGGTGACAGGGTTTTTCTCGTAATTGACAATTTTTTCCACAACAGAGATTGCCTGCTGAGGGTTTGTAACTGATATTCTTCCAATTGCCAAATCAGGAAAATAGTCATCTCCACCATCCATATTTGCATACATCCTGTCTGTGGGAAATAATCCGATATTAGAAATATACTGAATTCCGGGTATTTTATTATGATCACCCAGCAAAAGCACATATTCTACGGGATTGCTGCTGTGGTATCTTTCAAGTATGGCCTGATAAATCTGAGAACTGGTCCATAAGGTCTGTGACAAAATTTCAGTTTCATATCCGGTCTGTTCTCTCCATTCGGCAATGGTTTGTGCAGCATTAATATAATCTGATGAAGTTATAATGAGATATTGCATTGCATCATCAGGAGTACGCTCTGCAGAATATAACTCATAGGTTTCCTTATTGATCAGGGTATTCATCAGTACAGGCTGTAAATAACTGTTTGCTTTACCGGCAAATAATCCGTCTCCAGTAAATTCAATACGGAAAACTCGATGAATGACAAGTGTTTTTTCATGAGGATTGAATGTGAACGGACATATTCTGATCATTGAAACTTTCTGCTCTTTAAAGAGCTGTGTTGTAACAATTTGTGCCTGTTGCTCCGGCCATGCGGTCCCATGTGTGTAAAAATCTTCATCGATAATAAATTCAGGAGAAGGAACACCAACAAGATCAACAGCTATGCCAATCCATGGATAGATATTAATGTTTTTTATGGTATCACTTTGTATTGAAACAAAACGAATTTCGCTGGTTTCTGAATAATCAGCCAGAAGTATGCTGAATGCAGGCAGTGCAGGTCTGCCAATAAACTGAGTATATCCTGTCCCTGATATAAAAGGGACACTGTATGTTACATTATTATGTTCTATAGTATTCATCTGAACAGTTCCGTTAAGGGCATATTCAGCGACAAATTCAGTGGGTGACTGGTACAGAATTCTTGCATCAATCGTGGCATTATTTCTTTGTTGGGCGTTGGAGTTCAGAAAAATCAGAAATCCGAAAACAGTAAGTACATATCTCATATATGGGATTATTTAAACATGTAAAAATACAATAAACTAATTAAATTAAACAATAATTTATAGTGTCTGGTTGGCATGTGCTAAAAAAATGCGAAAGAACCACCTTTTTCAAGTGAATTTGGTTTGAATATTAGTGAATAATCAGTGTTTGAACTCGGGAAATAATTGATTAGCTATCAATGAGGCTTATTGTATATATTCCTGATGAAATCATGATCACGAGTTTGTGTTCTGCTTCAGGATGTAGAATAATGGTTTCTTTATGAACAATTTGCCCCTGTTCATTTGTAAATCTTAATAATATATTCACCTTAGAAAGAGTTGTTTGTTTTAAGCATGCCTAATTCAGATGTAGAATTGGGAAAAAATGAAAAACTATTGTGTTGTGTACATTGATAAAAGTACAATCAATGACATTTACTGGAACAGCATCAATATTTACACACTTATTGACAGAAAAAGAAAATTTTTAAAAGTAAGTTCAGTGTCAAAAAAATCTCACAAAAGATCAGGTTTTACTGATTTTTCAAAACGATATGATTTTGTCGAACAACGGTGATAGCATATTATTATTTTTCACTTATTTGAGATTTTAAAAATTTTTGGGGTGTAGATTTTATAGTTGTAATTTTAAATTTCTTAGGTTTGCAAAAAAAAACCTCAATGGAAAAGTTCTCAGGTTTAAATTCTATGCTCATTCATGGGGGCGAGCTTGAAGATGCATACGGTAGTGCAGTTGTCCCCATTTATCAGACATCTACATTCAAATTCAGAAATGTCAAGCATGGTGCTGATTTATTTGCCGGACGTGACAAGGGTTATATCTATACAAGAATTGCCAATCCAACCATTGATGTTTTTGAGAAGAAAATGGCCCTCATAGAAAATGGTTATGCCGGAATTGCCACTGCTTCAGGAATGTCTGCGGTTTCTACAGCATATATTGCATTGCTTTCAGCAGGTGATCATATGATATCAACAGCTGCTGTCTATGGACCCAGCAGGAATATTATGGAAAACCACTTCAAGCGGTTTAATATTGAAAGTACATATATCAGTACAGTAAATCCTTCTGATGTTGAGAGGTCAATCAAACCAAATACAAAATTGATTTTTCTTGAAACACCCACAAACCCGACAATGGAGATTACGGATATTGAGACTGTTTCAAAAATTGCTCATGCTCATGGAATTTTGGTTGTAGTGGATAATACATTTGCTACACCGGTTTTACAGAAACCCCTTGATCTGGGAGCTGATGTTGTGTTGCATTCTCTCACGAAATATATTAACGGACACGCTGATATTGTGGGTGGAGTTCTTGTGGGAAAAACCAAAGAGATTTGCGACAAGCTCAGGGCTGTGATGATAGGTTTTGGCTGCAATATGGATCCCCATCAAGCATTTCTGGTTTATAGGGGTATGAAAACTCTGACTCTCAGAGTGAAACAGGCTCAGGAAAATGCAGTAAAAGTTGCTGAGTTTCTTGAAAAACATCCGAAAGTAGAGTGGATAACATATCCCGGTTTAGCTTCACATCCCCAGCATGATCTGGCATTGAAACAGATGAAAGGACCCGGCAGCATGATAAGTTTTGGTCTGAAAGGTGGGTATGATGCCTGTGTAAATATGCTAAACAATGTTCATTGTGCATTGCTTGCAGTTTCTCTGGGAGGAGTTGAAACATTGATACAGCACCCTGCGTCCATGACTCATGCAGGAGTTACTACTGAAAAACGGGAAGCTGCAGGAATAACTGATGATCTAGTGAGACTGTCGGTGGGTATTGAAGACATAGAAGATATTATTTTAGATCTTGATCATGCACTTACATTTGCCTAAAAAAATCTAAAAAACTCAAAATATTTCATGTAATTTTGTTGCTTTCACAGCTTTTTAAAATCATTGTTTTATGCATGAAACAAAATATATATTTGTAACAGGTGGTGTTGTTTCATCTCTGGGAAAGGGCATTGTTTCCGCTTCTCTTGCAAAGTTATTGCAGTCTCGTGGTTTTAATGTGGCTATTCAGAAACTTGATCCTTATATCAATGTTGATCCAGGAACCCTGAATCCTTATGAACATGGTGAATGCTATGTCACTGACGATGGTGCAGAAACAGATCTTGATCTCGGACATTATGAGCGGTATTTGAATATTCCTACATCACAGGCAAACAATGTTACCACCGGAAGAATCTATCAGTCAGTCATTGAAAAAGAACGTAAGGGTGATTTTCTTGGCGAAACAGTTCAGGTAATTCCTCATATTACTGATGAGATAAAATACAGAGTGAAATTGCTTGCTTCCAATGGGAATTATGATTTTGTGATTACTGAAATCGGTGGAACTGTAGGTGATATTGAATCTCTTCCCTATATTGAAGCTGTTCGTCAGATGCGCTGGGAAATGGGCAACAAATGTATTACAATTCATCTCACTCTAGTACCGTATATTCCTACTGCAGGTGAACTGAAAACCAAACCAACTCAGCATTCTGTAAAAACATTGCTTGAACAGGGGGTGCAGCCTGACATTATCGTATGTCGGACACATCTTGCACTCAATGAACATCTGAAGAATAAAATTGCTCTCTTTTGCAATGTCACTTCTGATGCAGTTATTGAGTGTATTGATGCCGAAACAATTTATGATGTTCCCTTGTTGCTGAGAAATGAAAAACTGGATGAGGTTGTTTTACGTAAGACCGGTTCAGTGAGCAGGAAGAAACCGGATATGAAGAAATGGGAAGAATTTCTTTACAAGCTCAAGCATCCCCAAAAAACTGTAAAAATTGCTCTTGTAGGAAAATATGTTGAACTGAAAGATGCCTATATTTCAATTTCTGAATCTTTTATTCATGCAGGAACCATTCATCAGGTAAAGGTATGTGTTGAAAAAGTCCATTCAGAAAGCCTCAATGATGAAAATGTCATTAAAAAACTGAAAGGATTTCATGGAATCCTTGTTGCTCCTGGGTTTGGTGAAAGAGGAATTGAAGGAAAAATTCTTGCAGTAAAATATGCCAGGGAAAATCAAATTCCTTTTCTGGGAATTTGTTTAGGAATGCAAGTTGCAGTTATTGAATTTGCCCGGAACGTTCTGAAAATGGAAGGAGCTCATTCCCGTGAATTTGACAGACGCACTCCTTTCCCTGTCATTGACATTATGGAATCACAGAAAAAAATTACCGGGAAAGGTGGCACCATGAGGTTGGGTGCATATCCCTGCAAACTGAAATCAGGATCTCTTGCAGCAAAAATTTATCAGACTGATTTTATCTCTGAAAGACACAGACACAGATATGAGTTTAATAATAAATATCTGAAGGATTTTGAAAAGAACGGAATGATCCCTGTTGGTATCAATCCTACTGAAGATCTGGTTGAAATGGTTGAAATTCCTTCACATCCCTGGTTTGTTGGTGTGCAGTTCCATCCTGAATACAAGAGTACTGTGGACAGACCTCATCCACTTTTTGTTGGTCTGGTAGGTGCTGCAGCTGCGTTAAAATAATTAATGATTCGCTGCTTACCGATATTTTTGTGCTGAAACGTAATTTTTGGTACTGAACAATTTACGTTTCCGTCATTTTTTATATATTTGCCGACTCAAAATTTCATCAAACATTTTTTATATGTTTAAGGATAAAAACACCCTCATTGGATTACTGCTGATTTTTGCCATCATGATCGGCTTTTATTTTTTTACCGCACCTTCAAAAGAAGAGCGTGAAAAAATGCAGAGAGAAAAAGATTCTCTGCAACTGATTGAAGAACAAAAAGCAAAAGCAAAGCAGGATAGTATTGAATTGCTCGCTGTAACTGATACTGTTGCTTCTGATACACTGAGAACAGATTCCACCGGAGTTCCTCAGACAAGTGTATTTGAAACATCAGATTCCATTGAAGAAACTGTGTATTATATTGAAAATGACCTACTGTTGATCGGAATTTCAAATATCGGTGGAAAAATAAAGACTGTTCAGATCAAAGAGTATCTGAAATATGATAAAACTCCTCTTTATTTGTTTAACAATTCTCTGGATCGGTTTGGACTTACATTTTTTTCAAATAATAAACCGCTAGTAACAGATGAACTGGTTTTTATCCCTTTGACTGAAACCGAAGACACTTTGATTTCTCTTCCCCAAAATTCTGAAGATACTCTGCGTTTTGCAATGAGGTTATATCCTGTTGTCAATGATTCACTAAGTCAACCAAAAGAATGGATTGAATACAGGTATTCCCTTGTGAATGGAAGTTATCTGGTGGGATTTGAAATTGAAATGCATAATATGAAGGAGCTTTTGCCTTCAAATGTCTCATTCATTAACTTTGAGATGTCTGCTGATATGATGCAGCAGGAAAAATCACTTGACAATGAAAAGAATGTCACAACTGTGTATTATAGTTTCCTTGACGGAGAAGTCGATTATCTTTCTGAGAGTAAAGACGACAAGGAATCACTTGTCAATAAAGTGAAATGGGTTTCGTTTAAGCAGCAATTTTTTAGTTTTTCACTCATTTCAGGAAATGGGTTTGACGGGGCCGACATTGAAGTTCTCAATGATCAGAATACAGAGGATTCATCCTATCTGAAAACATTACGGACTTCCGTAACAATTCCCATAGGAGATAGGAATTCCTTTACAATACCGATGTCTCTCTATGCAGGACCCAATAAATATAATATTTTGAAAGATATTAATTTAGGGTTTGAAAGACAAATCCCTCTGGGATGGAGTTTTTTCCTGATGCACTGGATTAACAGGTTTGCCGTAATTCCGATTTTTAATTTTCTGGAAGGATTCAATCTTAACTATGGAATCATTATTCTGATTTTAACTATATTATTGAAAATTGTATTATTCCCGGTTGCCTATAAAACCTATCTTTCTTCTGCAAGGATGAAAGTGTTAAAACCAGATATTGATGAAATTTCCAAGAAATTTCCCAAAAAGGAAGATATGATGAAAAAGCAGCAGGCAACTATGGAACTATATAAAAAGGCCGGTGTGAACCCCATGTCCGGTTGTTTACCTATGCTTTTACAGTTACCAATTCTCATTGCCATGTTCAGATTCTTCCCCGCTTCAATTGAACTCAGGCAGGAGGCTTTTTTATGGGCAGATGACCTTTCTTCATATGATTCTATTCTCGAACTTGGCTTCAACATCCCTTTTTACGGATCTCATGTTAGTTTGTTTACTCTGTTAATGACCATTTCAACACTGATATATACTAGAGTGAATTTCAAGATGATGGGAACACAAAGTCAGATGCCCGGAATGAAAACCATGATGTATCTGATGCCTGTCATGTTCCTCGGTTTCTTTAACAGCTTTTCTTCAGCATTAAGCTATTATTATTTTCTGGCCAATATGCTCACCTTTGCCCAAATGGGATTGTTTAACAGGTTTATCAATCATGACAAGATCAGAGAGAAAATATCAGAAAATAAAAAGAAACCCGTAAAAAAATCAGGGTTTCAGCAAAGACTTGAACAAATGGCAAAGCAACAACAGGCCAAACAAAAACAGTTTAAGAAAAAATAAAAAAAATTCTTCAGAAAGATTTTTGTATTAAAAATAATAGTATCTTTGCACTCCGTTTTGAAAATATAAAAAAAAGACTGACCACTATGTATTTAACATCAGAAATTAAAAAAGAATTATTTAAAAAATACGGAAAATCTGAGTTTGACACAGGTTCACCTGAAGGACAGATTGCATTGTTTACACACAGAATTCAGCATCTCACTCAGCACATGAAACAGAATCGTAACGATAAATTTACAGAAAGGGCACTGGTTCATCTTGTTAGTAAAAGGAGAAAGCAGTTGAATTATCTGAAGAATAATGATATTCAGAAATATCGTGCAATTATTGCCGAACTCAAACTCCGTAAGTAAAATATTGAAAATAGTAAAACAAAAAGGCAATACATTGAATTGCCTTTTTGTTTTTTATATATACGTTAAATAGAAAAAAAAATAAGTAAAGATGTACAAGCAAATTACAGAAACATTTCAGTTGAACAGTTCAACGGAAATAAGTATTGAAACAGGAAAACTCGCCAAGCAGGCTGATGGTTCTGTTGTTGTGAAAATTGGAAACACAATGCTGCTGGCAACGGTGGTAGCGAAAGAGGAAGTTGCAGATAACGTTGACTTTATGCCTCTTTCTGTGGACTATCAGGAGAAATATGCTGCCCTTGGTCGTTTTCCCGGTGGGTTTTTTAAAAGAGAAGCAAGGCCTTCAGAGTATGAGATTTTAATCAGCAGGTTGATTGACCGTGCACTTCGTCCCATGTTCCCTGAAGACTTTCATGCTGAAACTCAGGTGCTGGTTTTTTTAATATCCGCTGATAAGGAAACTTCTCCAGATGCATATGCAGCTCTTGCAGCTTCTAGTGCTCTCATGGTTTCAGATATCCCATTTCATGGTCCAATTTCTGAAGTTAGGGTGGCAAGAGTGAACGGTGAATATTTAATCAACCCTCCTGTTTATCTTCTCGAACAGGCAGATCTTGACCTGATAGTGGCAGCAACAATGGATGATATTACCATGGTTGAAGGTGAAATGAAAGAAGTATCAGAAGAAGTGATGATGGGAGCATTAAAAGTTGCTCATGAGGCTATAAAGATCCAGTGTCAGGCACAGATCAGGCTTGCTGCTAAAGTTGAAAAAGCCCAGAATAAGAGGATATATTGTCACGAAAACAATGATGAGGAACTCAAGAACCGGCTGACTGAATTTTGTGAAAACAAAATTATGCAGGTTGCCAGACAACACATCACAAATAAGAAAATCAGAAGTGCTTCATTTAAGGAAATTGAAGAACAGTTTATTGAGACAGTACCTGAAGAATTGCGTGCCGAAAAAATGCCTCTGATAAAGAGATATTTTCATGATTTACATAAGGAAGTTGTTAGGCAGATGGTTCTTCAGGACAGAATCCGTCTTGATGGCAGAAAGCTTGATGAAATTCGTCCCATCTGGTGTGAAGTGGATTACCTTCCCGCTGCCCATGGTTCTTCAATATTCACACGTGGAGAGACACAATCTCTGACTACAGTTACAATCGGAACCTCACTTGATGAACAGATTATTGACGGAGTGGTTTTCGAAGGAAAGAACAGATTTATGCTTCACTATAATTTCCCTCCATTTTCCACAGGGGAAAATAAAATGCTCAGAACAGGACGTCGCGAAGTAGGTCATGGCAATCTTGCAATGCGTGCATTAAAACCCATGCTTCCCCATGAAGATGAAAATCCCTATACCATAAGAGTTGTTTCTGATATCCTCGAATCAAACGGATCTTCTTCAATGGCCACCGTTTGTGCCGGTTCACTTGCATTGATGGATGCAGGAATTAAACTGGCAAAACCAGTTAGTGGTATTGCAATGGGGCTTATTACTGATAAAAAAACCAGAAAATACGCAGTGTTGTCTGATATCCTCGGGGATGAAGATCATCTGGGTGATATGGATTTTAAAGTGACCGGAACCCATGATGGAATTACAGCCTGTCAGATGGATATTAAAATTGAAGGCCTGTCATATGAAATTCTTGCTGAAGCACTAGCTCAGGCAAAACAAGGCAGAGAACATATTCTTGGTGAAATGAAAAAAGCAATCAGTGAGCCCAGAGAAGATTATAAACCTCAGGTACCCCGTTTTGCAAAAGTTTCTATTCCCCGTGAATTTATTGGCGCTGTTATCGGTCCGGGTGGAAAACATATTCAGGACCTTCAGAGAGCAACAAATTCAACGATAGTTATTCAGGAAGTTGGAGATTTTGGTGTCGTTGAAGTGTTTGCTCCCAATAAATCAGATATTGAAACAGTCTTACTCAGATTAAAAATGATTACCGCAGTTCCTGAAATTGGAGAAGTTTACGAGGGAACGGTAAAATCAATTCTTGATTTTGGGGTTTTTGTTGAAATACTTCCCGGGAAAGAAGGCCTTCTGCATATTTCTGAAATTGACTGGAAGCATGTGAAAGATGCCAAGGAATATTTTAAAACAGGAGATGAAGTGAAAGTGAAACTTCTTGATATTGATTCCAAAACCGGAAAAATGAAGTTATCAAGAAAAGTTCTGATTCCCCGTCCTGAAAGAAAACCTGACGATCAGCAATAGAGTTTAATATTATTGTTGAAGCGGATGAAATATTTTCATCCGCTTTTTTTTATTATTTTTGCTGTTGATTTTCAATTACCTATCGTATGAACAGGATACTTGCTCCGTCATTATTATCATCTGATTTCATGAACCTGCAAAGTGAAATAGAAATGCTCAATTCAAGCAAAGCTCAATGGATTCACTGTGATATCATGGATGGTCATTTTGTGCCAAATCTTACTTTCGGACCTCCTGTTCTCAAACAAATGAGAAAGTTAACAAAGAAGATCATGGATGTCCATCTGATGATTTCAAATGCGGAGCAATATCTTAATGACTATGTGGACGCAGGTGCCGATGTACTCACCCTTCACTGGGAAGCAATTATTCACCTTCATCGTTCGCTTCAGACAATCAAAACCAGAGGTGTCAAAGCAGGAGTTTCACTGAATCCACATACTCCTGTATCTGTTCTTGAAGATATCCTTCCAATGGCTGATTTGATTCTTCTAATGTCAGTAAATCCGGGTTTTGGTGGTCAGAAATTTATTACCGGAACTATTGATAAAGTGAAAAAACTGAGTTCAATGAGAGCCCGCCTGAATCCCCAATGCCTCATTCAGGTTGATGGGGGTATCAGCAAGGAAAATTCA
The DNA here is from genome assembly GCA_964428185.1 of uncultured Bacteroidales bacterium. Lineage (GTDB taxonomy): Bacteria > Bacteroidota > Bacteroidia > Bacteroidales > DTU049 > CAYMAZ01. Next base: position 41,816 of record CAYRXH010000004.1, read on the forward strand.
GATGCTCTTTTTCAGGCTGGTGCAAATGTCCTGGTTGCTGGCAATGCAGTGTTTGGATCAGCAGACCCGAGAAAGGAGATTGAATTGATTTTGAAGCAGGTATAAACAAAACACATTATTTCCAATTTTTTTAGTGAGACAAATTTCTAGGTTTGTTATAAAAATAATGTGTTGCAAAAAATGAAAAAAAAGGACAAATAAGTTTGAACTTTTCTTTGCACAAAGGATGAATGTGAAAAAATATTAAAAACCATTTGGTTATATGAAATAAACTATCTAATTTTGCAGTCCCAAAAAAACCGAGTTTGAATAAATAAATTAATTAAATTGACTGTATGCCAACAATACAACAATTAGTTCGCAAGGGACGAAAGAAACTTGTTTTTAAGAGTAAATCACCTGCATTGGACTCCTGTCCTCAGAGACGCGGGGTATGTGTAAGAGTGTATACCACAACTCCCAAAAAGCCCAATTCTGCACTTCGTAAAGTTGCCCGTGTACGTTTAACAAATCAGAAGGAAGTAAATTCCTATATTCCAGGAGAAGGTCACAATCTTCAGGAGCACTCAATCGTCATGATTCGTGGTGGCAGAGTAAAAGACCTTCCGGGAGTCCGTTATCATATTATTCGCGGAGCCCTTGATACTTCAGGTGTTGAAGGACGTACACAAAGGCGTTCAAAGTATGGGACAAAACGTCCAAAAGTTAAGAAAGCATAATCAGACTTAAAATATCATCCAAAATATATGAGAAAGTCAAAACCAAAAAAACGAATTATTCTTCCTGATCCGAAGTTTCATGATCCGATGGTGACAAAATTTGTCAACAATCTTATGTTGAATGGTAAGAAAAATGTTGCTTTTGACATTTTTTACAATGCAATTGAAATTGTATCAGACAAAACCAAGGAAGACGGGCTGGAAGTATTTAAAAAAGCTTTGTCAAATGTTACTCCACAGGTTGAAGTTCGCAGTCGCCGTATAGGTGGTGCCACTTTTCAGATTCCTTCCGAGATCAGACCAGAGCGAAAATCAAGTATCGGGATGAAAAACCTCATAAATTTTGCCAGGAAGCGTAATGAAAAGAGAATGGAAAGCAAACTCGCTTCTGAAATCATGGCTGCATATAAAGAAGAAGGTTCAGCCTATAAAAGGAAGGAAGATATCCACAGAATGGCCGAAGCAAACAAAGCATTTTCACACTTCAGATTTTAATTACACTATTGAATACGCTGGGAATGAATAACGTGAGGAATATAGGAATCATGGCTCACATTGACGCAGGAAAGACGACCACTACCGAGCGTATTCTCTATTATTCCGGTGTCAATTATGCAATAGGAGAGGTTCATGAGGGCACAGCCACAATGGACTGGATGCTTCAGGAACAGGAGAGAGGGATAACCATTACTTCAGCTGCAACAACAGTTTACTGGAATTTCAATAATACTCAATACAAAATCAATATTATTGATACCCCTGGTCATGTTGATTTTACCGTTGAAGTTGAGCGATCACTCAGAGTTCTTGACGGAGCTGTTGCTCTTTTTTGTGGAGTTGGTGGCGTTGAACCTCAATCAGAGACTGTCTGGCACCAGGCTGATAAATATAAAATTCCCCGTGTTTGTTATGTGAACAAACTGGATAGACAAGGATCCGACTTTTTTAATGTGGTTTCTCAGATTAAAAATAAGCTTAGTGCAAATCCGATTGTTATGCAGATCCCTCTTGGTGAAGAAGAGAATTTTACAGGAATTGTGGATTTGGTAACTAATAAGGCTTTTCAATGGGATGATGACTCAATGGGAAAACAGTTTGAAGAAGTTCCTGTTCCCGATTCACTCACCGAAATGGTGAATACTTACAGAAGATTACTGATTGAAGGTGCTGCTGAAGAAAGTGATGAATTACTTGAAAAATTTATGGCTGATCCTGAATCAATCACTGCTGATGAAATTCGTTATCAGGTCCGTAGAGCGACACTTGAGAACAGGATAGTTCCTGTTTTCTGTGGTTCTTCGTTTAAGAATAAAGGAGTTCAGCCATTGCTTGATGCAATTACTGCCTACTTGCCTTCTCCTCTTGATCTGCCTCAGATTGAAGCTGAGGATATCAAGACTGGAAATAAAGTATTGGTGAGTCATTCTCCTGAAGGATTTCTTGCTGCATTAGCATTTAAAATATCAAATGACTCCTATTTAGGAAGGGTAGCATTTTCCAGAATATACTCAGGGAAGATCAAAGTGGGAGATATGGTTTTTAATTCTGCTACAGAAAAAAAAGAGAGAATTTCAAAAATATTCAGACTACATGCCAATAAACATACATCAATTGAAGAAGTGGAGGCTGGGGATATTGTTGCTCTTGTTGGATTAAAGAATATTACCACCGGTCATACGCTCTGCGATGAAAAACACCCTCTGCTTCTTGAAACAATTAAATTTCCCGACCCTGTAATTAGTATTGCCATTGAACCTAAAACCCAGAATGATGTCGAGAAACTGTCTCTTGGGTTAGCAAAACTTGTTGAGGAAGACCCTACATTTCAGGTGAAAGTTGATGAAGAACTGGGGCAAACTATTATAAGCGGCATGGGAGAACTTCATCTTGAAGTGCTTGTTGACAGATTGAAAAGAGAATTTCTTGTTGAATGTAATCTTGGAAAACCTCAGGTAGCATACAAGGAAACAATTTCTTCAGCTGTCACTCACAGAGAAATATATAAGAAGCAGACAGGTGGCAAAGGAAAATTTGCTGAACTTGAAATCAGACTTGAGCCTCTCCGTGATAATGATGATACGTTTCAGTTTGAATGGAAAGTCTCAGGTTCAAGCATTCCACGTGAATTTTCCTCATCAGTTGAAAAGGGAATTCGAAATACACTGACCAATGGTGTAATGGGGGGGTTCCCTGTGATGAATTTAAAAGTGACTGTACTTGACGGCTCCTATCATACTGTTGATTCTGATCCTTTGGCATTTGAAATTTGTGCCGGCATTGCATTCCGTGAAGCTATGAAGAAGGCCGGTTCATTGTTGATTGAACCAATCATGAAGTTGAATGTAACAACACCTGCAGATTATGTAGGAGATATTTCTTCCGATATTACCAGACGCAGAGGTGTGGTTGCTGGTCTTGATTCTCAGGCTCACCTGCAGCTTATCAGTGCAACAGTTCCGCTTGCTTCTATGTTTGGTTATGTTACTGATCTCAGATCCATGTCCTCAGGGCGGGCGTCTTCAACACTTGAGTTTTCTCATTATAGCGCCACACCTCAGGAACTTGCAAAAGAAGTAATTTATAAAGTAAAAGGAATACTCATTTAAAGAATTGATTAATAACTTAACAAATACAACACGTGAAACAAAAGATTCGCATTAAGTTAAAATCCTACGATTACAATCTTGTTGATAAGTCAGCAGAAAAAATCGTGAAAGCTGTCAAAGCAACCGGAGCTATTGTAAATGGCCCCATCCCACTCCCTACAGACAAAAAGATCTTCACTATCAACAGATCTACATTTGTTAATAAAAAATCAAGGGAGCAGTTTCAGGTATCTGCATATAAAAGATTGCTTGATATATACAGTACTAACAGCAAGACAATTGACGCCCTGATGAAGCTGGAACTGCCAAGCGGTGTTGATGTAGAAATTAAAGTATAATTATTCATTATGTAATATAAAGAACCATGTCAGGATTATTAGGAAAAAAAATCGGTATGACTAGCGTCTATGATGCCTCTGGGAAGAAAGTCCCATGCACTGTGATAGAAGCTGGTCCTTGTGTGGTTACTCAGGTAAAAACTTCAGATAAGGATGGTTATGATGCCATTCAATTAGGTTTTGAAGACAAAAAGGAAAAGCACACACCCAAAGCATTATCAAACCACTTTAAAAAAGCAGGAACATCACCCAAGAAAATTGTTCGTGAGTTTTCCCGTTTTGAAGAAGGAAAGCGAAAACAGTTTGGTGAGATCATTACTGTTGATGTCTTTATTGAGGGGGAATATATTGATGTTCAGGGAATATCTAAAGGAAAAGGCTTTCAGGGTGTTGTTAAACGTCACGGATTTGGTGGAGTTGGGGATCAGACTCATGGACAACATAACAGACTCAGAGCGCCTGGTTCCGTAGGAGCATCTTCTTATCCTTCCAGAGTATTTCCTGGAATGAGAATGGCCGGGCAAACCGGAAATCAAAAAGTGAAAGTCATCAATCTCGAGATTCTGAAAATATTTCCGGAAAAAAATCTAATAGTTGTTAAAGGGTCAGTTCCGGGACCTAAAGGTTCATATTTAAAACTGGAAAGATGGAGCTAAAAGTATATAAAACAGATGGAACGCAGACTGAAAAGACTGCTGTATTGAATCCCGCCATTTTCGGGATTGAACCTAACGATCACGCCATTTATCTTGACGTGAAATCATTTATGGCCAATCAGAGACAGGGTACTGCAAAGACAAGAGAACGCAGTGAAATGTCTGGAAGTACTAGAAAATTATTCCGCCAGAAAGGCACTGGAAACGCAAGACGTGGTGATATTAATTCTCCGCTTCTCAGAGGTGGAGCCAGAGTATTTGGCCCTCGTCCACATGATTTCAGTATCAAAGTCAATAAAAAAGTAAAAGTGTTGGCAAGAAAAAGTGCTTTATCATATAAAGCTGCAAGCCAGGATATTACTGTTGTTGATGGGTTTCAAATGGAAGCACCAAAAACTCAGGAATTTGCTCAGATTCTGAAAAATTTTGAATTTCAGAAGAAAAAAATACTTTTAGTGTTAGACGAAACAAATAAAAGTGTATTTTTGTCAACTCGAAATTTGCAGAATGTTAGAGTGTTAAATGCTTCAGAATTAAACACATATCAAGTTCTCTGGGCGAATAAAATGCTGATAACAGAAGACTCATTGAAGCAAATTGAGGAAATTTTGTTAAATAAATAAGCTGAAAAAGTCATGAAAGACATTATATTGAAGCCGTTAATTACCGAAAAAATGACAACAGTGTCTGAGAAATTTGGCAACAGATATGGGTTTGTTGTTGTTAGATCAGCCACAAAAGATGAGATTAAATCAGCTGTTGAAGCATTGTATGATGTGAATGTGATTACTGTTAATACAATGATTTATTCTGGAAAGAGAAAAGCTAGAGGTACAAGACGTGGATTTGTTGCAGGTCATACAAAAGCTTTTAAAAAGGCAGTTGTCACTTTGAAAAAGGATCAGGTAATTGATTTTTACAGTAACGTTTAGTTAAAAAAAAGAGAAAGCAATGGCATTAAAGAAATACAAACCGGTTACTCCCGGTCAGAGATTTAAGGAAATCAGTGCTTTTGACGAGATTACTTCGGCAAAGCCTGAAAAAAGTTTGCTTGTTACCAAAAAGAAATCCGGAGGTCGGAACGGCAGTGGTAAAATGACCATGCGATATATTGGCGGTGGTCATAAACAAAAACACAGAATTATTGATTTTAAAAGAGAAAAGGAAAATATTACAGCTGTTGTAAAGACTATTGAGTATGACCCGAATCGTTCGGCACGAATTGCATTACTGGTATACAAGGATGGTGAAAAGAGATATATTATTGCACCACAGGGCTTGAAAGTTGGGCAGACTGTTGACAGTGGAAAAGGTGTCGCAGCAGAAGTTGGTAACTGCATGTATTTGAGTGAAGTTCCATTTGGGACTGTCATTCATAATATTGAACTGCGTCCCGGACAGGGTGCAAAAATTTCAAGAAGTGCAGGTTCTTATGCGCAGTTGATGTCAAGGGATGATAAATTTGCAATTCTCCGTATGCCATCGGGTGAAACAAGAATGATTTTACAGTCATGCAAGGCTACAATCGGGATTGTTTCCAATCCTGATCATAATCTTGAGGTTTCCGGAAAAGCTGGTCGAAGTCGTTGGCTGGGGCGTCGTCCTAGAGTCAGGGGAGTTGTGATGAATCCTGTTGATCATCCCATGGGTGGTGGAGAAGGTCGTGCTTCCGGAGGTCATCCAAGATCACGTAAAGGGATGCCTTCAAAAGGTTATAAAACACGAAAGAATAAAGTTACTGGTAAATATATTATCGAAAGACGTAAAAAATAATTAATATGGCTCGTTCACTAAAAAAAGGACCGTTTGTACATTATAAATTAGACAGGAAAATTCTGGAGCTGAATAATCAGGGAAAGAAGACCACAGTAAAAACCTGGTCAAGAAGTTCAATGATTACACCTGATTTTGTTGGTCATACTGTTGCAGTACATAACGGAAATAAATTCATCCCGGTGTATGTTACAGAGAATATGGTAGGTCACAAGCTCGGTGAGTTTGCACCAACCCGTATTTTCAGAGGACATGCAGGAAATAAGGATAAAGGCAAAAAGTAAGAATTTTTAAAAAGGAAACACAATGGGTGCTAGAAAACATAACAGAGCAGAGTTGATGAAAGAGGCAAAGAAAAGCATATATTTTGCAAAACTCAGACATTGCCCCACATCACCCCGTAAAATGCGTCGTATGGCAGACCTTATTAGAGGAATGGAGGTTGAAAAAGCATTACATACTCTTAAAATGGCTCCTCAGGAATCATCAATTCGGATGCGTAAATTATTATTATCTGCAATTGCCAACTGGCAACAGAAGAATGAAAGAATGCGTGTTGAGGATGCAAATTTGTTTGTAAAAACAGTTTTTGTAGATCAGGGAAGAAGTCTTAAGAGGTTACGCACTGCTCCTCAGGGACGAGGCTACAGGATTCAGAAGCGTTCAAACCATGTGACGCTCATTATTGACAGTAAAGTGCCTCAACAGCAAGAAAATTAAAATAAAAAATTAACCGATCAGATATTCATGGGACAGAAAACAAATCCGATAGCAAACAGATTAGGCATCATCAGAGCCTGGGATTCCAATTGGTATGGAGGTAAAACCTTTGCTGAAAAAATCGTTGGAGATGAGAAGATCAGACAATATCTCAACGCAAGGCTTGCAAAGGCATCTATATCAAAGATATATATCGAAAGATCTCTAAAAGTAGTCACTGTTACTATTCACACTGCTCGTCCTGGTGCTATTATTGGTGCAAAGGGACAGGAAGTCGATAAACTTAAGGAAGAACTTAAAAAAATTACGAGTCAGGACATTCAGATTAATATTGTTGAGATCAAACGTCCTGAACTGGATGCAAGACTTGTGGCAGCGGCGGTTGCTAGACAGATTGAAGGTCGGATTTCATATAGACGTGCACTTAAAACAGCCATAGCAGCCACTATGAGACTTGGAGCTGAAGGTGTAAAAATTATGGTGTCTGGTCGCGTTGGTGGTGCAGAAATGGCAAGAACAGAACAATATAAGGAAGGTCGTATACCTCTTCATACACTGAGAGCTGACATTGATTATGCACTTGCTGAAGCTCACACCACATACGGACGTCTTGGGGTGAAAGTATGGATTTGCAAAGGTGAAGTTTATGGAAAACCTGATCTTTTTGAAGTGGCCGTACCTCAGAGAGAACGTGCCAAACCCAAGGCAATTAAATCATTTCGTAAAAGAAACAAGAAATAATAACAGGCTAAATAAGATACATTGCTATGTTACAACCGAAGAAAACAAAATTCAGAAGACAACACAAACTGAAAGGTCAGTTTAAACGTACTGCTACTTATCGTGGTACCGAATTGGCCTTCGGTTCATTCGGAATAAAATCACTTGAAACTGGATGGCTTACTGCCAGACAGATTGAAGCAGCCCGTCAGGCAGTATCACGTTATATGAAACGTGAAGGAAAAGTATGGATCAGGGTATTTCCTGACAAACCCTTGACAAAAAAACCTGCCGAAGTACGTATGGGAAAGGGAAAGGGAGCACCTGAACTGTTTGTCGCTGTTATTAACCCCGGACGCATGTTGTTTGAAGCAGAAGGAGTAACATTGGAAGTTGCAAAAGAAGCACTCCGCCTTGCTGCCCAGAAATTACCTGTGAAAACAAAATTTGTCATGCGTCGTGATTTTGTTGAAGAAACTAATATTTAAGAGCCGCTATGAAGTATGTTGTAATAAAAGAGATGAGTACCAGTGAATTGCTGGAGCGCCTCACAGAAGAAAAAAAGCAGTTGACAAAATTAAAAATTAATCATGCTGTGACTCCTCTTGAAAATCCTATGAAGATTCAGGAGTATAGAACAACCATCGCCAGAATCAAAACTGAACTGCGCAGAAGGGAAATTGAAAGTAATAAAAAAGAACAATAAGTATACGGAAGTATGGAACGTAATCTGAGAAAAGAGCGTATTGGTATCGTTGTCAGCAACAAAATGGACAAGTCCATTGTAGTCTTGACAGAGCTGAAAGAAAAGCATCCTATGTATGGGAAGTTTATGAAAAGGTCAACCAAGTTTACTGCTCATGACGAAAAGAATGAAGCCAACATCGGAGATAAAGTTAAGATCATGGAAACACGCCCCATGAGCAAAAACAAATGTTGGAGATTAGTAGAAATTATTGAAAGAGCTTTATAATTATGATACAGCAAGAATCCAGACTAAGGGTAGCAGATAATAGCGGAGCAAAAGAAGTTTTATGTATCCGTGTTCTTGGGGGCACCCGTAAACGTTATGCACGCGTTGGCGATAAAATTATTGTCACAGTAAAAGATGCCTTGCCTTCAGGCAATATTAAAAAAGGAACAGTATCAAAAGCAGTTGTTGTTAGAACAAAAAAAGAAACCCGTCGTCCTGATGGTTCTTATATTAGGTTTGATGACAATGCTGTTGTTTTGCTTACTGCCAACGAAGAATTGAGGGGCACGCGTATATTCGGACCAGTACCTCGTGAGCTGCGTGACAAGCAGTATATGAAAATTGTCTCACTTGCACCTGAAGTGCTATAAACATTATTTTAACCATGAAACGAAAATTACATATTAAAAAAGGGGACCTTGTGAAGGTAATTGCCGGTGATAGTAAAGGTCATGAAGGCAAGGTTCTTAGAATTTTTCCTGAAGAGGAAATGGCTGTGGTTGAAGGTGCCAATATCATTAAAAAGCACACCAAACCAAATGCAAAATATACACAGGGTGGAATTGTTGAAAAAGAATCTCCTGTCCATATTTCAAACTTACAGCTCGTTGATGCAAAGGGACAGGCTACCAGAATCGGAAGAAAGGCCGGAGCAGATAATAAACTAGTTCGTTATTCAAAAAAATCCGGGGAGGAAATTAAATAATGGCTTACGTTGCAAGACTTAAGGAAAAATTTCAGAAGGACATCGTTCCTGCTTTAATGGAACAGTTTCAGTACAAAACTGTGATGCAGGTGCCTCGTATTCAGAAAATATGTCTGAATCAGGGGATAGGTGATTCGATTGTTGACAAGAAACTTCTTGAGGCAGCAGTTGAGGAAATGTCAAATATTGCCGGACAGAAAGCTGTTCTTGCCAAATCAAAGAAGGATGTTTCTAACTTTAAACTCAGAAAGGGGATGCCCGTGGGTGTTCGTGTAACTCTGAGAGGTGAAAGAATGTATGAATTTCTGGATAGGTTGATTGCCGTGTCAATTCCAAGGGTTCGAGATTTCAAGGGTGTGAATGATAAAGGTTTTGATGGAAGAGGAAACTACTCTTTTGGAGTCACTGAACAGATTATTTTCCCTGAAATTAATATAGATAAAATTCATAAGATAACAGGAATGGATGTAACAATTGTTACAACTGCCACATCCGATAAGGAAGCAATGGCACTGTTGAAAGAATTTGGTTTTCCATTTAAAAAGTAACACTCATATGGCAAAAGAATCAATAAAAGCGAGAGAAAGAAAAAAGGAAGAACTCGTAGCAAAGTATGCCGAAAAAAGAGCTGCACTGAAAGCAGCAGGTGATTGGGTAGCAATACAGAAATTACCCAAAAATTCTTCTAAGGTCAGGCTTCATAATCGCTGTAAGCTGACCGGGCGACCCAAGGGATATATGAGATATTTTGGTCTGTCCAGAATTAACTTCCGTGAAATGGCTAACAACGGCCTTATTCCTGGAGTTAAAAAAGCGAGCTGGTAGTAGTTTATTTGTTAACGAAAAAAAATGGAATAAAATGATAACCGATCCGATTGCAGATTATTTAACAAGAGTCAGAAATGCCATTGCGGCCAAACATAAGATTGTAGAAATTCCTGCTTCAAAAATGAAAAAAGGAATCACTGAGATTTTATACGAACAGGGATATATCCTGAATTACAAATTTGAAATGAAGGATAAGTTTGAGATGATAAAAATTGCTCTTAAATATGATCCTGTCAGCAAACTTCCGGCAATTACTGAATTAACCAGAGCCAGCAAGCCAGGTTTAAGGAAATATGCAGATGTTCATTCTCTGCCGAGAGTAATGAATGGTCTTGGTATTGCTATCATCAGTACTTCAAAAGGTCTGATGACTGAAAAGGAATCAAGAAAGCAGAATATCGGCGGTGAAGTTATTTGTTACGTATCGTAAAATTTTGAAACAATGTCAAGAATAGGAAAATTACCGGTTGAATTACCCAAGGGTGTTGAGATAACAGTGAACGGAGAGAATCTTATTACCGTTAAAGGACCACTTGGACAATTGCAGCAACAGGTTGACAAATCAATCACCCTGAAGCAGGAAGGAAATATTGTCACTTTTGAGAGAGCTAGTGATGAAAAGCAACACAGAGCAAACCATGGTCTTTACCGTGCTTTGATTGCCAATATGGTAACTGGTGTAAGCACTGGGTTTGAAACCAAACAAGAGCTTGTAGGTGTTGGATACAGAGCGCAGGCCAACGGACAAGTCCTTGAATTATCTCTTGGATATTCTCATAATATCATATTTGAAATTCCTTCAGAGGTAAAAGTTGAAACGATTACTGAAAAAGGGAAGAATCCAATGATAATATTAAAATCAATTGATAAACAATTGATCGGACAAGTGGCTGCAAAAATACGTTCCTTTAGAAAACCAGAACCATACAAGGGCAAAGGTATTCGCTTTGAAGGTGAAGTGATTCGTCGTAAAGCCGGTAAGGCTGCAGCCAAATAGTAACTGATTGAAATACATAGAATAATGATAGCAAAACAAAAAAATCAAAAATCGTATCGCAGACAGCGGATTAAAATGAGAATCCGTAAGGTTGTGACCGGCACTGCAGAAAGGCCAAGACTCACAGTATTTCGCAGTACAAAAGAGATATACGTACAGCTGATTGACGATAATGCAGGGGTCACTCTGTTGAGCGCCTCTTCCAAAACCAAGGGTGTCGCTGAGCAAAAAGGGACCAAATCTGAAAAAGCTGCTTTGGTAGGTAAACTCATTGCAGAAAGAGCAATCGAACAAAATATTCAATCAGTTGTTTTTGACAGGAATGGTTATTTATATCACGGTCGTGTGAAAGCATTAGCAGATGCGGCCAGAGAAGGTGGACTTAAATTTTAATTTGATATGGCGAACGCAAATATAAAAAGAGTTAGATCAAGCGAAATAGAACTGAAAGACCGCTTGGTAGGTATTCAAAGGGTAACCAAAGTGACCAAAGGGGGTCGTACATTCAGTTTTTCAGCAATTGTGGTTGTTGGGAATGAAAATGGTGTGGTTGGCCATGGGCTTGGAAAAGCCAAGGAAGTTACATCGGCTATTTCAAAAGGAATAGATGATGCCAAGAAGAACCTTGTTCAGATTCCTGTTATTAATGGTACAATACCTCATGCTCAGGAGGGAAAATACTGTGGAGCACGAGTTCTAGTCAAGCCTGCTGCACCCGGTACTGGTATTATTGCCGGTGGTGCTATGCGCGCTGTACTTGAAAGTGTTGGTATAAAAGATGTATTGGCAAAATCTAAGGGTTCATCAAACCCTCACAGTTTGGTCAAAGCAACATTAAATGCACTGATTCATCTGAAAGATGCCCGAACTGTTGCTCAGCTCAGAGGTGTTGAAATGGATAAAGTGTTTAACGGATAATCCCGAATGTATATGAAAAAGATCAAAATTACCCTGAAAAAAAGTGTGATCGGAAGACCAAAAAAGCAGCGGCTGACCGTGGAAGCACTTGGAATTAAAAAAGTTAACGATTCTGTAGAAAAGGAAGAAACTCCACAGATTAAGGGGATGGTTAAAACAATACTGCACCTGGTTGAAGTTAAAGAGATTTAATAATTATTAAAGAATTGATACAATGGATTTAAGTAATTTAAAACCTGCAAAAGGCTCAGTCAAGAAGGAGAAAAGAATAGGCAGAGGTGAAGGCTCCGGTCATGGTGGTACATCTACTCGTGGTCATAAAGGTGCACGCTCCAGAAGTGGCTATTCTCAGAAAATTGGTTTCGAAGGAGGACAGATGCCTTTGTATCGCCGTATTCCGAAATTTGGATTTAAAAACCCCGGAAGAGTTGAGTACAGAGCCATCAATATTGATACAATTCAGAAACTTTCTGAAGCAACAAAACAAACTGAAATCACTCCTGAACTGATGATGCAGAATGGGTTGATTGCAAAGCATGATCTTGTGAAAGTGCTTTCAAAGGGTGAACTTTCATCAGGTATTACTGTAATTGCACATGCATTCAGCAAGGAAGCTATACGTAAAATTGAAGAAAAAGGTGGTTATGCAATTAAAATTTAACCCATGAAAAGATTCATACAGACACTGAAAAACATCTATAAGATAGAAGAACTTCGCAAACGGATTTTTTATACTCTTGGTATTATTCTAATTTATCGTTTGGGGTCATTTATTGTGCTTCCTGGTGTTGATCCAAAAGCTCTTGGCGCATTACAGAATCAATCTAGTGATGGCTTGCTTGGTCTGCTAAATATGTTTTCAGGTGGGGCCTTTTCAAATGCTTCGGTTTTTGCTTTGGGTATTATGCCCTATATTTCAGCATCAATAGTTGTTCAATTGCTTGGAATTGCGGTTCCTTATTTTCAAAAACTGCAGCGTGAAGGAGAAAGTGGAAGGAAAAAAATTAACCAGATTACTAGATATCTAACAGTGCTTGTAACATTGGGACAAGCTCCTGCTTACATTTCAAATCTTGTAGCTCAATTACCCAATACTGCTATTTATCCGTTTGATGCTGCTTTCAGTACTCCACCATTCTTTTTCTGGTTTTCGTCTGTCGCTATATTAATTTCAGGAACACTGTTTGTTATGTGGCTGGGTGAAAAGATTACAGACAAAGGTATTGGTAATGGAATTTCACTTATTATCATGATTGGAATTATTGCACAATTGCCATTTGCATTGTTTGCAGAATTCATTTCACGTGTTGAGCAGCAATCTGGAGGGCTGGTGGTGTTTGTTGTCGAGTTGATAATTTTAATTTTGGTGGTTATTCTCTGTATTTTGCTGGTTCAGGGAACAAGAAGAATTCCTGTACAATTTGCCAAAAGAGTGATCGGAAACAAACAATATGGAGGAGTCAGACAATATATTCCTCTGAAAGTTAATGCCTCTGGTGTAATGCCAATTATTTTTGCACAGGCTATCATGTTTGTTCCAATCACCATTGCAGGTTTCAGCAGTTCAGAGACTATGTCTGGATTTGCAGCTGCATTTTCCGATTTTAATGGTTTTTGGTATAATTTAACTTTTGCAATTCTCATCGTTGCATTTACATATTTCTATACTGCCATTACCATCAATCCAACACAGATGGCTGATGACATGAAGAAAAACGGCGGTTTTATTCCAGGTATTAAACCAGGTAAAAAAACTGCCGAATTTATTGATACAGTGATGTCAAAAATAACCCTTCCGGGTTCATTATTCTTAGCTTTTGTTGCGATTATGCCATCTTTGGTTCACCTGATTGGTGTAAATCCGCAATTTTCGCAGTTTTATGGTGGCACTTCACTGCTGATTTTGGTTGGTGTTGTGCTTGATACGCTTCAGCAAATTGAAAGCCATTTGCTGATGAGACACTATGATGGTTTAACCAAATCCGGAAGAATTAAGGGAAGATCCTCAACAGGGATGATCTAATACTTAAGGTATGATTATCAACTCCGAAGAAGACCTTTTCTTTATTAAACAAAGTTCTTTGCTTGTTGGAAAAACACTTGGGGAAGTAGCAAAACAGATACGTCCCGGAATTAGTTCAAGAATGCTTGATCTGATTGCAGAGGAATTTATCAGGAGTAACGGTGGTATTCCTGCCTTTAAAGGTTACAGAGGCTATCCTGCAACACTTTGCATCTCATTGAATGATGTTGTGGTGCATGGTATTCCTAGTTCTGAAGAATTAAAGGAAGGTGATATTGTGTCTGTGGATTGTGGTGTAATAATGAATGGAATGTTTGGAGATTATGCATACACATTTGTTATTGGTGAAGTTGATGATTCAATTCATCATCTGGTGAATAAAACATACGAGAGTTTGTTTCAGGGAGTAGAAGCCGCTGTTTCCGGAAATACCACAGGACATATCGGATATGCTGTTCAGACTTATGTTGAAAAGCATGGTTTTTCAGTTGTGCGTGAATTGGTTGGTCATGGAATTGGGAAGGTACTTCATGATAAACCGGAGATTCCAAATTTTGGAAAAAGGGGAAAAGGACAAAAACTGGAAACTGGCATGGCTATTTGTATTGAACCGATGATAAATATGGGAAAAAGAAATGTGTATCAGGCCCGTGACGGATGGACGATTCGTACTATGGACGGAAAACCTTCGGCGCATTTTGAACATATGGTGGTCGTTGGAGAGAGTGAGCCTCAGGTGTTATCAACATACGAATATATTGAAGAAAACATAAATAAAAATATATGGCTAAGCAACCGGCTATAGAACAGGACGGAACAGTCATCGAATCATTGGGAAATGCCATGTTCAAGGTAGAACTTGAAAATGGTCATGTCCTGATTGCTCATATTTCAGGGAAAATGAGGATGCACTACATTAAGATACTGCCGGGAGATAAAGTCAGATTGGAAATTTCTCCTTATGATCTTTCAAAGGGAAGAATAATATTCAGATATAAATAACCACTAAGAATCAAAGATATGAAAGTCAGGACATCAGTGAAAAAGAGATCAGACGACTGTCAGGTCGTAAAGCGAAAAGGAAGGGTTTATATTATCAATAAAAAGAACCCCAAATTTAAACAACGTCAGAAATAGGAAATTAAAAAAATAAATAACACATATGGCACGTATTGCAGGTATAGACTTACCAAAGAATAAAAGAGGTGAAATTGGCCTGACTTATGTTTATGGTATTGGCAGAAGCACAGCCCGTAACATCCTTGAACAGGCAGGGATTGATTTGAATAAGAAAGTTATGGATTGGTCTGATGAAGAACAGAATACTATCCGTTCAATTATTAATGATCACTTTAAAGTTGAAGGTGCCCTTCGTTCTGAAGTGCAGATGAACATCAAACGTTTGATGGATATTGGATGCTACAGAGGTATTCGCCATCGTATCGGCTTGCCTTTGCGAGGTCAAAGCACAAAAAACAATGCACGTACTAGAAAAGGGAAACGTAAAACTGTAGCCAATAAGAAGAAGGCTCCTAAGGGCTAAAATGTAATTGAAAAGAATTCGTCATATAAAGAATAATTAAAATGGCAAAAACCACCAGAGTAACTAAAAAAAGAGTAGTTAAAGTTGATGCAAATGGCCGTGCATATATTACGGCTTCATTTAACAATATTATTGTATCACTGACCAATGATAGCGGACAGGTTATCAGTTGGTCATCAGCCGGCAAAATGGGCTTCAGGGGTTCCAAAAAAAATACTCCTTATGCCGGGCAGGTCGCAGCCGAAGATTGTGCTAAAGTTGCGTATGACCTGGGGCTTCGTAAAGTGAAGGTATATGTCAGAGGACCTGGTTCTGGCCGAGAATCAGCAATCAGAGCTCTGCATAATGCAAATATTGAAGTTGTGGAAATTATGGATATTACTCCATTGCCTCACAACGGATGTCGCCCTCCAAAAAGAAGAAGAGTGTAATAAATTTTGAAAACCTTGAATTATGGCTAGATATATCGGACCAAAAACAAAGATTGCAAGAAAATTCGGATCGCCAATTTATGGCAGTGACAAAACATTTGAGAAAAAGAACTTTCCTCCTGGACAGCATGGACAGGCAAAAAAACGTCGTAAAATCTCTGAATACGGAATACAGCTTATGGAAAAACAAAAAGCCAAGTATACTTATGGTGTTCTTGAACGTCAGTTTCGCAGAATGTTTGATCTTGCTTCAAAAATGAAAGGAAAAACCGGTGAAAACCTTCTGAAACTTGTTGAATCAAGACTTGATAATGTAGTATTCCGGTTTAGTATTGCTCCATCCAGAGCAGCTGCCAGACAATTGGTTTCCCATCGTCACGTAACTGTGAACGGAAAAATTGTTAATACTCCATCTTATCTGCTCCGTCCTGGTGACATTGTGACTGTCAGAGAAAAGTCTCAGTCACTGGAAGTTATTCAGGATTCTATTCGTTCAAACAGGAATCAGTATCCTTGGCTTGAATGGGATATGAACCTCATTTCAGGAAAGTTTATGGCTTACCCTGAAAGAGAAGAAATTCCGGAAAGTATCAATGAACAACTTATTGTTGAATTGTACTCAAAATAATAGTATAACATAAAAAATATATACATGGCAATATTAGCTTTTCAAAAACCGGACAAAGTCATTATGGTCGACTCCGATGAATTTCGTGGAAAATTTGAATTCAGGCCCCTTGAACCAGGTTTCGGAGTTACAATAGGAAATTCGCTTCGCCGTATTCTGCTGTCTTCTCTTGAAGGATATGCAATTACTCAGGTTCGTATCGACGGAGTGAATCATGAATTTTCCACTATAGAAGGTGTTGTTGAAGACGTTGCTGACATCGTATTGAACCTGAAGCAAATTCGGTTTAAAAGACAAATTGAAGGAATCAATACTGAGAAAGTGAATGTGAATATTTTTGGACAGGAAACCCTTACTGCTGGTGATTTCAACAAATTTCTCACTAGCTTCCAGGTCCTCAATCCTGAACTTGTAATTTGTCATGTTAATGCTTCTGTAAAACTTAATATGGAAGTTACAATTGATAAGGGAAGGGGATACGTTCTTGCTGAAGATAACAAAGGTGCAGTTGCAACTGAAGTGGTTGGTACTATTGCTATGGACTCAATTTTTACCCCAATTCGCAATGTGAATTACTGGGTTGAAAATTTTAGGGTTGAACAAAAAACTGACTATGAAAAGCTCATTATTGAAATTCTCACCGATGGTTCAATCCATCCAAAGGATGCTCTTAATGAAGCCGCTAAAATTCTGATTCAACACTTTATGTTGTTTTCAGATGACAAAATTACCCTCGAAGCAGAAGTGAAAGATAATGTTGAAGAGTTGGATGAGGCAGATCTTCATACCAGACAACTTCTGAAAACCAAACTGATTGATATGGATCTCTCAGTCAGAGCTTTAAACTGTCTTAAAGCGGCTGATGTTGATACACTGGGTGATCTTGTATCATACAGCAAAAATGATCTCCTGAAATTCAGAAATTTTGGGAAAAAATCATTGGCAGAACTTGATGAACTTGTGAAATCAAAAAACCTGAATTTCGGGATGGATATTACCAAGTATAAGTTAGATAACGATTAACAGAAAGGCAAAATACGATGAGACACAGAAAAAAAATTAATCATCTTGGCAGAACAAAATCCCATAGGGATTCTATGCTATCAAATATGGCTTCTTCTCTTATTCTTAACAAAAGAATTTTTACTACTGTTGCAAAAGCTAAAGCACTTAGAAGTTATATTGAACCTCTATTAACCAAATCAAAAGAAGATACAACTCATTCCAGAAGAATAGTATTCAGTTATCTTCAGGATAAAAAAGCTGTTACTGAATTATTCCGTGATGTCGCTCAGAAAATTGCTGACAGACCCGGTGGATATACCAGAATCCTGAAAGCAGGAATGAGAATCGGTGATAATGCCGATATGTGCTATATGGAACTGGTGGATTATAATGAACTGATGCTTGAGTCAGCAGACAAAAAGGATAAAAAAGGCGGCCGTAAGAGAAGAGGAACAAAGAAAGCAGGAAAACAGGAAACAGCTCAAACTGTTGTGTCTAAGGAAATTACTAAAACTGAAGAAACAACAGAGGATCAGGATGTATCAGCAGACATTTCAGATGAAACTACAGATGCTAAGATCTCTTCTGAAGAACAAGTTCCTGAAAATGAAGAAGCTGTATCAGAGAGTGATCCCGTTACTGAGGCTGAACCTGAAGTTGCAGAACCCGTTGAAGATCAAGCTGTCATTGATGCTACAACTGATGAAGACCCAGGCAAAGATGAAAACATCAAAGAAAATGATGAGAAAAAAGATCAGTAATGTAAGTTTCTTTTTATGATAATCTGAAATAGTAGTTGATAGTTCAGCTACTATTTTGTTTAATAATAATAATCATTATGAGTGCAATAGTAAATGTTTATGCCAGACAAATCATCGACTCCCGTGGAAACCCTACAGTTGAAGTTGAAGTCATGACCGAAAAGGGTGCAGTAGGACGTGCTGCTGTGCCTTCAGGTGCATCTACAGGTGCCCATGAAGCCCATGAACTCAGAGATAATGAATCTAAGTATTATATGGGTAAGAGTGTCCTCAAGGCCATTCAGAACGTTAATAAAGTGTTTTCTGAAGATCTGAGAGGGATTGATGTGTTGTCGCAGAGCCTTATTGATAATTATATGGTATATCTGGATGGCACCAAAAACAAAACCAAATTTGGCGCCAATGCAATACTTGGTGTTTCAATGGCTATCGCTCATGCCGCTTCTCAGGAAACCGGACAGCCATT
Source organism: uncultured Bacteroidales bacterium (assembly GCA_964428185.1). Taxonomy (GTDB): domain Bacteria; phylum Bacteroidota; class Bacteroidia; order Bacteroidales; family DTU049; genus CAYMAZ01. The sequence continues at coordinate 60,627 of CAYRXH010000004.1, forward strand.
GTTCAGATATATTGGTGGAGTTAACGCAAAAACTCTTCCTGTACCAATGATGAATATTATTAATGGGGGTTCTCATGCTGATAATAGCGTTGATTTTCAGGAATTTATGATAATGCCGGTGAAAGCAGAGAACTTTTCAGAAGCCCTCAGAATGGGCGTTGAGGTTTTTCATAGTCTGAAATCAGTATTGAAGAAAAAAAATTATTCAACTGCTGTTGGTGACGAAGGTGGTTTTGCCCCTAATCTGAAATCTAATGAAGAAGCCTTGGAAGTTATCATCGAAGCAATTGAAAAAGCACACTATAAACCAGGGCAGGATGTATTCATTGCTCTTGATCCTGCTGCATCTGAGTTTTATGATGCAAAAGAAAAGGTGTATCATTTGAAAAAATCAAGTGGAGAAAAGCTTTCTTCAGCACAAATGACTGATTTCTGGGCCGACTGGGTGAACAGATATCCAATTGTGTCAATAGAGGATGGGCTTGCAGAGGACGATTGGAAAGGATGGGAGATGATTACAAAGAAACTCGGTGATAAGATACAGCTTGTTGGTGATGACTTATTTGTAACGAATGTTGATCGTCTTACAAAAGGTATTGAAAAGAAGGTGGCCAATTCCATTCTGATTAAACTGAACCAGATTGGTACTGTTACAGAAACCATCAATACTGTTCAACTGGCAACTCAAAACAGTTATACAAGCATCATCAGCCATCGTTCAGGAGAAACGGAAGATACTACAATTGCAGACCTTGCTGTTGCATTAAATACAGGACTGATTAAAACCGGATCAGCATGTAGGTCTGAGAGGATTGCCAAATACAATCAATTGCTCAGAATCGAAGAATTGCTGGGAGATGCTGCCGTTTATGGTGGACCCTGGTTCTATAACAAGTTTTGCAGATAAAAAAAAGGTAAGAAAGATCAAAACTTTTTTTTATTAGTAAAGCAATAGAATAGTCCCGAATAGTTCGTGTTGAAGATTTGCTTTGTCTCTGAAAAGAATTCTATAAGCATAGATTCCAGGAGGAGCTTTATCCCCGTTGTATTTCCCATCCCATCCCTGATGGAGGTCATAGGACTCGAAAACAGTATTTCCCCATCTGTTGAAAATAGTCCAGTGAAAGTCTCTTTCAGATACACCAGTTGAAAATATAGTGATTTCATCATTAATGCCGTTGTCTTCCGGAGAAAAGGCATTTGGGATGTAGATGACAAAATCAGGCTTCACTATGGCGTTTTTAATAATTGAATCCCTGCATCCATAAATGTTTGTTACTATCAGCATAACTGGGTAAATACCACCGCTGTCTGAATACATATGAACTGGATGCTGAATGTCTGAAAATGAATTATCTCCGAAGTCCCAGAACCATTCAACAGGTCCGCCACCGCTGATATCAGTAAAAGTAATGATAGGTTCAAATGATGATACTGCAGGAGGGTCAATGAGAAAATCAGCCTCGGGATTGGGATAGATTTCTGCAGTAACCTGAGCAAAGCCTGTACATCCGTATGAATTGGCTGCAGTCACTGAATAAACAGTAGTAACATGTGGTTTTACATTGATTGTTGGATTGCTGGCCTGTGAATTTAAAGACCCGTCGGGTGGACTGGATGACCATATAAAGGTTTCGCCACCGGAAGCTTCAATCTGAATCTGTTCACCTGCGCAGACAGTAGGAGGCTGAGTGAGTGTAACATCGGCTCCCGGGCTTACAAAAACTGTGACCGAATCAATCGGGATGCACACTCCTGTGGCTGTGACAAAATACATTGTTGTTTGTGTGGGTGAAACGGTAATAGTTTCTGTGGTTGATCCATCTGACCAAATGTAAGAAGTGCCTCCTGTAGCAGTCAGGTTGGTGGTTTGATTTTCACAGATTGTAACGTCACTTCCTGCATCCACGTCAGTTGTTGCAATCTGAATCTGAACATCTGCTGTTACTGACTGACTACACATATCTGTAACAGTTACAGTATAAACAGTAGTCATATCTGGACTTACAGTTTGAGTTGTTGTATCTTCTGGAATATTATTCCAGCTATACTCAAAAGGAGCAATCCCAAGAGAACCAGCAGCGAAAATCTGAGTAGAATCACCAATACATATAGTTGTATCATTGCTTATTGACAGTTGTGGTTGAAAATAATCATGAATTTCAATATTTATTGTATCTACACCTCCGCATAAATTTACTTGTGGCACTATTTCCAGATTTTCTATACCTTCATTCACATTGTCAATAAATGCCTGAATGATAAAATCAGTACATAATGTGCCGGCAGGAATGGTAATCTGAGCAGGGACCATGGTATTGTCAACCCCGTTTGTTGCAGTACCTCCAACCTGCATGGGGATATTGTAATCGTTTGGACTTGTCTGGGATAAACAAAATGTCAGAATTGCATCATTGCAACCTTCAACTGCATAGTTTCCGATTGCAGGGATAGAATAATCAATATTTACAGTTACCCCTGATGTCTCAAAGCTATTGGCTTCAAGAAAGACAGCTGAATCATAGCTTGAGTCTCCTGCATCGGCAATTGCAATTTTCAGATGATAGGTCTGACAGGGCGTAACTTTTAACCAGGCAGTGAGTACAGTTGTAAATCCGTCAAACACAATAGATGTTCCGCCCATTGCTTCATTATTGACATAGTATTGAGAGTATGATCCACTGTGAATGTTATTGATTGCAACAGGAACCATGGTATTGGGTATCAATGCAATATTTTTGTTGGTATAGCTTCCTCCCAGCGGATTTGGCCCGGTTACAAAAAAACCAAATACATCATTGAAACTTGATCCTACCCACTCAAGATATTCTTCTGAACCAAACACATAACGAAAACGAATGGTGTCAGATAAAGGAACAAAATCAAACTCAAGAATTGCAGCGTCATAGGTAGTTCCTGAAACCAGTGAGTTGAGCAGAGCATCTCCGGAAGTTCCGTTTGATGAACTGGCAAAATTGCTTACCGGAGTACCAATTGCAGGTGTGCCGTTGACAACTCCGCTTGACATAATAATTCCTTCAGTAATTCCCAGATTGGTTGGAGTGGCACCTGTTTGAAACTGACCTATTGCATTGGCATGACCTGTGTATGTAACATTGGAAATTGTAACACCACCTCCGACAAGAACATTTTGCACAAGGGTTGCAGGAGGAATTCCTGTCGATACAGTCAATTGGCCTGATACGGATAATAATAATCCTGAAAATAAAATATATAAAACAAATTTCTTCATTGTGTATGGGTGTATTATTTTTTTATTCATCTATATTTTCGACACAAAGATAGACATATTTTAAATGTATAAGTTTATAAATGTTCACATAAAAAATTACCAAATCCTATTTTCCTTAAAGCCAAATATAACATTGGGACGAAAGCTAATCTTTATTCCCTAAAAGTGGGACAAACCGGAACATTCCGTGTTCCTGATATTCAAACTCAGACTCGTTGTGTCGTATCACACGTTTCATGATTTGTACTCCCTCAGAATGGTCGACCGGGATCACCAGTATGCCGCCATGTACCAGTTGCTGGAGAAGTGCTGAAGGGATTTCAGGTGCACCTGCAGTGACAAGGATTCTGTCAAATGGAGCATAGGTAGGCAAGCCCAGATATCCGTCTCCATAAAATACTTTGGGTTTTAAACCCAACTCAAACATGAGCTTTTTTGATGCCAGATACAATTCTCTGATTCTTTCAATAGTAAATACCTTGGCTCCCATCTCTGCAAGAATACTTGCCTGATAGCCACTTCCTGTCCCTATTTCCAGTACTTTCATTCCACGTTGAACACACAGTAACTGTGTCTGAAAAGCAACAGTATATGGTTGGCTAATGGTTTGTCCGCAACCAATGGGAAACGGCTTGTCCTGATAGGCGATTTCAGTAAATGAAGAATCCATAAAATAATGACGCGGCAGACTACTCATTGCAGCCAATACATATTGATCAGTAATTCCTTTATGTTCAATTTCTTTGATGAGTTGTTTTCTCAGACCTTTATGCCTGTAGGAGTCTGTTTTCATATAAAAAAAATAAGCTATTTTTCAGTACACATGCAAAAATACGAAAATACCTCGGGCAAAAATTTTACTTTTGCAAAAAAAAACTTGAATATATGCTGAAAATCGGAGTACTTGGTGCTGGTCATCTTGGGAAAATCCATATTAAATGTATACAGATGATTCCAGAATATGAACTGGTGGGCTTTTTTGATGTTGATCAGGAAAATGCACTGGCTGTGAGTAAAGAATTTAACATTCCTTCTTTTGATTCAATCGATGAGCTTGTAGATCAGGTTGATGTTGTTGACATTGTCACACCAACCATAGCACATTTTGAGTGTGCTTCAAAAGCACTGAAGAAGTTCAGACATGTATTTATTGAAAAGCCTGTTGTGACTACCGTTGAGCAGGCAAAGTCACTGATAGCCATAAGTCGTGAAGCCGATGTAAAAGTGCAGGTAGGACATGTTGAAAGATTTAATCCTGCTTTCCTGTCTGTAAAGGATGAAATTCAGGGACCGGTTTTTATTGAAGGACACAGGCTGGCAATGTTCAATCCAAGAGGAACTGATGTTCCTGTTGTTCTTGATCTTATGATTCATGATATTGATATTATTTTAAGTGTTGTAAAATCAAAAGTGAAAAAAGTTTTTGCAAGCGGCGTAAAAATAGTTAGTGATACACCTGATATTGCAAATGCCAGACTTGAATTTGACAATGGATGTGTGGCTAATCTAACTGCCAGCAGAATATCCATGAAGAATATGCGAAAATTGAGGTTTTTTCAGCCTCATGCATATATTTCAGTTGATTTTCTTGAAAAAAGTTCTGAAGTAATCCAGATTCGTGACCTCACTCAGGAAACGCTAAAGAATCCATTTGCAATGATTATTGACCTTGGTGATGACAAAGGGAAGAAAGAAATCATCAGGACTGCCCCTGAAGCTGTTCCGGTCAATGCTATTCAAACTGAACTGAAAAGTTTCTATGACTCAATTACGCAGAATCAGGATCCAGTAGTGAGTATTTTTGACGGATACTATGCACTTCAGGTTGCATATATGGTACTTGATAAGATAAACGAAAAAATGACTTTTTTTGAACTATAGAATAATAAAACGAATCTGTTTTCGTTAAGTCTGAATCAAATATGAGTTTTGTGATACGAAAATATACTCCGGCAGGATTAATTATTCTATTTTCAGGCATGTTCTTTTCTGCTTGTTCATGGTTCGATAAGGATGTTGAAATTCCCTCCTATATTAGGATAGAATCCTTTGAATTTCAGGCACTTCCAGGAGAAGGAACATCAAGCCACAATATTGTTGATGCATGGGTTTTTGTGGATGGTCAGAAAATCGGTGCTTTTCAGCTTCCTGCTACCATTCCTGTGCTTGCATCTGGGAATAGTGAATTAATAGTGTTTCCTGGCATTGAACTGAACGGAACAGCTGCCACGAGGGCTGTTTATACCTTTTATAGTCAGTATAGTGTTACTACCAACCTGATTCCTGACAGTGTTATTGAAATATCCCCTCAATCCACTTACATTGAAAATCTTAAGTTCGAGTTTATTGAGGATTTTGAATCTGTTGGTGTTGTTTTTGAAAAGACTTCGAGAAGCGATACAATTCTCAATAAAATTGATGACAGTACTCATGTTTTTGAAGGAGACTACTGTGGTGAAATATTCATTGATGCCGAAAGAGACTTTTTTGAGGTTACTTCAATTGACAGTTATGAACTTCCTCAGGGAGGAGGATTTACTTTTGTTGAACTTAACTGTAAAAATACGATCCCATTTACAGTTGGAGTTTTTGCAAATGAATACACTTTTTCCACCCAGCATCCTATTGTTGTTGTTACTCCTTCAGACAAATGGAAAAAAATATATGTGAACCTTACCCCTACAGTGTCACGATTGCAAAGTGCCATTGATTTTAATGTGTTTATTACAGCTTATCTTGAGGAAGGTACAGCTGAAGGTCAGATATGGATTGAAAACATTAAACTAATACATTACTAGTAGATGAACAAGCGTCTGCAGACATTGAAGTACATATTGTTTGATTTTATCATGGCGGTCTCAGCATGGGGCTTGTTCTTTTTTTTTAGAAAAAAGGAGTTTTATTTTTCCCGTCAGGACCATCTTGATGCTGTTTTTAATGACCCAAAGTTCTATTACAGCATCATCCTGATTCCTGTTTTCTGGATTTTGCTTTATGCAATTATTGGATCGTATAGAAATATCTTCAGAAGATCAAGATTAAAGGAAACCGGGCAGATTTTTATTGCTTCATTTATTGGAGTAACCATAATATTTTTTGTTTTCATCCTTGATGATGTCATTACTTCTTACACGGATTACTATAAATATTATATTTTTCTGTTTGGTGTTCATTTCTTTCTCACTGCATTGACGAGGTTTATCCTTACTATGAAAACAAACAAGAGGATTCACAGGGGAGATCTGTCTTTTAATACGCTTTTGGTAGGGAGCAATGGAAATGCTTTTAAAGTCTATTCCGAAATAACAGGGCAAACTGTTGCATCAGGAAATAAATTTACTGGGTATATTCATATACAGGGAGAATATCAGGATCAGATGAAAGGTCTCATTCCCTGTCTTGGGAATGTCGAGGATATTGAAAAAATTGTTCTTGAAAAAGGAATTGAGGAAATTATCATTGCAATTGACCCTGCACAGCATCAGATGATTGAAAAAATACTTCTTGAAACCAATAATATCAGGGTTACTATTAAAATTATGCCTGACTATAAAGATATCATCGCCGGTTCAGTCAAATACAGCGCAATATTCAACATACCTCTGATTGAGCTGCCCGATGAAATGATGCCTTTGTGGCAGCAAATTGCCAAACGGGTTATTGATATTACCCTGTCAGTTCTTGTAATTATTCTTTTTTTGCCTTTATTTGTAATTTTAACAATCGGAGTAAAGCGCTCTTCAAAAGGTCCTGTGTTTTATTCTCATGAGAGAATTGGGTTAAGGGGAAAACCTTTTCAGATATACAAATTTCGCTCTATGATTGTGAATGCTGAAGAAAATGGAACACCTCAGTTGTCAAATCAGAATGACCCCAGAGTGACCAGGTTCGGCAGATTTATGAGAAAGTACAGACTTGATGAGATTCCCCAGTTTTTCAATGTGATCAAAGGAAATATGACCCTTGTGGGACCACGTCCCGAAAGAAAATATTATATTGATCAGATTGTTCAGCAGGCACCTCATTATCGTCTTCTCCAAAGAGTGAAACCAGGGATTACCAGCTGGGGTCAGGTAAAATATGGTTACGCTGAAAATGTGGAGCAAATGATTGCACGCATGAAATATGATCTTCTCTACATCGAGAATATGTCGCTGGCAATGGACTTTAAAATTTTATTTTATACCATTTTGACAGTGATCAAAGGGACAGGTAAGTAAACGAATTACTCCTTTCTTGCTTCAAAATATGCATCAAGAAGCTTGGCAACATATTTTCCAAATACATCAAACTCAATATTCACTACTGAGCCGGGTATGAAGTTATGAAAATTGGTCACTTCATAGGTGTATGGAATGATAGCCACTGAAAACATGCCCTTTTCAGAATCAACAACTGTAAGACTTACACCATTTACAGAAATTGATCCTTTTTCAACCGTAATATTTCCTTTGTCAGAGTCATATTTGAAATAAAATTTCCAACTGCCGTCAAGTTCTTCTATTTTAATGCATTCAGCTGTCTGATCAACATGCCCCTGAACTATATGCCCGTCAAATCGGCCTCCCACAACAACACTGCGCTCAAGATTTACTTCATAACCGATTTCCCATGTGCGTAAATTTGTTTTATCCAGTGTTTCCTGAATAGCAGTTACAACATAGGTTTCTGCCTCATAATCCACGTTTACAACTGTCAGACATACCCCATCATGTGACATGCTCTGGTCAATTTTTAATTCTTTTGCAACAGGTGTTGAAATGGTGAAGTGAATGTTACTTCCTTGTTTGTCAATCTTGACTACTTTTCCTGTTTTCTCTATAATTCCGCTAAACATAGTTATTGAATTTGTGTTAATAAATTTTTTCTTCAGGATTTCTTAGGATTGTAACACTTCCAGTAATGGTTCGCCTTTGTAACCCAGTTAATCGAATTTCATACACTTCACAGATAAAGAAATATACACCTTCTGCCACATCGTCTCCATTCTGATAATGTTTTCCGTTCCAGCCAACATTGGGGTCTGTTGTTTCAAAAACTACTTTTCCCCACCTGTTAAACACCTGTAATTGGATATGATCAACAAAATCATAAGGAAAAGGAATCCAGAAATCATTGAATCCGTCTCCGTTGGGTGTGAATACATTTGGCAGATTGTAAAGATTACAGCTGTCAATATCTACACAAACAGTATCTGCAAACTCACTTATATTGCCTGTGGTATCAACAGCTACTATTGTATAACATCCTGCAACTGTCTGTCCGATGACATGTTCATAAAAAAGAATATAAGGGTCATTTTCAGTATGAATTAATGAAAATGACCCATCCTGTGTGGGAGAAAAATAAATCATGTAATACTCTGTATCACCTGAATAATCACAGTCTGTTATGGGATTGGTCCATGAAAGCTGATTTGAAGGGATATCACAATTTGGTATTACAGTAAGTTCAGGAGCACAGGGAGGAACCATATCGCTTGGAATTTCACAGTTTTCCTGGGAAAAATTCAGAATGGGATCAATAAAACCCGTAGTGAAGTAGCTTCCGGTAGATCTTACAAGATAACAGTATTCCGTGCCATTATCCAGACCTGTATCAATAAACTCATTCGTCACTGAGACCCCGATGGAATCGAAGGCTAACACTAAAGGATTATACCTGTAAACTGTGAAACTTATATTGGCCCATGGAACAAGATACTCCCAGGAGAGAATTAGTGCCTGATCAAAGGGCATTATATCAAGCCAGACTGAAGATGCAGGGACAGTCTCACCGATGAGTTGAGGTGTTGAACTGAGATCCCACAATTCGATGTAATAGGTCCACGGCTGGTCTTTGGTATTCAGTAGAGTGTCAATATAAGTTGTGTCATCAAGAGATGTATATGAACCAATCTGAAGAAATGCAGGAGGCTGGAAATCCTGCCCCCTGAATATTCTGTACTCGTAGGGGCCGGGGTAAACAAGGGTGTCCATCTCGACAGGTTTGCTCCAGGCAATCCAGACAGAACCATTTGTATTATCTGTTTGGCGGATGCTGACATTGGTAATTACAGGAACGTCTTTTTTAAGTGAAGCACATGCTTCATTGGAAGCATAGCTCTCTGCACCATCAGGGAAATAGGCAATAACCATATAACAATATTCGGGACCATGATTCAAGCCTGAATCATTATTGTCATCAATAAAAATAGTATCATTCACATCGTAATTTTGTGCAATTTCAACATAACCTGTGTAAGCAGGAACTCCTGTTTCGCAATGATCAGGGATAAATCCGTATGAGCCTGTCCTTCGGTATATTTTATATCCTGATGCCTGTTCGCAGATGCTTTTATTCCACTCAAGCCGGATATTATTTCCTAGTGGTGAAGCAGTCAGATTTTCGGGAGCAGGAGCAACAACCGTAATAAATGTCGTTCTGATACTGATGAGGTTCACTTCAGGATTATTATCTTCTAGCCTGAAATAGACAGGCCACGGGTTTTTAAATACGTGTGTGCAGTTGGTTTGCCAAGTGAATGTGCCTGTCAATGGAGAAAAGCCATTGACTTGGGGGAATGTTGCAGGGCTGACAGATGTTTCAAAAGGTGCTCCTGTTGCCGATAGTGTAAGTTCGTCTGCATCAGGGTCTGTGCCAGTAACATTGAAAACTAGAAAATCGCCTGCATTGACACAGGTGTCAGAAATGACGTTCAACAGAGGAGGTTGATTGTTGCATGGGATAATATTGATCTGCATGTCTCTGGTAATAGCGCTGATTAGAATGCCATTCCTGTACTCTTCAATGATAATTGCAATATTATATTCGCCCTGTATGATTGGACTGTCCCAGGTAACAGTACCTGAATAGGGGTCAATGGAAAAACTGTTGGATGCTGAAGGGTAAGTGTATCCCAAAATGTCAAGCCCGTCTTCACCACGGCAGTGAACCAGTTTGTATGACAGGGAATCCCCGTCAGGGTCGTATGCTCCTGGATTGTGGTAAAAGGGAATTCCTACGCAACCGTTATCTATTGGGGGGAAGGTGAGAATAGGAGAACTGTTTGGTCCGAGAAGAGGATTCACCACAATCATTGTGCTGATAAACATGGGGACATTGACTGAATAGGGAATGTTAATAATACCTGCATTCCTGTTTGGGTCTTCCATAGTTACAAAATAGGTGGCAGGAGCTGCATATGTGTGGGTGCCTGTATACACATTTTTTGTAATATCAACAGCCCCAGGGACAGCTATTTTCTGTATTCTGGGAAGATCAGTACTTGTTCCATCACCCCAGTTAACTTCAAGCGAGGGTCTGTCAGCAAGACTGGGAGTATAGGTATAGCTGATCAACGTAAATTCATAGGTGTAGCCTGAAATATGCCTGTATGTAATTTCGGCAGCTCTTTGGTGAGTAGCAAATACCTTTGAACTGAAAAACAGAAGCAATATTAAAATAAAACTGTTCAGGAATTTGTTCACTGGAATAGAGTATAACCTACAAATATAAAAAAATCTTACGGTCATTCAAAATTTATTTTTTGGTAAGACGTCTGAAAATATCTTCGATGCTAGATTTATCCTTCTCCAGAGATAAAACACTCAGGTTCTTATCAACAGCGAATTTGAAAACTTCCTTTCTGACATCTCCCTGATCGTTGGATTCAATAATCCATGTCAGTTCATCTTCAGAATGACACTTGACTACGCAGGGAATCTTCAGCAATGAATCTCTTTCTGTTTTTTTATCAAATTCTACGGTAATGATATTTGATTTGGTTCGTTTTCGAAGGTTTTCAAGCGAATCATCAGCAATAATCTTTCCAAGATCAATAATTATTGCCCGCGAGCATATGGCTTCCACTTCCTGCATGATATGTGTAGACAGCAAAACGGTTTTTTCTTTTCCGATGTGACTGATCAGATTCCGGATCTCAACAATCTGATTCGGATCAAGCCCTGAAGTGGGTTCATCAAGAATTAATACTTCAGGATTGTGAATCAGAGCCTGAGCAAGTCCAACCCTTTGCCGGTAACCTTTTGACAACTGTCCGATTTTTTTCTTTTGCTCAATACCAAGTCCTGTCAGTTCAATCATGTCAGCAATATGTTTTTTCCGGTTATCAAGTTTGTGTATTGAAGCAATAAACATTAAAAATTCATGGACATACATATCCAGATATAAAGGATTGTTTTCGGCCAGATATCCGATTTTTGATCTGACTTCAAGTGGCTTTTCCAGCACATTGATTCCACAGACAAAAGCTTCCCCTTCATTTGGTGGCAGAAAGCAGGTGAGAATTTTCATTAATGTGGATTTTCCAGCACCATTGGGTCCCAGCAAACCAACGACTTCTCCCGATTCAATATGAAAGTTTGCTGTGTCAACAGCTTTTTGCTTTCCGTATAGTTTGGTAATGTTTTTTACAGTTATAGACATGAAAGTTATGTTATGTAGTTTCCGCAAAAATAACAAAAAACAATGTTTTAGGTATGGATTTTCCCGTACTTGGCAATATAAAATTCCAGATCTTCAAATTCAAAATCTCTGATTATTCTTATCTGTGGAATTTCCTGTTCCAACTTTCTTTTAAATTTCATCTGAATCCTTGGGATGATAACAACTTTCAGATTTTTACAGTGAATAATCTTTTCAATATCTGCACCATTATATCCACTGAGGTTCAGAAATTCAAGATTTTCCATACCTTTAAGAAAATCAAGTGAAGGGATCTGGGTGTATGAAAGATCAAGATATTTCAATTGCTTTAAATTGGTTAACGGACTCATATCTGCTATAACCCCGTTGGTTAATGACAGGGCTTCAAGTTTCTGAAGGGAAGCAAGCTCCTGTATCTCACTGAAAGTAAATTCTCTGAGATGCAAATACTTCAACTCATTCAAACCTTCAATTCCCTTAAGTGAACTAATAGGATTGTTTCTCAGGTCAAGCTCGGTCATATTCCTGCAATACCTGATGTGTTTGATACTCGTTAAGAAATTAGATTGTGCATGTAAAATTTTTAATCCTTTAAATCCCTGAATGCCACTGAGGTTGGCCATCTGGTTTGAAGAAACATCTAAGAAACTGATGTGTTCAAGGACCTCAGGATCAATATTGTTTTGCCCCGGAATTTCATATCTGTTCATGATCACAATTGTGTCAGAAAAATATGCAAGTGAACTGAGAGATATATTTTGCAGAATAACCTGGGTCAGCTTAGGAGCACCTGAAATCAGAGCAGCAAGATTCTTGAATTTACTGAGATTGGCATTTTCTGAGAGGTCAATTTCCTCAAGCGAAGGACATACAGGCAAGGTTGAAAAATCAGTGTTTTGCATATTTCTGAGAAAGAGCCTCCTGAGATTTCTGAGTTCACTCAAGATACTAAGATCTGTAACATCAGTATATGAAATATTCAGAGTCTCAATTTTCTGTAACTGTGACAGAAAAGAAATATCAGAGGTAGGATTAGATGATATGTTGACTTCTGTAAGTCCCTGATATTCTGTAAGTTTGTTAAAATTCCCGATGGAATTATAGCTGAGGTTGACTTTTTTCAATAGGCTGAATTCAGGAAGATTGTCTATGTGCTCAAGATTCATTTCGCTGAGTTTTAGGTTTTCCAGTTTTGTAAACGGCTGAAGGCAGGCAATTCCGGAGGTGTCATTGATCACTGAATTTGTAATAGAAAGAAATTGCAAACCATTGAATTCAGTGAGAATATGAATGTCAAAATCAGGTTTTCCGTTAATCACAAACTGCTTGAGAATTCCATCATCATAAAGTTTCCGAATCTTTTTGATAGTCATAGCATCATTAAGATTGTATGATTTCCAGTTTGTGTTTTTTTGCTTATACAACAATCTGTATGTTTTATCATAAATAATATCAGTCAGTAAAGGTCTTTGCCAGTAAAATGATTCCGGAGTGTAAAAACTTCGGCTTTTGTAATTTGTATTAACAATTTTTTCGCCTGCAGGAGTAGTTTCAGCATAGTGTAAAAGGTAGGGGAGTCCTGAATCATTAAGATCAACGAGATATGCCACATCCGGATATTCAGAATTTTTCAGATTGTAACGGGTGATTATTCCGTCCCAGTTAAAAAGACTTACACCTGCAAAGACAATCAATAACGCAAAACTGTTTAAACGAAACATATAATAAAAGTTCTTTCTTTTCATTATCTTGATGATTGCTGAAGCAAGTCCAACAAACAGCAGAATGAGGAGAACAAATATGATGATACGGCGATACGTAAGAGCATAGGAAGAAATGTAGATTGAATTACGGAGAGCACATGAAACAGCTATAAAAATATTCTGGATAATCCATGTATAGGCCATGATTTTCAATGCTTTTCCATGTTCTGAAAAATTGAGTTTTCCACGGAATATGAGCAGAATCAGCAATATTGCCAAAATACATGAAAAAATCAGCGTATAGATTCCTTTGTGAAGATATCCTGCAAAAGTGAACCCCTCAGGCAGCTCCATCCCTGTCCAAAGAAAGGAAATATCAAGAATATTGATGGTGAGAATCATGATATTGAGGATAGCAAATAAAATAACACCGGCTTTGCGCTCAATTTCAGAATCCATTTCAAACCACAGAAAACGATTGATCCCACTTTCAGCTTTTTCACGATCTATCTCACTGGGACTATTCATCTCAAACTCATCCCATGTTCGGAGTTTGAGAGTATAAATCAGACCATAAACAAGTAAGAAACCCATAAAAGTAAACATCACCCATTTCAGGGAAATGAAATCAAGATTAATAAATTTTGTGATTTCCCTGAATAAAGGGTTGGCATCCTGATAGAGAAAGAAAAACATTGCCACAACAGCAAAAATAAATATCCCCATTGTGATTACTGCACCACGATTGATCTTTCTCCTGAGCTTTTCTTCTTTGAGCTTTTTTCTTTCAATGGAATCACCGATCATATATCCTACAGAAGTCATACAGGAAAATGTTGTATAAGCTATTGCTGACCCCGGAGATGCAGCCCTGCTTACTGTAACTCCTGCCAGATAGGTTATTGCCAAATAAAATGCAAAAACTGCCAGTAAAGTCCCGTTGACAAAAACGGAAAAGCCTGTCAGTATGGTCAGAAAGGCACCGAGTAACCACAACCTGTTTTTCAGACTTTCAGGTTTGTAAACTGCAAGTATTACAGGTACAGATATCGAAAAGAGAAAAACGTTAAGTCCGGCACTCTGTTCGTAAAATAAAAACGAAAACAAAAAAGTGCCGATAATAAGCAATAAATCATTTTTTTTCATGGGGTGAAGATTTAATTCCTAATAACGAGTGGCGATACATTATATTTTTGTAAAAATAACAATTTCATTTCAATTTATGGAGTTTTCTTAGAAAAATCTATCTATAATCACTCTACTTTAGGCTCATCGTTGACTGCAGCCATTGTAAATACAGATTCTTCAGCCTTTCGGCTTTCTCCTGTGTAAATGTTTTCTGCATAAATCTCAATATGAAAGTCCATACATGCACCGTGTTTAGCAATGATCCTGATCTGTATTTCTGCAATCATTCCTGCCTGAAGTGGAAGAATAAACTACATGTCCCTGATTTTTGCAGTGACTACCTTTTTATTGCAGTGCCTCACAGCAGCAATATAAGCCGCTTTGTCCATTGGCTGCAAAACCTGACCGCCTAAGAGTGTCCCGTTATCATTGAGCATGCCCGAAAGAACCATCCGGAATTTTTTGATTAATGGATGCATGTTTTTTTCCAAAATATAAAAAAAATTTGTTATTGAACTAATGTTCGTTAATTTTGCAGTGAACAATAGTTCATTAACTCTATGGCAAGATTCAAAACTACTAGGAAAATCTCTGCAGTTCCTGTTATTAAGGGACTGAAACCATTCGGAAGGATTAGCCGGTCTGCTGATTCTTCACAGGTGAATTTGCTTCTTGAGGAGTATGAAGTCATACGCTTATGTGATTATGAATTGTTGAATCATCATGATGCATCAATTCAGATGCGAGTTTTACGCCCTACATTTACCAGTGTTTATGCTTCTGTATTGAATAAAATTGCAATTGCAATGGTTGAAGGTCGCTCTGTGTTTATTGAGGGAGGAAAAGTATATTTTGACAGCGAGTGGTACCATTGCGAATCATGCAGTAGTATTTTTAATCATCCTGATCAGCAGAGTATGATTGTATCATGTACATTTTGTGGTAGTGATTGTTTTCATGCTTGTTCAGACAGCCATTATGATTCAGGAAAGATTGACAATGAATCCCTTTTGTGTATGAAATGCAATTCAAAATTATAACCAATAAAAAAAAACAACTATGGAACAAATTACTAATGCAATGCCAAGAATTGGTGAAAAAGCACCAGAATTTAAAGCAGTTACAACTCAGGGTGAAATTAATTTTCCTGCTGATTACAGTGGAAGCTGGATTATTTTGTTTAGTCATCCTGCTGATTTTACTCCAGTGTGTACAACTGAGTTCATGACTTTTGCCACTATGGAAAAGCAGTTTAATGATGCCAACTGCAAACTTGTTGGTTTGTCAGTTGATGGTCTTTACAGTCATATTGCCTGGCTGAGAACAATTAAGGAAAAAATTGAATACAAGGGAATGAAGAATGTGGAAGTAACATTTCCGCTGATCGAGGATATTACCATGGAAGTGGCAAGGAAATATGGAATGATGATGCCCGGAGAAAGCAACACAAAAGCTGTGCGTGCAGTTTTTGTAATTGATACTGAGGGAATTGTGAGAACAATTTTGTATTATCCCCTGAGTTTGGGTAGAAATTTTGATGAATTATACCGCATTGTGATTGCTCTTCAGGCAGCTGATGAATTTAAAATTGCTACTCCCGCTGATTGGAGACCGGGCGATGATGTCATTGTACCTACTGCAGGTTCTTGTGGTGTTGCCAAGGAGCGTATGGAAAATAAAGAAGAAATGCATTGTTATGATTGGTTTTTCTGTACGAAAAAACTGGATAAGGACACAGTGCTGAAAAAGATAATCAGAAAATAAGTTATGAAATGATTATGACTTTCAACCGGATGACTTATTAACAGTAAATATAACGAAAACAGCAATAGCAGTTTTAGAATGTAGTTTCGATTCTAAGGTTGGCAGTCATTTTGCCAGATGTTCATGTTGGCAACAAGTGTAAAGACAGACGACCAGACAGATATGATTTGATCTTGTCCGACACTCAAAGCAACGCTTCGCAAAGCCAAAAGAGCCACTTTTTGCCAAAACACAGACTGATTAACGTGATTAAAAAAGTAATTTTGTAGAACAAAAAATGAATATGACATATAACGACAAAATAAGAGAATTAACTAAAACAGTTCCTGTAATTTTGTGGACTTCGGACTTCCACGAGACCCTGCAAGAACACCGACTCAAGCATCATCGAATTTCATTACCAATAAGGAACAGTGAGATTGGGCTGAAAACTTGGTGTTCAGAGCTATAAACGAGACTTCAAAAAACTTTGTCGCAGTAAAATATGGCAAGTCTGATGACTTAGTTGCAGGAGAAGATGGGTTTGATACATTTTATCAAGATTTTCAAGACGAGCTTGATACAATTGGTAAAAGACCAGACTTGTTAATTTTCAGAAAAGAAGATTTCAATGGAGGCTTGGGTTTTGATATAAGCCAAATTCCACACCACAAAATTACCGAGTACGTAAAAAAGGCAATAGCAGGAATTGAAGTAAGGTCAAGTGCATTCTTGATAGACAAATACGATGAAGCTATGCAAGTTAGGACTGAAAAATGTAGTCAAATCGCCTTGCAGACCAGAGATATAATCCTTGCAGAATTTCAGGAAGAATTAAATCATCCTTCAAGACAAGCATACATTGATTTGCTTCAAAGCATCACCCCAAAGACTTTATCAGTTACAGATTTCAGAGTTCCAAGTTGGAGTTCAACAGAACGGCTTTCAGAATTGAAAGCACACTTTAGAACACTCAAAGACACCATCAAGGAAATTCAGAAACGGGACTATCTTTCCATTACCCCAAAGGTTGAAGACATCAAAGTTGTTTACAAATGGATTGAAACTTTCAATGTTCCTTATTTTTACTTTCAAGTTTTCTTTGATAAGGTTTATGGAATTTCATTTGAGCAAATTCTGTCCATAATCTCTGACTCCAACAATGAAGGAATAATTTTTTCAGTTGAAACTGATACCAAAAATCAGAACAAAACCACTATCAAAATCAATTCAAAGTCAGGAATACCTATTGCATCAAAAGTTGAAGAGCCCATTCACGAAAGTGTTAGAAAAGAAATGGATAGGGGCAGACTTTTATTTTATGTGACTTTCAAAGGCGGCACAGCTTATCTTGATGTGGATAATCTTATTAACATTCTTAGCATTGATAGTAAAGAATTCTAATGATTGACGTTAAAGACATATCGCAAGCGACAAACAATCAAGCAGAGAAAGACTACTCTAAGATAACTTCCTTAGAACATAGGAAAAAGTTTGCCCAATTCTTTACGCCTTTTCATCTAGCATCTTTAATGGCAGATTGGTTGTTAGGAAATCAAGAACTAAAAACAGTTTTAGAGCCTGCGTTTGGTTTAGGCGTTTTTACAAGATCTTTAATTAGTAAAAAATCAGATTTATCAATAAAAGGTTTTGATATTGATGAAACAATTCTTTCTGAA